>CAVAUO010000083.1:0-7601 GCA_963591685.1 Escherichia coli
TTCCTTAGCGGATAGCCAGCATGCGGGATCGAAACCCTCGACGCCTGCAGGAAGCAAAACCAACGCGGAAAAGAAAGAGCGCCCTTCTTCCTAAAGCCAGGGAAGAAGGGCGCTCTTGTTCTTAAGCTTGCCAGCAGGGCCTGAGTCAGCCTATTCGGGGATGGGCTTGCTGGCCACGTGGATTTCGCCGGAATGGCAGCTGAACAAAGTACCATCCGGGCGCTCAACCAAAAGCGCACCCTCAATATCAACGCCGCGAACCAGGCCTTCCGCAGTGGTCTCGCCCTCAAGGTTTTCCAGGGCGACATAATTTCCGATGTTGTACATGGCCCGGGAATACTCATCGTAAACGCCCGCAAAGCCTTCTGTGCACCAGCGTTCGTAGTAGGCACGAAACTCCTCGAGCAGGGTTTGCTGAAGGTCGGTAATAAGGGCCATCTGCGAGCCAGCCAAGCCATCGGCGTCGGCATAGGCGGGCACCGACACCGAGCCCAACTCGGCCACGTAGCCGAAGCGGTAACGGTCGGACGCGGTGGCCTCACCGCAGGGCCTGAAAACGTTCAGGCCGATGCCGATGCACAGGCCATCTCCCACTTTGTCGGTGGAGATGCCGCAGATCTTGGAGCCGCGGCAAAGAAGGTCGTTGGGCCACTTGATCTGAACATCGGGGATATCCAAGGCCTTCCAGCAGGCGCTCTTCACCGCAAGGCAGGTAACCAAGGGTACGGTAAGCTGCTCCAACAGAGGCTTTTGCGGACGGAGGGCAAAGGACATGTACAAGCCACCGACAGGGCTCGACCAATCGCGCCCCTGGCGGCCATAGCCCCCCGTTTGTTCGAAAGCTGCCACCACGTAGCCTTCGGGCACTCCCTCGTGAAGCTTCTGTTTGATGAGCTCGTTGGTCGAATCGACTTGCTCAAAGGTATGCATGTTCCAATCGGCTAGCATTTTCGTGCCTTTCCAACGGTGACGGTTTCCAGGGTGACCACGGTGTCGTCGGACAAAACGTGGTTGGGCAGGATATCCAAAAGCGGCCGGACCACGAAATCCCTTTCAACAAGAAGCGGATGCGGCAAGGTCAGGTGCTCCAGGTCTGACACGTATCCCTGATAATCAAGGATATCCAAATCGCAGGTTCGCGGTCCGTTTTTGATAGTGCGAACGCGACCCAGGGAATCCTCGATGGTATTCAAGTACTTCAGCAGTTCCTGCGGGGGCAAGCCCGTGCGCACCAGAGCCACAGCGTTCACGAAGCTGTCCTGGTCTTCCATGTAGGCGGGCTCGCTTTCGTAGAAGTCGGACATGTCGATGAGCTGCGTGTCGGGCATCATGCACATCTCAAGAATGGCCTGGTTGAGCATCGCCTTCTTACCCTCAAGCTCCTCGCCTTCGTCGGCCACCAAAGGAACGTTGCATCCCATGCCGATGAGCGCATAGGGGCGAAGGTTCTCCTTCAGGGCGGCCACGTGCGCGGCGACGTTATGGGCACGCACCACGAAAGCGCCAAGCTCGCAGGCCATCACTGCCTCAGCAGCGGAAGCATCGTCACGCTTGGCGGGTTCGTCGATGTGGTAGGCGTAACCGATGTAGCTCTTGCGCGAAACGGCGACCATGGTGGGATAACCCAGACGGACGAGCGCGTTGAAGTTGCGCATGAGCTCAATGGTCTGCTTGGCCGTTTTGCCAAAGCCGGGACCCGGATCAAGGCAGATGCGATTTCGGGCGATGCCAGCCGCCTCAAGTTCGGCGGCGCGCGCCTGCAGATAATCGCAGACCTCCTTAACCACGTCGTCGTAATGGGGCTCGTCCTGCATGGTGCGCGGGTCGTCGCCCTGCATATGCATGACGACCAAACCGGCATCGCAGGCAGCGGCAACGCGCACCATCTCGGGATCGCGGAAGCCGGTGACGTCGTTGATGATGGCAGCGCCCGCCTGCACGCACTTTTCGGCAACCGCAGGATGGCGCGTATCGACGCTGACGCAAACACCGTCGGCGGCCAAGCGCTTCACCACTTCAAGAACGCGCGCAAGCTCCTCTTCCTCCGTAACGGGGTTGGCGCCGGGGCGGGTAGACTCTCCCCCGACGTCGATAATGAGGGCGCCCTCGGCAACCATCTGCTTTGCGGCGACAACAGCCGCATCGGCATCGGCGTAAGAGCCGCCGTCGCTGAAGGAATCGGGGGTCACGTTCAGGATGCCCATGATCACCGGGTTGCGAGTATCGAAATCATATTCAGCGCAATGCCAAATCATTATCGTCCTTTCAAAGAAGACGTCCCGGCCATCATGGTCGGGCAAACAAGGGCGCCCCAAAGAGCACCTTGGTCGTTGCCCCCTAACACGAAAGCCGAGGATGCCGTAAATGCTTGCTTCCACTGTAGCAAAAGGCCGGATTCGGAAGTGCTCCGAATCCGGCCATGAGACTCAATAGGTATAAGGATTACATCCTTGCTGAAAAGCGAAGCCCCTAACCCTGAGCAGAGCCCCCGCTCGTTGGAGCATCGGTCCCAGGAGCAACCACGGGCGCACCAGCAGGAGCAACAGCACCGGCATCGGCAGCGTTGGCAGCTGCGACCTCGGCGGATGCCTTGGCGGCAGGGGTTTCGCCGTTCTGCTCTTTAAGCAGATACTCGGACCAGCGGTTGTCGAGCAGCGCCTGGCAAGCTTCGCCGTCGACGGTCTCACGCTCGAGCAGGACCGAAGCCATAAGATCCATCTGATCTTTGTGGGCCATCAAGATCTCGTAAGCACGGTCGTGAGCCTCACGCATCAAGGCCGAAACCTCTTCGTCGATGAGGCGCGCGGTTTCCTCGGAGTAATCCTGCGTGTTGCCGTAATCGCGACCAAGGAAGACCTCGTGGTTGGGCTGGCCGAACATCTGGTGGCCCAGGCGCTCGGACATGCCGTAGGTGGTGATCATGGAACGGGCCATCTTGGTGGCGCGCTCAAGGTCGTTGGAAGCGCCGGTTGTGATGTCCTCGCAGAAGATCTCCTCGGCAACGCGACCGCCCAAAAAGACGGCAAGCTCATCGCGGATCTGATTGCGCGAGTTAAGAACCTGATCTTCGGCGGGAATGCTCAAGGTGTAGCCAAGGGCACGACCACGGCTGATGATGGTGATCTTGTGCACGGGATCGGCCAAGGGCAAAAGGTGACCAACCAAGGCATGACCGCTTTCGTGGTAGGCCAAGGTCTTGCGAGTAGACTCGGAGAGGATGCGGCCCTTGCGCTCGGGACCGGCGATAACGCGCTCCATGGAGTCCTGGACCTCTTTGTTGGTGATGATCTTTTGACCACGACGAGCCGCAAGCAGGGCGGACTCGTTAAGAAGGTTGGCCAGTTCAGCACCGCTGAAGCCCGGGGTCAGAGAAGCGAGCGAATCCAGGTCGACATCGGAAGCCATGGGCTTGTTGGCGGCATGAACGTCCAGAATGCGGCGACGGCCCTTAAGGTCGGGGTTGTCCACCACGATCTGACGGTCGAAGCGGCCCGGGCGCAGAAGCGCGGGGTCAAGAACGTCGGAGCGGTTGGTAGCCGCGATCAAGATGACGGAATCGTTGGTCTCGAAGCCGTCCATCTCGACGAGCAGCTGGTTCAAGGTTTGCTCGCGCTCGTCGTGACCGCCGCCCAAACCGGCGCCACGCTGGCGACCAACGGCGTCGATCTCGTCGATGAAGATGATCGAAGGGGCGTTTTCCTTGGCTTCCTTGAACAGGTCGCGCACACGGGAAGCGCCAACACCGACGTACATCTCGACGAAGTCGGAACCGGAAATGCTGAAGAAAGGAACGCCGGCCTCGCCTGCGACCGCGCGGGCAAGCAAGGTCTTACCAGTGCCCGGGGGGCCCACCAGCAAGCAGCCGCGGGGCACTTTGGCGCCCATGGCCTGGTATTTGGCGGGGTTGGCAAGGAAGTCCTTAATCTCCTGCATCTCCTCGACGGCCTCGTCGACGCCGGCAACATCGGCAAACTTAACGTCGGGATGCTCCTGGATCATCTTCTTGGCTTTGTTCTTGCCGAACTGCATCTGAGAGCCGTTTGCCTTGCTCATCTGCGTGAAGAAGTAGATGAGCAAACCGAAGATCAGGATCATCGGCAGGATGCTCAAGAGAATGGAACCCCAAGGGCTGGCCAAGGTCTGGCTGTACTGAATCTCGGAATGAGCGGCCATCAAGGTGTCAAGCGAGTTCTGACCAACCCAAACACAGGTGAAGTTGTGTTTGTCGCCCAGGTCCTTAACCTGCAAGACGCTGGTTTCGATGGTGGACAGGCGCTTGCCATCGGAACCCTTTTGGGCACCGAGCGCAGCGTTCAGGGCATCAAAGCCGGTATTGAAAGCGCCGGAGATAGAGGCGCCTGCAGTGTTGGCAGGATAGTAAACGCCCGAGATGGTCTCGGCACCGGTGTCGTAGACGACCGACTCGACGCGACCCTGATCGACCGCCTGCATGAACTCGGACGAAACAAGCGAGTCGGTTTCGGTGATCCCGTTGTTCGTACCCATGGAGCGAGACATCATCGTCATGAAGAAGACGGCGATCAACAGGAAGATGACTCCCGTTGCGATGCTCGAACGCACATTGGGCGTCTTGCGATTTTTATTTTTCTTTGGCATGAAGTTCCTTACTGCTTTGCCAGTGGTGACAGCTGTTCGCGGCTAATGCGCACGGCGACGAGCGCTAATCTTGGATGATTCCGTCTTTCAGAATGCCGATGTAGGGCAGGTTGCGATAGCGCTCGTTATAGTCGAGGCCGTAGCCCACGATGAACTCGTCGGGGCACTCGAAGCCCACGTAGCGGCACTTAATGTCGGCCTGAAGGCGCGTTTTCTTGCGCAAAAGCGTTGCCACCTCAATGGAAGCGGGATTGCGCGACTTAAGGTAGTTGATCAGATAGCGCAAGGTCAGACCGGAGTCGAGAATGTCCTCGGCGATGAGGACGTGCTTGCCTTCGATCTGCGAGGTGAGGTCCTTCAAAATGCGCACGACGCCGGAGCTTTTGGCGCCGTTGCCGTAGGACGAAACCGCCATGTAGTCCATTTCGATGGGGCATTTGATCTCGCGCGCCAGGTCGGACATGAAAATCGCGGCGCCACGCAGAACGCTGATGAGGACGACCGTCTGGCCTTCGTAATCCTTGGTAATCTGCGCGCCCATCTCGGCCACGCGGCTACGGATTTCCTCTTCGGTGAACAAAACCTCTTTGAGATGCGGATGCATATCTTGCACAGGCTATCTTCCTTCAAAACGTGCGTTGAGCGCACCTGGCGCCCAACAATAAGTAGGTAAGTTGCCAGTGTATCAAAACCGATTGCGCCACCCACGCACCTAAACGCATATGGGCGGCGATTTCAATCAATCTCCACTGTCTGAATGATGGACGGGACAAAGCGCACCGGGCGGAAACGGAACATTGAAACCCGCCGCCCGAACGAAACCTAGGGGATGTCGAGCTCGATCACGCCCGTCTGAATATCGGGGAAAGCCTCGATCAAGCGGGCAACCGGAAGACCGACGATGTTGTTGTAATCACCTTCGTGATGGTCGATCAACGCCGCACCCTTGCCCTGGATAGCATAGGCGCCCGCCTTGTCGATGGTCTCGCCGGTAGCGACGTAGCGCTTAATCTCCTCGTCGGTAAGATCTTTGAAGGTCACCTTACTGGTTTCGTGGAAACTCCTAAAGCCCATGGAGACACTACCCTCGGGCTGTTCGTCGGTCGGCTCGCCGAGCATGACCAGCCAAACGGACACGCCGGTGATCACCTCGTGGGTGCGACCGGAAAGCTTGCGCAGCATCTCGCGCGCATGGTCGGCCGAATAGGGCTTCCCCATCATCTCGCCGTCAAGAACAACCGTCGTGTCGGCGCCGATGATGAGCCCAGCGCCCTTAGGGTTGGTTGCAAGAATGTCCTGCACAACTGCACCGGCCTTGCGCTCCGCAAGCTTCTTGACTGCGGCGGCGGGGTCGCGCATATCGTCAGGCTCCAGGCTCTCGTCCACCTCCTGCGAAGGACGGTACACCGTGAACTTGATGCCGGCCTCCTCCAAAAGCTGCTTGCGACGGGGACTGCCGGATGCAAGAACGACGTTTAAGGGCATCTGCTGAACTGCCACGAAATCTCCTTTCAGGAAATGCTATTCGGTGCGCTTGCGACGAGCGCGGAAACGGCTCATCGGCTCGATGAGCACGCCTGATTTGTTGGCGCTGACCGCTAAGTCTCCCTGAATATTAGCTACAAAGCCACCGCGAGGGGCGCCGCTTTCGTCAAATGAGGAAAGCACCGTCTCAATGGTTGCGGCGTCAATCCGGGCTTCGGCGCCCAGGAAGGTCTGCAAAACCGCGCGCACCACCCTGCGCTTGATAACCACGTGCTCAACCCCGAACTCGGGCGCCAAGCGCGCAGCGATCACGGTGGTGTCGGGGCCTGGTTCGTCGATGAGCTCGACCTGCTGGGAAAAGACCGCGCGCGCCTGAGCATCGAGGAAATCGTCCTCGTCGGCGATCAGGTTCATCGTGCGCGTGAGCGTGTCGAGCAAGCGTGGGTTGTGGCGCTCGCAGCTTGGCACCACGCGGGCGCGCACGTAGGCGCGAAAACGATCCAGGTGCGCGTTCGTCGCATCCTCGCGCCATAAAAAGCCCTCGGCATCGCGGCAGACGGGCTCGCCGGATTCGGCGCGCTCGTGCAAGTAATCGCGCAAGGCCTCGCGCGAAACATCCAGCAAGGGACGCACGATGGGGCCATTGGCATAGAGCATCGAGCGAAAGCCGCCGGGGCCCGTCCCCTTGATGGAGCGCATATAGAAGTTCTCGACGCGATCGTTTTGGGTATGCGCGGTAAAGATGCGCCCCTCGGACACAGGAGCGCCGGCGTTGCGGCAGAGGCTCTCGAGCGCCTCGTGCGCAGCCAGGTAGCGCTGCTCGCGGCCGATCGCCTCGACGTTGCCACCCGTTGCCTCGGCAAGCTGAGCCACATCTATCCGACAGGTGAAGCAGGGCAGGCCGAGCAGCTGGCACAGTTCCTCGACAAAGGCTTGATCGGCGTCGGCGGCATCGCCGCGCAGCATGTGATTCACATGCAGCACCGCCAGGCTCCCCAACTCCCCGCTCTGGTGCAAATCGGCCATAAGATAGGCAAGCGCCGTGGAATCAGAGCCTCCCGAAACCATTAAAACCGCAGGTGCATCCTTATTTATCAGAGAGCGCTCACATATGGTGCGCTTGATGGTGTTTATCATGCAATAGCCCCCTTCAGGCTGATTTCTCCCTTGAAACCGTAACATGTTCTTGATAGAAAAGAGACAGCGGCGATGCCGCTAACACAGCCTCGTCATAAGGAGCGTACCCATGAATTTCGTTCTTCGAATCTTAGGGATATTCGTTGCGGTTATGGTCTGCGTGTACCTTTTGCCGGGCATCACGCTTGTCCCCGGTGGGTCGCAAGTCGTGTCGGTGGGCATCATCGCCCTCATCATCGCTGTGCTCAATTGCACGATCAAGCCGATCCTGCAATTCCTCGGAACGCCGATAACCATCATTAGCCTTGGTGTTTTCTACCTGGTTATCAACGCTCTGCTTCTTTATCTGGCAGCGGCAATCG
>CAVAUO010000084.1:0-7483 GCA_963591685.1 Escherichia coli
GAGTCGGCATTATCGAAAGAATCCGCTGTCAGGCCCATATGCCAAGTACCGGCCTGGTTAGCCTCGGCGAAAGCAGTTTTGCCGTCCTTAAGAACCACATTTTTCTCTTCGTAAAGGCCTTCTTTAACGCCAAGGATTTCCGTCACCTTAAACTTAGAAATTTGGTGATACTGACCATCGTAGCCTACGGTATTGGAGCTACCTTCAACGTAAGCGGTCACTTTAGCTGGAGTAACCTTAAGCGTGTAGCTGGCCTCTGCCTTTTCCTTGAAGTTTGGGTTAGTTGCACGTACATTAACGGTAACTACATCTTCAGTAACACCCTTAACCGTAGGCACATCTTTAGACCAGGTTTTTTCACCATCGGTAGAGTACTCAATGGTAGTGCCTTCGGTGTGGCTAGCTACAGCGGCATCGCCATGGGACTCGCCGTCATAGCAACCTTCATAGTCAGTTCCTGAAACGCTCAGAGTATCCGATGGCTGAATGGTATAGGTCCTGGTTTCCTTGACGTAGCTGGAATATTTGCCAAGACCGTAAACTGTTACCGTAATCTGACCTGCGCTCTTGAAGTCGGTGGTATCCTTCCCGTCGCGGGAATAAAAAACCCTATAGTCGGTACCTTCAACGAGCTTCTCGCCATCTGGGCTTTGAGCAGTTTGCATGCCGGTAACGACGGGCTCCCACTTATGGTCATTCCCGTCATACGTGACGTAAGGATCGGGGGTGCTTACAGCAACGTTCTCTTGGAGTATCAGTGTTTTGGTGTAATCGTAGAGACCACTGCTCCACTTGATCGTGAAGTTGTACCGTCCCCTATGGTTTTCGTCAATTGCGGGAAAATTATCACCTTTGTTGATGACACGAAGTGCTGTAAATTCGTTGTCCCCGTCATATACGTGAACAGTACTCCACTTCAAGTTGAACATGTTGTCGATCTCGTCGTAGACATTGCCTTTTGTCATCTGACTCCAGTACTTGAAGTAAACCGAATCCTCATCGTTCAAGCTGGCAGCCGCTATGCCGTCTTCACTGGACTCCTCAGAGGAACCTTCCTCGCCGGACTTCTCTGAATCACCTTCTTTACTGGAAGGATTAGCCGCGTCGGTCAGGCTGGCAGCCGCTACGCCTTCTTCGGCGGACTCACCAGCAGAGGAATCATCCCCATCGCTAGATGCCTTTTCTGCGGTAGCGTCATCACTTGTGTTGGAATTTGCAGCATCGGTGGAGCCCTTGTCAGCAGCGGCGTCACCGCTTGTACTGGAATCCGCACCCTCAGTGGAACCCTTTTCTGCGGTGTCACCAGTAGAATCGCCTTCATCCTGGCCAGACTGCTGCTCTTGGTTTGCGACGCTTTGAGCTTCATCGCCTTCAGCCCAAGCGCTAATGGGCATCAAGCCAATCACCAGCGCAAATGCAAAGAAGGCAGTCAACAGGCGTTTTGCCAACGACTGCTGTGCTTCAATTGTATTCATGCGTATACCCTTCGATGTACATTTTTGCATCAATGAAAAAGGGTAAATTTTTTTTTTTGAAATTACAAGGGCTTAAATCGGGCCGTAACAATAAAAAACGCCCCGTTTCAACAGGGCGTTTTTTGAATTTAATGGTGGTCGGAGGGGGACTTGAACCCTCGACACGCGGATTTTCAATCCGCTGCTCTACCAACTGAGCTACCCGACCATATATGCGCTTTGCGCGAGTAGTTATAATACGCAAAGCTCACATGCGCGTCAAGAAAGTTTTTCTTTCCATCGCACATTGCCGCCTCGCTGCAAAACTAGCGCTACAGCCTTAGGCACTACGCCCAAGCGCTACGACCGCGAAGTGCCTTTGCCGCAATGTCGCGGCGATACTGCTTGCCTTCGAAATCAATCAAATCAACCGCAGCATAGGCTTGGTTGCGTGCCTCTTCAAAGGTGTCGGCAAGCGCAACCACGTTAAGAACGCGGCCGCCGCTCGTAACAAGCTCTCCCGCTTCGTTAAGCTTCGTACCCGCATGGAACACCTTCACGCCATCAAGCGCTTCGGCAGCGTCGATGCCGGAGATAAGCTTGCCCTTTTCGTAAGAACCAGGGTAGCCGGCGCTTGCCAGGACAACGCTTACCGCCCATTTATCCGACCAGGCAAGCTTGACATCCTCGGGCCTACCCTCGGCTACAGCAAACATGACCTCAACCAGATCGGACTCCAAGCGAGGCAGAACAACCTGCGTTTCGGGGTCTCCGAAGCGCGCGTTGAACTCGACGATCTTGGGGCCCTGCGCGGTGAGCATGAAGCCACCATACAAGCAACCGCGATAATCCAGCTCGAACTCGGCCTTGGTAGCTTCGGCAGCACGCTGCATGATGGCCTGCATCGACTCCAGTTCTTCGGCGGTCGCAATGGGAACGGGCGAGTACACGCCCATACCGCCCGTATTAGGACCAAGGTCGCCATCGTAGGCGCGCTTATGATCCTGCGCGGGAGCCATCGGGTGCGAAATACCATTGGAAACGAAGGAAAGCATGGAGCACTCGGGGCCTTGCATGCATTCCTCAATAACCACACGCGCACCAGCGGCGCCGAAACCGCCATCAAAGCAATTGCGAACCGCAGCAAGAGCATCTTCAATGGTTTCGGCAACAACAACACCCTTACCCGCAGCCAGGCCGTCCGCCTTAACGACGATGGGAGCGCCCTGCTCTTCAACATAGGCACAAGCTGCATCTGCATCATCGAAAGTTGCATAAGCCGCGGTGGGAATGTCGTTGCGCGCCATGAAACGCTTGCTGAAATCTTTGGAGCCTTCAAGCTGAGCACCCTCGGCACTGGGACCGAAGACCGCAATGCCCGCCTTGCGCAAAACATCGGCAACGCCTGCAACCAAAGGAGCCTCGGGACCGATGACCACCAGCTCAACATTATGGTCCTGGGCAAACGCCAGCACTTCCTCGCCGGATTCGGCGTTCACGCCCGAAACGTTGGTGGCAAAGGAGGAAGTTCCACCATTGCCGGGAGCGACGAAAAGCTCGGAACAACGAGAGGATTTGGCCAATGCCCACGCGATGGCATGCTCGCGGCCGCCGCTGCCCAAAACAAGGATATTCATAGCTTCGTCCCTTCTTGCAGGAATACTCAAGCCCAGCGTGCGGGCTCCTGGAAAAACAAAGGTGCCCTTAACCAGGGCACCTTACCTATATCAATACTCGAACGACCAGTTGCGGTAGATTGTCGCATCGCGCTCGGGCGCCACGGAGATCATCGTGATGGGAGCGCCGACGAAGTTCTCCACATATTCAATGTAGCGCTGAGCGTTTTCGGGAAGCTCCTCGAAAGTGCGGCATTCGGAGATGTCGACGCCCTTCCAACCGGGAAGCTCTTCGTAAACGGGTTTCGCATGGAAAAGAACCGACTGCTGCATGGGGCAATAGTCATAACGCTTGCCCTCGTGCTCGTAAGCTACGCAAACCTTGATGGTGTCGAACTCGGACAGCACGTCGAGCTTGGTTAGAGCAATGTCGGTTAGGCCATTAACGTCGACGGCGTATTTGCCGATGACCAGGTCGAGCCAACCGCAGCGGCGCTTGCGGCCGGTGGTCACGCCGTATTCATGGCCGGCAGAGCAAAGAAGCTCACCCACCTCGGCTTCAACGCCCAGGCCGCCATTCTCAGGGAACAGCTGCTCGGTGGGGAAGGGGCCGCCGCCGACGCGTGTGGTGTAGGCCTTCATGATGCCAATGACCTTGCCGATGGCCATGGGGCCCACGCCGGTACCGATAGGTGCGCCGCCGGAAGAGCAGGAGCTCGAGGTCACGTAAGGGTAGGTGCCGTGGTCGATATCGAGCATGGTTGCCTGAGCGCCTTCGAACAGGATGTTCTTCCCTGCGCGCTTGGCCTCAGCCAAAAGCTGAGTGGTTTCAGCCATAAAGGGCTTCAGGATGGTGGCATAAGGCAGGTACTCGTCGCAGATCTCGTCGACCGTATAAGTGTGAATGCCGTAGATCTTGTCGAGAATGGGATTCTTTTGAGCAAGAGCTGCCTCAAGCTTCAGACGGAAGATTTTCTCGTCCATCAGATCCTGAACGCGGATACCCTTGCGTGCGGCTTTGTCCTGATAACAAGGACCGATACCGCGCTTGGTGGTGCCGATGGAATTTTTGCCCAAGCTCTTCTCGTCAGCGCCATCCAAATCCTTGTGGTAAGGCATGATCAGATGCGCGTTGCAGCTGATCTTGAGGTTTGAGCAGGAAATGCCCTCGGCCTGAAGCATGGCCATTTCCTTGACCAAGGCGCCAGGATCGATGACCACGCCGTTGCCGATAACAGGAACGGCGTTTTCGTACATCACGCCCGACGGCATCAGGTGAAGAGCAAGCTTGGTGTCGCCATGAACCACCGTGTGGCCGGCGTTGTTGCCGCCGCCGTAACGGACCACGTAATCGTAATGGCTGGCAATGAGGTCGGTGATTTTACCTTTGCCCTCGTCACCCCACTGGGTACCCACCAAAACCGTACTAGGCATGTTTTATTCCTTTCGGTCACGTTGATGGGCCGAAGCACGCAAACTTCCTTCATGGCCGAGACGCAAAGAAAACGCCTTTCATCAACGAACAAAGGGGCTGCCAAAATGCCCCCAATGACTAGGAAATGATACTACAGTTCAATATGGTTGACCGAAGGTTCTAGCGAAGAAAACAGCTTGACCACCTCTGGGTGGCAGGTGAACAAAATCACTTGGCGATGCTCTGCCAACTGAGCCAAAGCACGCGCCGCCCCGGCTCGACGTTTTTCGTCGAAGTTGACCAAGATATCGTCACACATGACAGGCAGCTGCTTGCCAACCGCGTTGGCGGTGAGCAAAAGCGCGATGCGCAAAGAAAGATAGAGTTGCTGGCGGGTACCCATCGATAGATGCTCGGGGCGCTCCACGGTGTGCAGGGCGTCCGTAACCCGAATGGCACCGTTGGCATCCATGGAAACCTTGCGCCATGCGCCTTCGGTCATAAGCTCCAAAAGCTCAGAGGCACGACGGTAGACCTCGGGTTGCGAGACCTTTTCCCAATCGACGATTGCGCGCTTCAAGCTCACGCGAGCTAAAAGAAGGCAGGCCAGCTGGTGCTCGGCTTCCTTCAGGTTGGTTCTTACTCGGTTGAGCTCGAGCTTATCGGCATCGAAATCCCAGTTAGCAAGGGCATAATTCAACTTTTCCTTAAGCTCGCCGGTGCGCTGGCTGGTTTCCTGAGAGACCTGGATAACGCGCTTTCTATCAGCAATTAAACGCTCCACTATGGCATCAAAATCCTCAGGGGAGGCATCGGCGGGAAGCTTGTACGTTGCGCATAGCTCCGCTCTGCCCTTGCACAGGATTCCGAGCTCCTCTTCGAGCGATTGGATTTGAAGCTTAGTGGCCTTACTCGTTTGAGCGCAGGTGAGCCTGTCCTGCTTGCCTTGCTGCACGTTGGCAAGCAGCTCGCGAGCACGTTTGATACTGCCCGCGGCTTTGGACAGATGATGGGCTGAGAGATAGGTTTCAACCTTAGCCTGCTGATCGGCAAGCTCGCGCTGGCATTCTGCCAACATCAAAGAATCCTGACGTTTAACCCATTCAGCCTTTTTCAAACGATCATTCATTTCATCTTCAACGCGGCTTGGTTTGAAATTGGTTGCAAAGCCGGCGATACAGATAAACAAAGCACCGATTAACAGGACCGAAGAACCGGCAAGGGCCGTCATGGTCGGTTTGGCAAAGACCCGCATAACGAGCCAAGCGCAGATGGCAAGCATCGCCAAAGAGACGACGATGGACAAAACCAACCTGACCCTTCGCTGACGCTTGGCACTCTGGCGTTCCTTAGTGAAGTCGGGATCGCTTGCAAGCGCCTCGTAAGCAAGGCGGCTGGCCGACTCATTTTTCTTGGCAATGTCGGCGGCATGCTGAGCACGATCGAGGCTCGCCTGTTGCTCGGACAAGCCCTCTTCCAAGCGGAACATCTCCGCCTCACTCAAAGAGGCAAGACGAAGTTGGTCGCTTTCCTGAGGATTACGGAGCTTCTCGGTTGTTTCCTTTTCAAGAGTACGTGCTTCATCAAGCCTTTCTTCTAGCTCCTGCGCACGCTCATCATAGTCGCGCAAGCGGTTTTGCGCGTTGCGCGTTTTTTGAATCTCGTCGCTCAAGTCTTCCTGGTTTTGCGCCAAGGAATCCATACGAGGAACAAGCTCGTCGAGCTGCTTTTGATCGGAAAGATAGGATTCCGACTGCTCGGCACCTTCGCGCACGCGATTTTTCAGACGAAGCTCAGCGGCGCGTAGGTTGGGAACGCTGTTGGGACGCTGTGCCGACTTGGACATAAGCGCATGAATTTCAGAATCGATTTCGGACAAGGCCTGGGCAGGCGACGCACCGGTGCCGGAACCAGCGGTAAGCAGATGAGCAGTAACTTCGTCGTGACTTTTAAGGTCAAGCAGCTCGTCCGAGGTTAGCAAGAACATCGTGTCGTAAGTATCGGCGTCGATGTCGGACAAAACCCCGTACTCGTCGTCCAGCTCATCGGTGTTCTTCGTGCGCTTGAGCTCGGTTGTCTCACGCGTGCTGGCGTTGGTGAAGAAAAGGCTCCCCACACGCTCAGCCGATTCAGGTTTATACGAATTTGCAGAAGCGCGCGAACGGGGCCACCCGAACAAAACACCGCGAACAAGCTGGTTGACGGTGGTTTTACCCGCCTCGTTAGGCCCATACACCAGATTCAATCCCGGCTTGAACGGACCAACAACGCGATTGGCGAAGGCGCCGAAACTCGTGAGCTTCACATATTCCAAGAACACCGGACTGGTAGCCTCAAGCAACTCTTGTTTGTTCTTGTTCTTGCCGATTGCGGCTTTGCTTCCTTTTCCCATAGCGCGCCTCAATCCAGCAAATCCAAAACGATAGTCTTCGAATGCTTGAGTATTTTATCGAGCCTCGTCTGTGCAAGCCTAGGGGTGCCTAAACCTAAATCCTCGTATTCGCTTTCAAGAGCCGCAACCGTGGCCGCAGGGTCTGCAGCCATGTCATCGAGCGTTTCAAGGAAAAGCGCCGAGAACAAACCCTCCTGGCGCAGCTTCTCTTCGTCGATAGGCAATTGAGTCTCGTTGCTTATCTCGTCCACGTAAAAGAACGGAAAGCCCTCGTTCACTGAATGACGCAGATCTTCGACAACCTGATCGGTCAAACGCCGATGAAGATCGGTGCGGCCCACCAGCTTCACGCGGAAAATCATTTCCTTGGCGTAGGAATTGGAATTAAGGGCGAACTGCTTGCTGATAATGAGCTCACGAATCTCGGAAATAGTTGCGCAATCCGAAACATCGATCTTAAATTTTTGCCATTCAATGACCGCCGTGCTGATGAATCGCACATCCGGGGCGGCGCCTTCCGTCAGCGTGACCTTAAGCACGCCATGAGGCCCCACCTCCTGCGCGGCTCTACCTTGCGGTGTTCCCGAGTAAGCAATATAGGGACTGT
>CAVAUO010000085.1:0-7401 GCA_963591685.1 Escherichia coli
GTTCCTGCGTTGGCTCGACCTCTGGCTCGAAGCGACGAAAGGCGTCGAACTCGGCGAACTCGGGACGCACCGCATAGCCGGATCCGGGGATAACGCCCAGTCCGCGCCAGGTGGCATCCACGGTTTCGAACACCTCATCGATCGCCGCAATTGCCACAGGGTTGCCTTCGGGCATAACGCCGCGGGCATAGGCAATCTCGATCTCGGCACGACCCTCGTGCAGCTGACGCATGAGCATCGCAATGCCCTGCAGCACGTCCACTGGCTCGAAACCAGTGATGACGCCGGGAATCCCATACTTCTTGGCAAGGAACTCGTAGGGCTTGGCACCGATGATCGTGGACACATGGCCAGGAAGAATAAGGGCGTCGATCTTGAGCTTAGGGTCGGAAACGATCGTCTCAAGGGCACCCGGCATGTTCTTGTGGGCAACGAAGACGCTGAAGTTCTTCAGTCCCAAAGCACGGGCGCGCTTGATGGCCATGGCCACCAAGGGAGTGGTCGTCTCAAAGCCAACACCAACAAAAACAACCTGCTCATCTGGGTGTTCTTGCGCATAACGCAAAGCATCGAGCGGAGAATAGACGATGCGGATATTGCGGCCCTCGGCCTGCTCCTTAAGAAGGCTCGAGGTAGAGCCGGGAACGCGCGTCATATCACCGAAAGTGGTGATGGTTGCCCCGGGGACGCGCGACAGGGCGATGACCGTGTCGATGTCCTTGTTGGAGGTAACGCACACCGGGCAACCAGGGCCTGAAGCCAGGCGGGTGCCCTCGGGCATCATCGTGCGCAAACCGTTACGTGCGATGGCGACGGTATGAGTGCCGCAAACCTCCATCAAAGTTGCCTGCTCGGGCGCCCATTTCTGAATCGAATGGATAAGGCCGCGGGCAAGCTCGGGATCTTTGAACTGATTAAGATCGGCGACCTGCATGTTTACAGCCCCTCGACGTCGGCGAGCTCGGGAATCTCGCGAATCAAATCGAGTGTTTCCTGCGCGTATTCCTCGGAAACGACCTCGATCGCGAAGCCGGCGTGAACCAAAACGAAATCGCCCACCTGAGCCGCGGGCGTCAAATCCAAAGAGCATTCGCGCTTGACGCCCAAAATATCAACGATAGCCAAATGGTCATCGGTGATCTCGGAAATCTGTGCGGGGATAGCCAGGCACATTATTCATCACTCCTCTTCAAAAGGCTCGTGTGCATTCAATGCTAACACTGCCTGTCCGTACGAAACGGACGCATCGCTCGGTGGAAGCTCGCGGTTCAGGGCAACCGTGAAACCGAGCTCTATCAGCTTGGAAACCGCACGCTCGCTTAAATAGCGGTTAAGGAAAACGCCGCCGCCCAAAGCAACCGTGGTCACGCCGTAAACGTTGTACACCAGCTGCGCCGCCTGCAGGATCACCTGAACCATCGCGTTGTGAAAACGCTGAGCGATCAGCGCGGACTCCGCACCTGCGGCTACATCGTCAAGAAGCGCCTTGAAACCAGGTGCCGCGTCGAACAGGACCACCGAGGTGTCCTCGGCAGTCGAGCTTTCCGTTGCCGTGTTCTTTATCAAATCGATGGGGTAGGCCTCGTTGTTGGACGAGTCCAAAGTCCCCTCGGCAATGCCTTGATGCACAAGAGCTTCAAGCAAAATAGCCGCTTCGCCCTGATAGGTGGGCTTACTGCACACACCGGTAAGGGCGGCAACTGCGTCGAACAGGCGCCCGACCGAGGAAGTCATGGGCGAATTGATGCCCTTTTCGATCATCTGCTCCAGAAGCTCGGCGCTTGAGGATAGGCGATCGAGCAGCGGCTTGGCGCCAGGATGATCAAGCAAGTCAAAGGCCCACAGTGCGCCGAAGGCGGTACGATCGGGATTCTTCACCGCCGCAGCCCCTCCAGGCAAAGGGAAATAAGCGAAATTGGCAAAGCGCTCGAAGGCCTGCAAATTGCAAAGCAAGACCTCGCCGCCCCAGATGGAGCCATCGAAGCCATAGCCCGTGCCATCGAAGGCGATGCCGCACACGGGGCCTGTAAGCTTGTTCTCGCCCATCACCGACAAGATATGAGCATGATGATGCTGGCATTCCAACAAAGGAAGCTTCCGGGATTTTGCTTGTTCACGTGCCCATTTGCTCGGTAAATATTCAGGATGCGCATCGGCGACGAGCACCGTGGGATTGAAATTCATCAGATGCTCGTAGAGCTTCATGGTCTCGAGCCAGACATCAAATGATGCAGCATCCTCCAAGTCGCCCAAATGCTGGGAGTTGAAGGCTTTTCCTCCGCGAGCGAAGGTGAAGGTGTTCTTTTGCTCGGGGCCTGCAGCCAACACGCAGCGGTTGGCGGTAACCAGATCGGCAAGCTGATGCGGTTCAGTGTCGGATTCCCTACCGTCAGAGCCCTTGTCTGCGGGGTTCTGGGCAGAAGGCTCCAGGTCGAGCGGTGCGGGGGCATAACCCCGCGCGCGACGGACAAACTGGGTCACGTAACCCGCTTCGCCTAAGTCGAGGATCCTTAACACGGAGTCGTCGTAGCGACTGATGATCTCGCGATTGTTAACCACGAAGCCGTCGGCAATGGAGCCCAACTGATCGAAAAGCTCAGCCTCCGTCGTTACGATGGGCATATCGTGCAAGTTGCCCGAGGTCATAACCAGCATACCGCCGAAATCGTGAACGAGCAGGTGCTGCAAGGGCGTAGCAGGAAGCATGACACCCAGCTCGGGAAGCTTATCGGCCAAACCTGCGGCAAAGCTCACGTCAGGGCGCTTCTTCAACAAGACGATCGGACGCGCAGGATGCTCAAGCTGCTCGGCTTCGGCATCGTTCACCTGGCAAAACGCGCGCACCTCATCAAGGTTGCCCAGCATAACGGCAAAAGCCTTGCCATCGCGATGTTTGCGCGAGCGCAAATTTGCCAAGGCCTGTTCGTTTGCGGCGTCGCATACCAGGTGGTAGCCACCAAGGCCTTTAAGCGCCAAAATGCCGCCTTTGCGCAAGAGCTCGACGGCAGCAGCAATGATCTTGTCAGAGGAATCGCGGTCGCTCGCCCACTCGATGTCGGTTAGAGCGGGACTTTGCTCGCCGCGACGCACCCAACCGATCTGCGGCCCGCAATCAAAGCAGGCGTCTGGCTGAGCGTGGAAACGACGATTGATGGGATCGTCGTATTCAGCTTGGCACTCCGGGCACATCTTGAACGCGCGCATAGAGGTATTGGCACGGTCGTAAGGAAGCTGCCGCAAAATCGTGAAACGCGGGCCGCAATTGGTGCAATTGATGAAGGGGTAGCGGTAACGACGGTTGCTCGGGTCGAACGATTCCGACACACAGGCGTCGCAGGTTGCCAAGTCGGGTGACACAAAGGTCGTCTCCAGCGAAGGAACGTCGTCCGAAAAATGGATTTCGAAGCTTTCGTAACCTTCCGGCTCAACCTCCTCGATATCTATTTCCGACACCTGAGCTGCTGCCGGGGCTTCCTCGGAGACGCGAATGACAAAACGATCAAGCTCGTCGGGGTCGCCCTCGACACGGATGAAAACGCCCTCAACGGAGTTGAGCACCCAACCGTTCAGGCCATGCTCATGGGCCAGCCGATATACGAAAGGTCTGAAACCTACACCTTGGACGATGCCCTTAACCCGAACATGCAAAGCTTCCATAGCAGGGAACCTTACATCTGTGCCAAAGTGTGGCGAATAGCCTTGGCAAGCGCGCGCAAGGTCATCGCGGAGTTATCGGGAAGATGCAGGTAAACGGCGCGACGGCCTCGCTCGTTCAAAACGGTGTAGTCGCCCAGAGCCTGAGCCTTGGCAAGCTCTCCTAAGCTCGAAGCGCGGTCGTCGGTCACGGGGATGTCCTGCGCTTCCTCGGAAGACAAAATAAGGAAAACGCCCTTGTTCATGCCACCTTTTTGCAGCTGACCAACCGAATGCAGATAGCGCGGGCCGATCTCCAGGCAGGAAACGGTGCCGAAGCGGTCGGCCATGGCGTGGCGGATTTCCTCCAAAGCCTCACGACGACCTTCACCTGCGAAAGGCAGGAAGGCGTTGATGCTAAAGAAATCGCCGGGGCGGATGCTCTCAAGCAGGACGCGCAGAGACTCGCCGATCGAAAGACGCCAAAGATCGCCGCGCAGGGCGTCGGAAACGCACACCTCAACCTGCCCCAAGGGGATGCCGACCAAGCCGCCCTGGACGCAGGTGGGCTTGGGGCGGCCTTCTTTCAAAATCTCGAGCACTCGGGTCTTGGCGACTTGAACGTCGGGCTGGTCGAAAGGGCACACCTTCATCAGATAGCCCAGCATCGCAGTGGCATATTCCCACATCACGAAATGGCCCACCAGATCGCCTACGCCATCAACCTTGAAATCCATGCGAGGGATGGTAGGGCTCACGAACTCGATGGAGCGCGAGAAGTTCTGACGCTCGTCCCACAGGTCGGTTTTGGTGTTGTACACGATGACCGTGCGGTCGCCCGGGTCGAAAGACAGGGTCAGCGGGTCGATCTCGATATTGGGAAGAATACCATGGCCTTCTTTACCCACCGATTCAGCGATAAGCTGCTCAACCCACAGGCCCAAAACACGTCCGCGTTTGGGGCACAAGAAGCTGAACTTATCGCGGCCAGCGCGCAGGTTGTCGTACAAAAAGGAAGCAAGCAAAATGGCCGGGTTATCCAGCGAATCCGTGGAGCAGATGCGCTCGGCCTCGGCTGCACTCTCCATCAGGGTATGCAGGGGGATGCCCACCAAAGCAGCAGGAACCAAGCCGAACACCGACAAAGCAGAATAACGACCACCCACGGTGGGCTCACCCGAAAAAACCTTCGCCCAACCACGCTCGTAAGCTTCCCTTTCCAGGTCAGAACCGGGATCGGTGATGGCGATGAAGTGATTGCCGATCTCGTTTTCGGGCAGGCTTTCTGCCAAGAAGTCCAAGATCGCCTTGGTAACAAGAGCTGGCTCGATGGTGCTGCCCGATTTGGAGGACTGCACAAACAAGGTATGTTCGACGTCGATGCCAGCCATAATGGTGCGAACGCGCGCCGGCGACACGGAATCAAGTGTGCGGAACTTGATAAGGTTCGAGTCAACCGAGTTGTACTTAGTCATCGTCATGGGCGCCTGAGTGGAGCCGCCCTGACCGATAAGAACCACGGTGTTCATCCCACGCAAAATCATCTCATCGGCAAAAGCCTGAATCTCGTCGATCGAATACGGCGGCTCACTGGCCAGCGAAGTCCAACCCATGTAGTTCTTGGCAAAGTCCTCTGCGTTTTCCGAAAAATTGTAGAGCGTATGGTCTTTCATGTTGATGCGGCTGGCAACCTGCTCCTCGATGAGCTCGTTTGCACTTTCATACACATGCCCGGACTGATACGTAATCATTTGCCTTGACCTCTTCACAACGTTGCTCGTACCCGCTTTTCCGGCGAATTTTTACGAGCAAGGCTTTTCGTTAAATTAAGCCACCTTATCAGGCGGCTTAGCTTTAATAATCCTATTTTCAGCAGCCACCGACAGCACGCTGCCGATGGTTTTGTTAATTCTAGCAAAACAGTTTGTCCGCGTGCATTTGTCTATACTTGATGTAAAGCATAAATGAAAGGGGTTGCTTCATGATTTCCTACGATTTTTCAGGTAAAACGGTCGTTGTCACCGGCTCCGCCCGAGGAATCGGACGACGCTGCGCCGAGAAGTTCCTTGAGGCTAGGGCAAACGTTGCGCTGTGCGGTCATTCCCCCCGCGACATCGATGATCTTCTTAAAGAGCTTGAGCCCTTCACTCACGGCGAGCACGAGCGTGTGATGTACGCAACCTGTGATGTGGCAAGCGTGGAATCCGTCAATGCCTTCCTTGAAGCCGTGGTTGAGCGCTTCGGCGCGCTCGACGTGCTGGTAAACAATGCCGGCATTTGGGAGGCAACGCCTGTCGGCGAGATTTCCGAGGAGATGTGGCAGCGCAACATCGACACCAACCTCAAAAGCCAGTTGTTCGCCTGCGATTGGTTTGCCAAATATCACAAGGAAAACGGTGGCGGCCAATCCATCGTCAACATCAGCTCGGTAAGCTCTATCCTCACCGGGCAGAACACGCCGCTCTACAACCTGTGCAAGGCTGGCACCAATTCGCTCACCCGCACCTATGCGCATGGCTTGGGCGAACTTGGCATCAATGTTAACGCCGTAGCCCCTGGCTCCATTGCAACCGACATCAACAAGGCCACCTATTCGGATCCTAACGCGGAGAAGGCCATGTGTGATTCACTGGTCATGGGAAGGCGCGGTGTCACCGACGACATCGCCAATGCTGTGCTGTTCCTGGCAAGCGAGGAAAGCAACTACATCACCGGACAGGTGCTCTTCGTCGATGGCGGATGGACCTTGCAACAGGCACCCCGGAAGTAAAACAAGCCAAGCGGGCGGTTGCACGAGCCTAGCACCCTAGCTACACCCAGCCACAAGGCGCCAAAGCCAAAACGGCCTAACGAACAAGGTTCTTACAAGCTTTATTTCAAGAAACCATATGCCCCAAACATGAAAGGGAGCTCAGCCTACTGACCGAGCTCCCTTTGTTCATCCGTTATTTAGCGGACTGTTTAGTGCCTCGCACCGCGGAACCTGCGGCTAGCGAAGAAAGCACCGAAGGCTGCAAGAGCCGCAACAAGGGCTGCACCCATTGCATACTGAGCGAAATCACCCGTCTGCGGGGTTGCGGAATCGCTGCTCGTGTCGGAGCTGCTATCGGACCCGTTATCTGAGCTGTCCTTGCTGTCGGCATCGGTGTCCGCAGAGGAATCAGCCTCGGTGATGGTAAGCTCGCCCGTCACGTTGAGCGTATAGTTCTTGGTGACGTTGAGCTCGTCGTTGATGACGTCCCAGGTGTACTCGGAAACCTCGTTGTAGGTACCAGGTTCGGTGCCCTTCACCTGAGCGTTGAAGAGGCTCAGCCTGTCGCCGTTCACAAGGCCGGTGACCTTGGAGGCATCGATGTTGAGCACCTGCTCCTTGCCGTTGTAAACGCAGCTTGCGGAGTCGTTAAGCTCGAGAGCGCGCTTGTCAATAGTCAGGGAGCCGTCGGTCACCTTGAAGCTGACATCGAAATTGGAATCTCTGTTGGCGAAGGACTCCTTAGTCAGACCCATGTCGTAGGAGTCGGCATCGGTACCCTTGGCCTCGGCGACAGCGCCTTCGGCCAAGACAACCGCACCGGTGGAGTAAAGATTCGCCTGGTCGCCCTCGACGTCGGTCACTTCGAAGCCGGAGACGGATTGCTCGGTGCCGTTGTAGGTCTGGGTGGCGGAGTTGCCCTTGACACTAACGATCACCTCAGCGGGCTTGATGGTAAGCACACCGTCGGTAACCCTGAAGGTGACATCGAAGTTGGAGTCGGCATTATCGAAAGA
>CAVAUO010000086.1:0-7311 GCA_963591685.1 Escherichia coli
ATTCTTCGAGGAACTTGACGATCCGAAAAAGGAGAATATCGCCAATAAGCCTGAAGAGGCGAAGAGCTTGCTTTCGCGGGTTTTCGATGAGGAGCTCGAGGCTCAGAAAAGCCTTACAGGCAATCGCTATCTTCCCATTGCTCCCCGTGAGGTAGCTGAAGCCAGCAGACTTAAAGAAACGCTTCTGCGCAATATCGAGGCACAGGCTGATCTGCTCGAAAGCTATGATCCCCGGTATTTTGAATTCCGTATTTCCCCTGATGATGGACTCGAATACGCAGGAGCTGCGTTTCAGGGTAGCGTAGATCGCATCGATGTGGACGATGCGGCCAAGCGTTATGCCATCATCGATTACAAAGGTGGCATAAACGATCATGAAGCTGGTTTCGACCCTGATAAGATTGAAACCAATGATGCGCTAATCGATTTGGACTCGATCGATGTGCCTAAGAAGGTCCAAGCATTGATTTACGCCCAGGCCTTGCGCCCCTACTTTGAAGAGCAGGGGCTTCTTCCCAGCGCAGCGCTCTACGTCAGCTATCGAAGTTTCGACTCAAAATCCCTAGCAAAGGGGTCTTATTCGTCAACCCTTAATGTAGGCGTACCGCCGAGCTCTGCGGTTTCTTGCGATTTCAACCTGTATCTCGATTTGATCGAGCGTTCATTGACGCCTTACATCGAATCGATGAAGGCTGGGCGGGTTTCCGCTGATCCCAACGGACAGCCTTGTCGATATTGCCCTGATATCAGCTGCCCGAAAAAGGTGGGTTAAATGGATTTAAGCACGTGCACCCCGGGTCAACGTCATGTTGTCACCACGCTAGATCGTCCCTTGGTGGTGGCTGCTGGTGCGGGCTCTGGCAAGACTTTCACGCTCACTCAGCGCATCACCTGGTCTCTTTTGCCCAACGAAAAGGGCGAGCGATCGCTTAATAGCATCGACGAGGTAATGGCGATCACCTACACGAACAAAGCAGCAGCTGAACTGCGAAGCCGTATAAAGCAGCAACTCCTGGAAGAAGGACTTGACGACGAGGCTCTGAAGGTTGACGATGCATGGATTTCGACCATCCACGGCATGTGTTCGCGCCTATTGCGTGAGCATGCGCTCGAATTCGGCATCGATCCCTCTTTTGAGCTGATGCTCGAATCGGAATCACAGATTACATTTTCGCGCGCTTTGGAGAACACCTTCAATCGCTACCATAAGTCTACGGAAGGTGGCTTGGGTGCTTATCTCTCAAGTATGTCCCTGTTTGACGATGGTGGTTTCGGTAAATCGATCGAAAAAGACGTTCGTGAATTAATCAACTTGACCCATTGTCTTCCTGGTGGGTTCGAGACCCTTATCGAAGTCTCGTCACATTTAAGCTCTTACCAAGTAGTGGAAAAGGCTCTTGGGATTGTCGAGGCCTATCTTTCGCTTTCTCAATACTGGAAACACACCGCTTCCGAAGAGAAGACGATCGCTCAATTTGAAGATGCGCAAAAGCTTCTGGATCAGGCCTTAAAAGAAGGTGTTCCTGATTTTGGGGAAGATAGCTTCGATGCTGATGCGTTTTTGGAATTATTGGCAAGTATCCCCTGGATGGTTTCGAATTTCCATTCCAAGCAACCCGACGGAGAGCAGCTGAGCGATTATCGACTGGAATACGCAAAGCTTATAACCTGCGCTCGTCTTAAATGCGGAGAGAAAACCGCAATGGCCAAGCTTCGCTGCGCTCAAATGGTTGAAGAGGAATATCGTCAGCTTAAAGGTAAGAGCAAGCTTGATTCTGATGACCTCATCGCACTCACTGTCGAACAGCTTGACGCTCACCCTGAGCTATCCGAATGGTGTAGGAGCCATTTTAAACTTGTCATGGTTGACGAGTTTCAGGATACGAACTGGGTTCAGGTGGATTTGATCAACCATATCTGCAAAGAGGACTTTTCGAACCTTTGCTTCGTGGGTGATGCGCAACAAAGCATCTATAAATTCCGCGGGGCGGATGTCGATGTGTTCTTCGATGTGAGGGATGAGATCGCTCAAAAAAACCCAGGGCTGGAAGTCGTTGAGCTGCCTGATAACTTCAGGAGCCATGCAGATATCCTCGCCTTGGTGGATAAAGTGTTCTCCCAGAATGAGTTTTTTGGGGCGCGCTTTTTACATCTTGATGCTAAGGGCGCGGTGAACAAGGATGCTGATCCGGTATTCGAAAAGCTTCCACGTATCGAGTTTGCCGTATGCTGCGGAAACGCTGATGAGCAACGGCGAGCCCAAGCTTGGGCTATCGCCGAGCGTTTCTCAGCTCTGCGCGATGAAGGCGAATCGCCTTCATCGATGGTGATCCTGCTCGGAGCGATGTCTCATGCCTCATTCTACGTTTCCGCTCTGCGTGAATTCGGCTTTCAAAGCATGATTTCGGGCGGTTCGGTGCTGTCTAAGGCCATCGAGGTCCAACTTACCCTTTTGCTTTTGAAGTGGTTTGCAAACCCCAAAGCTTCAGACGTCCTGCTTGCGATACTGCTTTGCGAGCCTTTTTGCCTTGACGATGCGACCTTGGAGGCCCTCTGCCACTCCTCGTCTGATGAAAGCAGGATCCTCCTATCTCAGGGTTTCCTGCATCCTGAAGAATCGTGCGTTGGCAGGTTGAACGATCAGCAGCAACAGCGTTTTCGTATGGTGCAAACCTGTCTTATGGAGGCTGAAGCCTGTGCTTCCTTGAGGTCGGCCTCGTGTGCGCTCAGGCATCTGTTCTTGCAATCCGGCTGGGCTAGCGTCTTAGACGTCGGTGATGCGGGCAAAAAAGCCGTGGCCGCGAACTTCCTCAAAGCGCTTAGCATTATTGAAAATTTAGAAAAGGGCATAGGCCTGCCCATGCTGGCTGTTGATTTCGAAGATCACTTGAATCGCTCGAAAGAGGCACCGGGCATGCTATGTGAGTCATCGTCGGAGTTTGTTCGCATAATGACGGTTCATGCAAGCAAGGGCCTTCAGTTTCCTCATGTCGCTTTAGCGGAGTTGAAAGGCGGAACATCAAAAGGTTTTGGTGGGGTCCAGAAGCTCGGAAAGGGATTTGCTTGCATGTGTGCGCATGTGCCCGCAAGCGAAGACCTCGCGAGAAAAATAAAAAAACCGCTTGAAGCTCTTGAGAAAGAGGATGATGTAGCAAGCTTCTCGAGCACCGATCCCGTAGCTATGTTTCTTCATCTTAAAGATAGCTTTAAACGCGAGGAAGCCGAGGAGGCTCAGCGTCTTTTGTACGTCGGCATGACACGCCCGGTAAAATCTCTGATCACGTGCATTCCGATTAAGCGAGCCAGCGAAATTAGTAAAACCCCGCTTTTCGGCGCTCTTCAGTTGGCTCTAGGTTTGGAGAGGGACGAATCGCAGCCGGTTCGCATGATCGATTTCGGGGGAAGCTCGCTCGCCAAAGCGAGTTTCATTGATGGTTCCGATGAAGCCGAGACCGCTGTTTCCGAATCTGCGCCTACTATGCTTGAATTCAAGCATATCGATATTCCGGAAAAGCCTTTGCGCCTGCCGCAATCGGAGAGCATGCGCGAATTCCTTTCCTATACGAGCCTCAAACACGATGCTGCAATTGCGAGGAAAGGCTCCGATGCTCCAACAAATGAAGCAGAGGATGCCGACGCTACTGATTTGGGCACGGTGTTTCACCTGCTTGCGCAGAAAGCGATCCTTGATTTCAATTCCTCGGGTGGTGCTTCTGGCTTAGTTTGCCCCGATAGCTCTTTCATTGACAAGCTTGCCGTTAATGCCAAACTGTCAGAATCTCAGCTTGTGCGCCTGAACGTTGCTCTCGTGCGCTGGTTCGCCTCCGATTCAGCGCACGAGCTCTGCGAACATGCGAGCATCTCGGCCGAGCTTCCTTTCACGGTTGCGGTTAACAACGGAAACGAAGAGCTGAAGCTCGAAGGATCAATCGATGCCCTGGCGAGCGACACAGAATCCAGCTACGCCTTGCTAGTTGATTACAAGACCGGTGGCAACGATCAAGAAAGCTACGAGCTTTGCTTGAAGAAACATCTTCTTCAGGCGCAATGCTATGCTTATGCATTGCTCGAGGCTGGCTTCACCGATATCGACGCCCGTTTTGTGCGTGTTGAGCGGGAGTCCAAAACAAACCCAGGGCAGCCTCAGACGGTTCGCTTTCGCTTCACGTCAGCTGACCGCGCGAGCTTGGTGCGGGCCATATTCGAGCATCGACCTTAAAGGTTTGGCAGGAGATGCGCATGGACAATCTATTCAGCGAAGCGAATAAGCAAACAAGATTGAAATATGCACCTTTGCCAGTTCGCATGCGACCTCGGACGCTAGACGAGGTCGTCGGCCAAGACAAAGCCCTTGGCGTAGGTTCTTGGCTACGAAGCGCAATCGAGAACGACACGCTCAATTCGGTTATTCTCTATGGGCCTGCGGGAACCGGTAAAACTTCTATAGCGCACGTGATTGCAGGTGCGACGCGAGCTGAATTCGTTGAGGTTTCGGCCATCGGCGGCACCGTGTCCGACCTGCGTCGCGAAATCAAGGAGGCAGATAAGCGTCTTATCAATAGCGGTGTGAGGACCATCCTGTTTGTCGACGAGATCCATCGTTTCAATCGCTCGCAGCAAGACACTTTGCTCCATGCCGTCGAAGACGGCACCGTCATCTTGATCGGTGCGACGACGGAAAATCCGTATTTCGAAGTGAATACTGCTCTTCTATCCCGCTCGCGCGTGGTTCAGCTCAATGCTTTAGACGATGAAGCCATCAAAAAGCTCATCGATCGCGCGCTTGTGCATGAGCGTGGCCTTGCCGGTGCCTTTGAGCTTTCGCCTGAGGCTCTATCCGCGATTCAGCTTCTTGCCGGTGGCGATGCCCGAAGCGCGCTCAATACGCTATCGCTTGCATCCGATTTGGCTTGCTCCCAGTCCGCCAAAGTGATCACCGAGGAGATGGTGACGACCGCCGTTCCTGAACGGGTACTCCCTTACGACAAGAATAAAGATATGCACTACGACATCATCAGTGCGTTCATCAAGTCCATGCGCGGCTCCGACCCGGACGCCGCACTATATTGGCTTGCTCGCATGGTTGATGGGGGAGAAGACCCAAAGTTCATTGCGAGAAGAATCTTCATTTGCGCATCTGAGGATATCGGCAACGCAGACCCGCAGGCTCTCTTGGTAGCTGAAGCGGCTTTTAAGGCAACTGAGGTCATTGGTTACCCTGAGTGCGTATTGAATCTTGCGCAAGCTGCAGTGTATTTGGCTCTGGCCCCTAAATCCTTCTCATCCACGCAAGGCTGGTTTGCTGCGCTCCATGAAGTGAAGCACGGGCCAAAGCGTGAGGTCCCTAATTACTTACGTGATCGCCATAGACCTGGTTCCGAGGATTATGGCGAGTATCTGTATCCGCACACGGATCCCCGGGGTTACAACGAGCAGCGCTACCTGCCCGACGGTCTTGAAAAGGGGTGTTTCTTCGAGCCAGGGCAGCGAGGCTGGGAAAGCTATCGTGTAGATGCTGCGGTGCGCGATCATATCGAGCGTTGCTAGTGGTATATTTTGAAAATCGAAAACTGCTCATCCACCAAATTAAGGAGCAACGAATATGCAGATGGATCCCGTAACGATTGCTATCGTGGTTTTATGCTTGGCAGGTGCCGTTGCTCTGGTGGCTCTGGCTTATCTTTTGGTCAACCTCGTAAAAACACTTAAGGCCACCATGGCGAAGGTCGACCCGATCATTGATGACATGGCAACCATCACGTCCGATCTGAAACCCACCGTTTCAAAGGTTGATCCCATGATGGATCGCGTCACTTTGACTATCGATGCAGCGAACCTCGAGCTTATGCGCGTCGATCAGATCATGGAGGACGTCAACACCCTCACCGGGAACCTTGCCAAAGCATCCAACAAGATCGAGACTGCCTCAAGCGCGCCTCTCGATTTGGTGTCTGGAGTGGCCTCCAAGATCCGCTCCTTCGTGAATCCCATTTCCGAGCAAGATTCCCTTGCAGGCACCGCGGCTCAAACGCTTGATGCGAACCTCGCCGGTGTGGAAGATTGCATCGCCGAGAAGCAGGCCGACCTCGCCGATAAAAAGGTTGAGGTCGCACATGCGTGCGCTGCTCGCGATGAAGCTCAGGGCAAGGTCAACGCCGGCGCTAGCGATTTGAAGAACGGCGTTCTTTCTCAAATCAGCGCCGACACCGAATAGGGAAGGCCAATCTCGCGATATGCGTAAAATAAATCTTCCTTCCTTCGATGCGGAAATCTTGGATGATGAAATTCGCCTGAACGCTTTGAAAACGCTCAAGTGCGCTCGCTGGTTCTTCTTGGGCGGATTCATTATCATGCTCGGTTTCCTTATCACTTCGGGCGCCGAGCTTTTGAATGTCCTGAGCATTCCCATGGGAATCGTTCTCTGGTCAACCATCATCGTGTTTTGCCTGAAGGGCATCGTTAACAACCTTGAGCGTCAAGGGATCTCTCGTGCAATAGGCACCTTCGTGTCGTTCGTTGTTATGTTCATCGTTCTAGCCATCCTGGTTTGGGCGCTTTTCACGCCAGTGCTCGGCTTCGGCGACCAGGTGAACGAGCTTATTGCTCAGGTTCCTGGCTACATCGCGCTTGCCCAGGAGTCGTTCAACAATTTTTACGCGCAGTACTCCTACCTTCTGCAGGACGACACCATCAACAAATGGGTTAACGAATCCTTCGCAACCATTGGCGCCTTTGCCAACTCTGCCGTGCAAAATAGCGCTAAAGGAGCTATCGATATCACCACTGGCGTTGGTTCGGCTTTGATGGTGATTGGCTTTGCGCTTGTTGTGTCTTACTGGGTCCTTATGGAATTGCCTGCCATGGGTCGCGAGATCCACCGTATCGTCCCTGAGCGTTACCATGTCGATTTGAATGCCATCTACCTGATTTGCACGCGCGTCATGGGCGGCTACATTCGCGGGACGCTTATACAGTGCGCGGTCATCGGCCTTCTGGCAGCTATCGGTTTTTACATTATGGGGATTCCCTCGGCTGCCGTTTTAGGCGTGTTTACCGGCGTCTTGAATATCATTCCCGTTGTCGGCCCTTGGTTCGGCGGCGCGCTTGCGGCCTGCATTGGCGTTTTCGTAAGCCCGCTTATGGCATTTGTCGCCTTCATCTACACCATTGTGATCCAGCAGCTCATCTACACCTTTGTGAGCCCTAAAGTTCTAGGGGATGCCTGCAACGTCCATCCTGCCTTAGTGCTTATTGCCTTGGTTGCGGGCTCAGCCTTAGGCGGAGCCGTAAGCGGTTTGATGGGCTCATTCA
>CAVAUO010000087.1:0-7271 GCA_963591685.1 Escherichia coli
GTATAGCTGTCGCAGGCATCTTCGTAGCTGCTTTTCGCCGAGCTTAGGTTTTCGGTTGCCTTGGTCGCGTTCTCCTCGGCGGACTGCACGGCGCTCGTGGCCTCGCTTAGTTGCGAGTTGCTGGACGAGTTGTTGGCTGTACTGTCGGAGGCGCTGGTGGTGGAGCTGCTGGAGGTTTTGGCAGCTTTTGCGGCCGCTTTCTTCGCTTTTGCTGCGGCCTTCTTGGCCTTCTTGAGCGTCGCCTTTGCCTTGCTCAGGTTGCTCTTCGCCTCGGAGTAGCTGCTGTAGGCGGAGCTTTTCTTCTTTTTTGCGTCCGTCACGGCATCGGAAAGGCTGTCGCTTGTGAGCGTGAACAGGGTGTCGCCTTTGGACACGCTGTCGCCCTCTTCGACGTAAACCTTCTTCACTTCGCCGTTGACCTTGGCCGAAGCGCTGGTGGTGGAGGACGCGGCAAGCGTGCCCGACCCTTCGATGGTGAGTGCAAGCGTGCCCTTTTCGACGGCCTGCGTGTAGGTCTGCGTTGTAGGGGCCTCTTCGGGCCGATCGTTCGCAGACGACAAGGCAAAGCTTCCGGCGGCAAGGACCACCACGATCACGCCCGCAACGGCTCCACGCTTTATATATTTGTTGCGCCGCGCACGTTTTCGGGCAGCGATGAACTCCAGGGGGACCTGCGTATCGTCGGTAGGGGAGGCGCCCTGCTGCGTAGCCTGCAGGGTTTGGTCGCTAACGGGCTTCATGCGAGTGGTTTCGTCCGAGGATGCGCTGCCTGTGCCGCCGTGTTTGAAGAAGGGCATGGAAGACCTTTCGTCCAGAGTTTGACGAGGCTAGGCTAGCGAAATTAACTTAAAAGCAGCTGAAAGCAGGAAAGAGGCGCCGATTTTCATCCAGGGGTTGCGCAAGCTCTCCATGCGCCACTGCGGCGGCCTGCCAATCGGGGCCCGCATGCGGCGCTGTGGATGCTCCCTCCCAGGCTCGAGACTTCGTGCATGGCACAGGTCGTCGGTCGAGCTTGAGGCTGCGCGCGCGGTGCAGGGCTTTCGCAATCTCGCTGCCACTTTCTTTGGATGGATTAATTGTGAAGAAATCGTGTAATCGCGTTCGAATCACATATTATCTTATGGCTTGAATTGCTGCATACACGTACGCAAGACACTGCTCATAACGCGTTTGAGCAGGGCATTTGCGCGTGCAGCACTTATAGGACGAACGAAGGAAGAGTTTTGGCAAAGCAAGACGCTATTGAGCTGGAGGGCACCGTTCTCGAGGCACTCCCCAATGCTATGTTCAAGGTTGAGCTGGAAAATGGTCACCAGATTCTCGCTCACATTTCGGGCAAGATGCGTATGCACTACATCAAGATCCTTCCCGGCGACAAGGTTCAGGTCGAGCTTTCCGTCTACGACCTCGATCGCGGTCGCATCACCTATCGCTACAAGTAAGTAGCGCATCCTTCTTAAGTGAAGGCAGGGGGCACGCCGCAAGGCGCGCCTTTTCGTGTCTCTTGAGGTCAAGCGCTCAAGCGGCACCGGGGCTAAGCCGAAAGCCCTGTTCGTAAGTAAGAAAATTACCGCCTGCGGCTGGGCGTGTATATATACCACGCATTACCGAAAGGAAATTGAATTATGAAGGTACGTCCTTCGGTCAAGAAAATGTGCGACAAGTGCAAGATTATCCGACGCCACGGCAAGGTCCTCGTCATCTGCGAGAACCCTCGTCACAAGCAGCGTCAGGGCTAAAGAAGGGAAATTACTTTTATGGCACGTCTCGTTGGTGTCGACCTCCCTCGCGACAAGCGCATTGAGATCGGCTTGACCTACATCTACGGCATCGGTCTGACCACCTCCAAGAAGATCCTGGCAGAGACCGGCGTCGATCCCGACATCCGTGTCCGCGACCTGTCCGAGGGTGACCTCGGCAAGTTGCGTGATTACATCACCAACAACCTCACCACTGAGGGCGACCTCCACCGCGAGGTTTCCCAGAACATTAAGCGCCTCATGGAGATCGGCTGCTACCGTGGCCTGCGTCATCGCAAGGGCCTGCCCGTTCGCGGTCAGCGCACCCACACGAATGCACGTACCCGCAAGGGTCCCAAGCGTCAAATCGGCGGCAAGAAGAAGTAGAGGTAGCTTAAAGTGGCAAAGAAGAACGTTCGCACCCGCATTAAGCGCTCCGAGCGCAAGAACATTGCAGTTGGTGCAGCTCACATCAAGAGCACTTTCAATAACACCATCGTGTCCATCACCGACCCCCAGGGCAATGTGATCTCCTGGCAGTCCGCTGGCACCGTCGGATTCAAGGGCTCCCGTAAGTCCACTCCGTTCGCTGCTCAGATGGCCGCCGAGGCAGCCGCTAAGACTGCTATGGAGCATGGCCTCAAGAAGGTTGCTGTTTACGTGAAGGGCCCCGGTTCCGGTCGCGAGACCGCTATCCGCTCCCTCCAGGCAGCTGGCCTCGAGGTTTCCAGCATCCAGGATTGCACTCCCATCCCGCACAACGGCTGCCGTCAGTGCAAGCGCCGTCGCGTGTAAATTGAAAGGACCGATACATTATGGCAATCAATAGGACCCCCGTCCTCAAGCGCTGCCGCCAGTTGAACCTGGACCCTTCTGTCCTTGGTTACACCGGCAAGTCCAAGAGCAGCAGCATTCGTCAGCCCAAGCGTCGCCGCAAGGAGTCCGAGTACGCCCTGCAGCTGCGCGAGAAGCAGAAGGCTAAGTTCATCTACGGCGTTCTGGAGAAGCAGTTCCGCGGCTACTTCAAGCGCGCTAAGTCCATGCCCGGCGTCACCGGCGAGAACCTGATGCAGATTCTCGAGTCCCGCCTGGACAACGTGGTTTACCGCCTCGGCTTCGCCAAGACCCGCAAGGAAGCTCGCCAGATCGTCACCCACGGCCATATCCAGGTCAACGGCGTTCGCACCGACGTTCCTTCCTTCCGCGTCCGCACCGGCGACCTCGTCTCCGTCTGCCCCAAGTCCAAGGAGCTCCTGGTTATCAAGTCCGCTCTCGTTTCCAACGAAGGCGTCCAGGTTCCCGCATGGCTCGAGGTTGACATCGAGAAGCTCCAGGGCAGCGTCATCGCCGTTCCCCAGCGTGATCAGATCGATTTCGAAATCAACGAACAGCTTATCGTCGAGCTTTACTCTAAGTAATCATTGCCATCGCGGTTTTTTAAGGAGGCTACAAACATATGACAGAGTTCATGAGGCCTACAGTAACGACGGAAGAAGTAAACGATACCGTTACCCGCTTCATCGTCGATCCGCTAGAGCGTGGCTATGGTTTCACGCTGGGCAATAGCTTGCGCCGTGTGCTGCTGGGTTCCTTGGATGGCGCCCGCGCAACCGCAATCCAGATCGAAGGTGTTCAGCATGAGTTCACGACCGCTGAAGGTGTAGTCGAGGACATCACCGACATCGTTCTGAACGTTAAGGGCCTGGTTTTCACGGCTCTGAACAGCGACATAACCGAGGCTACGGCACACATTCATGCCGAGGGCCCCTGCACTGTCACTGGCGCCGACCTGGAGGTTCCTACCGAGTTCACTCTGGTCAACCCCGAGCACGTCATCGCAACCGTCGCCGACGGCGGCACGCTTGAGATGACCATCCGCATCGGCGTTGGCCGCGGTGTCGTCACCGCAGATCGCAATAAGCGCACGGAAGATCCCATCGGCATCATTCATGTCGATTCGAACTTCTCGCCCGTCTCCCGCGTCACCATGACCACGGAAGACACCCGTGTCGGTCAGCGTACCGACTACGACAGGCTCATTCTCGAGGTCGAGACCAACGGCTCCATCACTCCCACCGAGGCAGTGTGCAGCGCCGCCAACATTATCGACCAGTACATGAGCGCTTTCCTGACCCTCGGCGAAGTCGAGGAGGACGAAGAGGGAGAGGTTGTCTCCATCTTCGCTCCCGAGAATCAGGAAACCAACGCCGAGCTTGACAAGCAGATCGAGGATCTGGATCTTTCCGTCCGTTCCTACAACTGCTTGAAGCGCGCCGGTATCCACTCCGTCCGCCAGCTCGTCGAGTACTCTGAGAACGACCTGCTTAACATCAGGAACTTTGGTGCGAAGTCCATCGAGGAAGTGAAGGACAAGCTCATTTCCATGGACCTCAACTTGAAGCTATAGGAGAAATTTAAAATGAGGCATAAAGTCAAGGGCCGCAAGCTCGGTACCGATGCTAGCCATACCAAGGCTATGAAGAAGAGTCTCGTTGCTGCGCTGTTCACCAACGACCGCATCAAGACGGTCGAGGCACGCGCCAAGGAGATCCGCCCCGATGTTGACAAGATCATCACCTGGGCAAAGAAGGGCGACCTGCATTCTCGTCGTCTTGCCATCGCAGCGCTCGGCGACAAGGAACTCGTCCGCGAGATCTTCGAGAAGGTCGAGCAGGGCATGTTCGCCGATCGTCAGGGCGGTTATACCCGCATCATGAAGCTTGGCTTCCGCAAGGGCGACAATGCTCCCATGGTCATCATGGAGCTTTGCACCGAGCCCGTGCAGAAGAAGGCTAAGGCTGCAGACGCCGAGTAAATCGGTTTAGCAACCAAACGCGTATTTAAGGAAGGTTCCGAAAGGAGCCTTCCTTTTTTTGGCCTGGGGCAGCAAGACGCACGCAGAAGCCTTGAGATGCTCGTTTCCCTTTGGCTTGCTTGGCTATTCGTGGCTAATGCTTTCAACGAAATTAACCAGGCAGATTTTGCATCGAAAGCATCCTCATTGCGTCTTGTTTAGCACCTGTGTGTTAATGCCCAAGAATATCTTGGCTTTAGCAGAGGAAAAGAGATGGTACGGGTAAGGAATAAAGGTGCTGGTGAAAGACGAATTTAGAAAAATTTTTCCAACTAAAAATCTATACAACACTAAAAAGCTGTCAAATTTCTATTATTCTCAGTCGGATATTATTCAAACATAGAATAATAGAATTATTCTCCAATCTTAAAAATAAATAGCAAAACCCCAGGTGAATTTAGCAATGCCGTTTAACCAGTGGAATAAAAATTCTAATTATTCATTGTTCGATTTCTCATCTACCCTCTGTTAAAGAGCACTGTTGCGGTGACATTTTGTCACCGTTAGTTTTGAGGTAGAAGGGAGTGCGTGAATCTATGGATTTAACACGCCGTGGCTTCTTTAGGGCATCGGGTACTGCGCTGTTATCGAGCATTGCCTATGGCACCATTTCAGCGTCGCCAGCCTTGGCTGTAGAAGCCGAAGACACCTGGAAGCTCGTTAACACCGAAGAGTATACGAATATCTGCTGCTATTGTGCTGGTGGCTGCGGATCTTTGTGTTCTGTTCGTGATGGTGAGCTTATCAATCTTGAGGGTGACCCAGATCACCCCGTAAACGAGGGTGGTTTGTGCCCTAAGGGCGCAACGATGTTCCAGCTACGCAACATTGTTGACCCCGAAACTCGCGAGGTTATCAAGAACCCCGATCGCATTACTAAGCCTATGATTCGTCGCCCAGGCGCTAAAGAATGGGAAGTCGTTAGCTGGGATCAGATTATTGAAGAAATCGCCAAGGCGGTTAAAAAGACTCGTGACGAGAACTTCATTGAAAAGAATGAGGATGGCCTAACGGTTAACTACACGCCTGCCATGGCCAGCCTTGGTGGTTCGCAAGAGAATTCCGAAGAAGAGTACTTGATTCTTAAAATGATGCGTTCTTTGGGCATTGTCGCCATCGACAACCAAGCTCGCGTCTGCCACAGCTCTACGGTTGTTGGCTTGGCTCCAACTTTCGGTCGTGGCTCTATGACCAGCCATTTCTGCGATATGGCAAACGCAGACTACATTCTGCACTGCGGCTCCAACTCAACCGAAAGCCACCCTGTTACTTCGCTGCACCTGCATCGTGCATACGAGCGTGGCGCTAAGTGGATTGTTGTTGACCCTCGTTATACGCGCACTGCGGAACAGGCGGATATTTACTGCCCTATTCGATCTGGCACGGATATCGCCTTCTATGGCGGCATGTTCAAGTACATCATCGATAACTTGATCGAGCCTGGCTTGGCCAAGTACACCAAGACTGGCAAAAATCCTGACAATTACAACTTTGAGTACTTGATCAATTACACCAACGCCTCCTATTTGCTTGACCCTGAATTTGGCTTTGAAACCAAGACGGGTCACTTCAGCGGATGGGATGAAGAAACCAAGACCTACAACAAGGAGACTTGGCACTATCAGATTGAATCTGAAACTCAGTGGGATACTTCAGCTTCCGGTGACTACGCGTGGGCAAATCACAAGCTCAACCCCAACGTTCCCGAATTCACGCCTCTTACGTACACCAAACCTAAGCGTGACAATACCCTGCAGGACGAAAACTGCGTCTATCAGCAGTTTAAGAAGCATTACGAGCGCTACGATTTGGACACTGTATGCGCTATCTGCGGCATGCCCAAAGAAAAGCTCGAGCTTGTGTATAAGACTTACACCGAATCGGCAGCTCCCGGTAAGGCTGGCACTATTCTGTATGCTCTCGGCCAAACTCAGCATTCATACGGTGCAGAAAACATTCGCTGCATGGGCATCCTTCAGCTGCTCCTTGGTAACGTTGGCGTTCCCGGCGGCGGCGTTAACGCTCTTCGCGGCGAACCTAACGTTCAGGGTGCAACTGACATGGGCATGCTTGTTAACGAACAGCCTGCGTATCTGAAGTGGTCTAACACCACCACTCGTTCTTCTTTGCGTAAGTGGATTGAATCTGAAACCTATGCTGCTGGCTACTACACCAATAAGCCTAAGTTCTGCATTAGCCAGTTGAAGGAATGGTTTGGCGACAAGGCAACCGTCGACAACGATTACGGTTACGACTGGTGGCCAAAGGTTCCCTCCGAAGTTGGAGCGCAGGATTACACCCATATCTCCACTTTCCATCTGATGGAGCAGGGCATTATGAAGGGCTACTTCAACTGGGGTATGAATCCCTGCCATTCCGCTCCTAATGCTGGTTATGTACGCCGCTCTATGGCAAATCTTGATTGGCTGGTTGTTGCCGACCAAGTGGAGACAGAGGCAGCAAGCTTCTGGAAGGCTCCCGATATGAATCCCGAAGAGGTTCAAACGACGGTCTTCTTCCTGCCTTGCGCGTTGATTTACGAAAAGCCTGGCCTCATTTTGAATTCCGGTCGTTGGTGTCAGTGGCGCCAAAAGGCGGTAGAGCCCTACGACGAGGCTAAGCCTGACTATGAGATGTGCGATCTCATCTGGACCAAGATCGTAGAGCTCTATAAGAAA
>CAVAUO010000088.1:0-7066 GCA_963591685.1 Escherichia coli
GACCTGCTTACCGCCTCCGACGAGGTCGACCTCGCCATGAAGATCGAGGCCGGTGTCGCCGCTACCGAACAGCTTGAAAAGGAAGAGGCGGGCGAGATCGAGCTTGATCGTCGTGAGCGCCGCCGTCTTTCCCGCGTCGAGATGGTCGGTCTTGACGCAAAGCAACAGCTTATCGAGGCCAACCTTCGTCTGGTCGTCTCCATCGCCAAGCGCTACGTCGGCCGCGGCATGCTCTTCTTGGATCTTATCCAGGAAGGCAACCTGGGCTTGATCCGTGCGGTCGAGAAGTTCGACTACACCAAGGGCTTCAAGTTTTCCACCTATGCAACCTGGTGGATCCGTCAGGCCATCACCCGCGCAATTGCCGACCAGGCGCGCACCATCCGCATTCCTGTGCACATGGTCGAGACCATCAACAAGCTCGTTCGCATCCAGCGTCAGCTCTTACAGTCACTCGGCCGCGAACCAACCCCCGCTGAAATCGGCGAGGAGATGGGACTTACCGAGGAGCGCGTCCGCGAGATTCAGAAGATCTCCCAGGAGCCCGTTTCCCTGGAAACCCCCATCGGCGAGGAGGAAGACTCCCAGCTCGGCGACTTCATCGAGGACGACGCTGCCGTGGTTCCGCCCGACGCTGCTTCTTTCAGCATGCTGCAGGAGCAACTGCGCAAGACGCTCGACGGTTTGGCCGAGCGCGAGCGCAAGGTCATCGAGCTTCGCTTCGGCCTGGTCGACGGTCATCCGCGCACGCTTGAAGAAGTTGGCCGTGAGTTCGGCGTCACTCGTGAGCGTATTCGCCAGATCGAGTCTAAGACCCTTGCCAAGCTGCGCCATCCTTCTCGCTCTCAGAAGCTGAAGGATTACCTGGAGGACTAAAGGTCTTCTTGCGCTTTAAGGCTGCCTGGCGTCTGCGTTCGTCTGCGTGAGCCTTTGGTGCGCAACATAATGTTTTGGTGCCCGTACAAACTTGGGAGGATGGATTTCATCTCCTCGAGTTTTAACGGGCACCTTCTTTATATAATTTGCGAAAAGAGAAGCGCGCAAACAGGTGCGCGATCAACGACCGACGGGTGCTCTTGCGGTGCTCAAGGAGGATGTCATGGCTTACAAACGTTCTGGGGATTTCAAAGGCAAAAGGCCTGAGGGTATTTTCGAGTTCTTTGCAACCTGCCCCTTCGGTTTTGAGGGCGTGGTCGCCGACGAGCTTAAAGACATGGGCATTCGTCGCGTGCGTCCCTTGAACGGTGGGGTGTCGTTTACGGGCAAACCGGTTGATGCGTACCGTGCGTGCCTGTGGTCGCGTGCCGCCTCGCGCATCATGCTCGTGGTCGATCGCGTGGACGCCAAAGATGCCGATGAGCTTTACGCCTCGGTGCGCGCCATTCCCTGGGAAAAGCATATGAGCCCCAAGAAGACCATGGCCGTTTTCGCGCGCGGCACCTCCGATACCTTGCGCAATACGGCCTTTATCGGGCAAAAGGTGAAGGATGCTGTTTGCGACCGCTTGCGCAGCGTTCATGGCGAGCGCCCCGATGTCGATCCGGATAACCCTGATGTTGGCATCTGGGTCAACCTGCATGGTGCACGCGCGACCATCAACCTCGATTTTGCGGGTGGATCTTTGCACCGTCGTGGTTATCGCGAGAACGGTATCCAGGTTACCGCCCCCTTGAAAGAGGCCCTTGCAGCGGGCATGCTTCTTAAGGGCCGTTGGCCAGAGCGCGCCAAAAGCGTCGGCGCCTTTGTGGACCCCATGTGCGGCAGCGGCACCTTGGTGATCGAGGCTGCCATGATAGCGGCCGATCGTGCGCCCGGTTTGCTTCGCGAGAAATGGGGCTTTGAGGCATGGTTGCCCTACAAACCTGAGGAGTTCGATGCGCTCATCGACGAAGCGGACGAGCGCTTCGAGGCCGGGCTTTCCTCTGAGCAGCCTCTTTTCCTTGGTGCCGACATCGATCCTCGTTGTGTCGAGATCGCTCAAGCTGCAGCCAACCGTGCGGGGCTTTCATCCATCGTCCGCTTTGATGTCGCCGACTGCCTTGAGCTTGACAAAACACTTGCGCGCGCGGGCGTGCCGCTCGACCGCCCCGGTTTCGTTGCAGTGAACCCTCCTTACGGCATTCGTCTGGCAAAGGACAACCTGCGTGAGGTCATCGAGTCGCTGCGCAAGGGCGTAAGCACGCTGCCTTCCGATTGGCAGATGCTGGTTATCACCCCTGATACCAACTTCGATGTGCTCATGGCCATGGATGCCACCGAGCAGAGCACCGTCTACAACGGCCGTATCGAGTCGACCGTTCGTTTGTACGATCTTGGATCCTCGCGTTTGGAGTTGCTCGATCTTATCGACCTTGCCGGAAACGAGAAAAGGATCTCGGTTTCCTCGGGGCATGCCGAGCAGTTCGCGGGTCGTTTGCGCAAGATGGCCAAGCAGCGTCGCAAATGGGCTTCGCGTGAAGGCGTGTTCGCCTATCGCGTCTATGATGCCGACTTGCCCGATTACGCGGTTGCGATCGATTTGATCATGGGTATGCGCATCCAGGACCCGCTTGAGGAGCAGCGCGCCTATGACGCGCGCCGTAATTCTTCCTTCAAAGGTCGTCCGGCAGGAAAAGACGACCGGCGCGCAGCTGACGGGCGCGGGCGTGGAGGCAAGTTCGATGCCGATACTGGCAAGTTTCGCGATAAGCGTGCGAAGGGCTATACCAAAGATGCACCCAAGGGTGACGGTAAGCAAAAGCGCAGCTTCGTGCATGTTCGCTCTATTTCGCCTGAAACCGTGAAATCTTATATGAAGCCCTATTTGGTTATTTCCGAATACCAAGCCCCGCGCGAGATCGATCCCACCAAGGCAGCGCGTCGCCTGGACGATGCCATCAAGGTCGCCTCGGTGATTTTCGACGTTCCCGACGAGCGCATCGCAACGCGCGTGAGGAAACAGGAGAAGGGCGGCAGTCAATATGCGCTCTCTGAGCGCAAGGATATGCATTTGCTCACCGTCGAAGGCGAGCATGTGTTCGAGCTGAATTTGACCGGCTATCTAGACACCGGTCTGTTCCTGGATCATCGTCCCGTGCGTGCTTGGATCGAACAGCGTGCTTCCGGCAAGCGCTTCTGCAATTTGTTCGCCTATACGGGCAGCGCCTCGGTTTACGCTGCTGCCGGAGGGGCGGTTAGCACGGCCACCGTCGATCTATCTCCGAGGTATTTGGAGTGGGCGCGCAGGAACATGCAGCGCAATGGTTTTAGGGACAAGGTCTATCGATTCAGCAAAGCGGATACGCTCGATTGGCTCGATGGCGAAAGGGAGAAGGGTTCCCAGTTCGACCTTGTGTTCGTCGATCCGCCGACTTTCAGCAACTCCAAGGCCATGGGTAACCGCACCTGGGATATCCAGCGCGATCACGTCGCGATGCTGAAGAAGGTGGCTTGTGTTTTGGCCCCCGAGGGTACGATTTTGTTCAGCGGCAACCTGCGTTCGTTCAAGCTGGACCAGGAGGGCTTAAGGCAACTTGGCCTTAAGGCGAAGGACATCACGGCCGAGAGCATCCCGGAGGATTTCGGCCGCAACAAGAAGATTCACTTCTGCTACGAGATAACGCGCGTCTAAGTTATTTGGTGTTTAACCGACGGTAAGTTCGTCGCCGGTTTTGCCGTCGGTTAAATGCCAGTGCGCTTTTCCTGGATGGCCTTGATACCGTAGGGGTCGCTGCCTCCTTGGAAGCGCGCCGGCGGATATTGGCTGATGAACCAGGTGAAGGTGGGAAGCCCCCAAGCTAGCGCCACGCACCAGCCACCGATAAGGTCGATGCCCCAATGGACGCCCAGATAGACGCGTGATAGCGCGACGCAAAGCGCTATCAATACCAAACCGACCATGATGACGATGCCGGGCATATCGGACTTTCCGCGCTTCCTGAAGTAGACGATGGCGAGCATCGAGATCATGAAGGCAAGCATCAGGCTCGTACCGGAGTGCCCCGAGGGGTAGGAAAAGGTGAGAGGCAAATCTATGATGGCCTGGTCGGTGGGGCGGGGAGTGCAGAAGATGAATTTCGCTCCCTGCGAGATTGCCAGGAACACCGCATAGTTGCCCAGGCAGTAGAGGAAATCATCCCATCTGCGCCTGATGGCAAGCCAAACGACGACTGCCAATGCGATAAGCGTCGAGCCCAGCTCGCTTCCGATGACGCTGAGCGCGCACATCACCTGGGTGAGTGCAGGGTTGCGCCACGACTGGATGCTGCTTGCAATGAGGGAATTGAAATCGCTTACCCATGCAGCTCCTTGCGCCGCTTGGATGCCGATGAAAACGAAGGCTGCAAGTAAGACGAGGCAGGCGATGATGCTCCACTTCGGGGCAATAGGGAATCCCTTTTGTATGTAGTTCAAAAGCGCTTCACTTGCGGTGCTGCTGTTGGCAGGCTGTTCGCTCATGGGTGCCTCCTCGGTAATTCGCAATTAGCATGAATTCTATCACGCTCAATAATCTTCGGTTGATTCGATGCAAGCCTGGCCTTGCAGGCGCATGTTTCTTGATTAGTGCGACAATAAGCTGAAGGGCGCCGACGAGGGACGATCCTTTGCAGATGTGCGAGCCTGCATAATCTTGCGTTAGCGGGTATGGGGTAAGCGCGGCAAGGGTCGCAGGGCGTTAAATGGGTCGCAAGCGCGTTGCCGACGAAGGGGGAAAGATGCTTGTTCTGGTTATCAATGCGGGGAGTTCTACCCTGAAATGCCAGCTCATCGAAACCGATGGAAAAATCTCGCGGATGAAGTTTCTAGCCGACCGCATCGGGGCTGAGCAAACGGATCTTACGCTTCGTTTTCTTGAAGCTGGCGTAAAGCGAAAGGCGGCGCTTGAAAAGGCGTCTATTGAGGAGTGCCTGGAATGGCTGCTGCAGGCCCTGGTTGAAGATGATGCTTCGCCTATTTCATCTCTTGACGAGATCGACGCTATCGGAAACCGCGTCGTGTCCGGCGGTGAGCATTTCGACCGATCGATTCTTATCGATGATGAGGCCTTGAGCCTGATAAAAGAATGCGAGATTTTGGCTCCTTTGCACAATCCGCCCGCGGATGCGTGCATCGATCACATGAGGAAGCTTTTGCCCGGTGTGCCCCAGGCTGCCGTGTTCGACACCGCGTTTCATCAGACCATGCCTGCTAAGGCATATATGTATCCTTTACCCATGCGCTATTACGAGCAGTATCACATTCGCAAATACGGCGCTCATGGTACGAGTCATCGCTACGCGGCTCAGCAGGCTGCCAACTTGCTTGGCCGACCTCTAGAGGATTTGGGCTTGATCACCTGCCATTTAGGCAGCGGCGGCTCGATCGCTGCCATCAACCATGGCAAATCGATCGACACTTCGATGGGCTTCACTCCGCTTGACGGCATTATGATGGGCACTCGCTCGGGCTCCATCGATCCTTCCATCGTCACTTATCTGATGCGGCGCGAGAATTTGAGCTTTGACGAGATGGACGCGGTGCTCAACAAGGAGTCCGGTGTGCTGGGCATTACGGGCATCACCTCCGACATGCGCGAGGTTTTGCAGATGGCAAAGCTCGGTAACGGGAACGCGCAGCTTGCCATCGATATGTACGTGTACAAAATTCAGAAAACCATCGGCTCTTACTATGCAACCATACGTCGGCTGGACGCCGTGGTGATGACGGCAGGAATCGGGGAGAACTCCGCGGAGCTGCGTGAGCTCATTTTCACTGGTCTTGCGCACATGGGGATGATCTTGGATAAAGAGCGCAACGACGTATCGGGCGCCATAGGCATGAATCGCATCATCTCCATTGACGACAGCCCCATCAAGATCTGTGTGGTAACCACCGACGAGGAAATGCGCATTGCACGCGAGACGGATGCCTTGGTGAACGGGGAAGATGCCACCAATCTTCCCGCCGATGCCTTTGCCTAGAATTCCATTTGCAGCTTGGAGCCAAGCGGCGTGCGCTTGACGATGATTTTACGGTCGATGGCGCCCTTCAGCTCCTCGACGTGGCTGATGATGCCGATGAGCTTGTTCTCGTCGGACAGTCCGGACAGCATGCCGATTGCGGCATTGAGCGCCTCTTGGTCGAGGGAGCCGAAGCCTTCATCGATGAACATTGTTTCCAGCTGAATGCCGCCTGCATGAGCCTGCACCACATCGGAGAGTCCTAAAGCCAAGCAAAGGGATGCTTGGAAGGTTTCGCCGCCGGAAAGGGAGCTCGCGCTGCGCTCTCTTCCGGTGAAGTTGTCGAGCACGTTGAGTTCCAAACCTGTTTGGCCTTGGTGCCGCTCTCCGCCTGTGTCGCGCAAGAGCTCGTAGCGCTCTTGGGTCAAGCTGCCCAAGCGCCTGTTGGCGGCGGCGATGATCTGGTCGAAGTAGATGCCTTGCACGTAGGTCTCGAAGCTTATGCGTGCTTGTCCGGTTAGTTTTCCGTTGGCGACGTCCGAGAGTTCCTTCACTTGCGCATAGCGTTTCTCAAGATCTTCGGAGGCCTCGAGCGCGCGGCATAGATGCTCGTTGGCCTGTGCGTTCGTTTTTATTCGGTAGCTGAGCTCTTCGGCTTGCTTCGCGCACTCTTTGAGCTCGTTCTCGGCGATGCGCTGCCGCTCGGTTTGCGCCTCAACTTTAATCGAGCTGGTGTGTTTTAGGATTTCCTGACAGTTTTCTTGGGCGTCCTTACAGCGGGCTAGCTCCCTTTCGAGCTTTTCAAGACTTTCTTCTGCCTGGGTGCGCTCGAGCTTCAAATCCTCGCGTTTGGTATACGTGATTTTAAGCTGCGATTGCGCCTCTTCCAGGTTTTGGCAAGGGAGGGTTTTTTCGATTTCGGACTTCGCGGTGGTATTTTCGGTGATGCTGTTTTTCGCTTCGTTGATTTTTTCCTGCAGCTCATTTGACTCGGCCTCGATTTTGGCGAGCGCGTCTTTCTCTCTCTCTTGCCGATTTGTTGCATCTTCGCGTTTGCGTACGTCGGCCTCGGCGTTCTTTAACGCGATTTCCGCTTTGCGCGTTTTAGCCTCAAGCTCCGCAAGCGAGTCTTCGATGTAATTGGCTTT
>CAVAUO010000089.1:0-7011 GCA_963591685.1 Escherichia coli
GGGTAACGTGATTGGCGGAACGCACGGAGGCCGCAATGACCTCGACCTGCTCGCCGTTGACGGTGCTCTCGGTGAAATCGTAGTTGCCCAAGGCGGCAACGATGTTGCCCACCTGTTCAAGGCCATCTTCGGAAATGTCATCGAAACGCCCGATGAAGGGGCTGATGTAGCGTGCGCCGGCGCGGGCGGCCAGGATGGCCTGAGGCACGCTGAAGCACAGGGTCATGTTCACGCGGACGCCCAGGCTGGCAAGCTCGCGCGTTGCGGCCAGGCCCTCGACCATGGTGGGAACCTTGACCACGATGTTGGGAGCGATCTCGGCCAGCTCAAGGCCTTCACGGACAATTTCCTCGCGCGTCATGGCAACGGTTTCGGCGGAAACCGGGCAATCGTCGCCCACGATGTCGCAGATCTTCTTCATATGGTCGTAGAAGCCGGACAGTTTTCCACCAATTTTCGCGTAGAGGGAAGGGTTCGTGGTAACGCCCGCAAGCGCTCCCCAACTAGCAGCCTCTTCGATTTCGGACAGGTCGGCGGTGTCCAAGAAGAATTTCACCATGTCCTCCTAATAGACGTGGAGACCCTAAAAGGCACAAGGATGGGCAAAGAAGGCCCGAGAGCATAGTGCTTGTAAAGGGGAAACAATAAGATGAAGACAGAATACTCGACCCCAAAGTGCGGCGCAAGGAAAAACCCGGGCGCTTGGGCTCATTGAAGCTAGGCGCTTGCACCTTGCAGCAAAGCTTGGGCATGGGCCAGGCTCAGCTCGTCGACCGAGCCTGAAAGCATGCGCGCGATTTCGCTTGCGCGCTCCTCACCCGTCAAGCTGCTCAAGCTTGTTTCAGGCGTGCCATCCGCGCTTTTACGAACAAGATAGTGAACCTCGCCCTTCACCGCGACCTGGGCGAGATGGGTGACCGCGATAACTTGATGAGTTTTCGCCAAGTCGGCTAGAACCTCGGCCAAAGCGGAGGCGGTTGAACCGCCGACGCCCGCATCGATCTCGTCGAAAACGAGAGTTTGCGCCTCGTCGCTATCCCCTATCACCACTTTACAGGCAAGCATCACACGGGAAAGCTCACCACCTGAGGCGATGCGATTGAGCGGCTGGGGGCCCAAATCGGCGCCAGGCGCGAAAAGAAGCTGGAAGCTCTGCGTCCCCTGCGCATTCCACTGAGAGCGAGGCAGATCCTCAAATTCGCCCGAAATGAAGGCGCTACCCATTTGCAGGCGCGCCATCTGTTCGCCAACCAACGAGGCGAACCGGGGAAGAGCGGCGGCACGGGCATGCGCCAACTTGTCCGCGCAACGAGTAAGATCGGCCTCCGCCGCATCGAGGGCGACCTGAGCTTTTTCAAGGAGTTCATCGCAATTGTCGTGCTCGCGCAAGGTCTGCACAGCTTCGCCATAGGTGCGAAGGACGTCTTCCATGCGCGGGCCGAAACCCCTCATCAAAGCTTGGAAATTGGCAAGCCTTTCCTGTCGTACCGCCAACTCGGCAGGGTCGAACTCGATGCTTTGCGCGTAGGACGAAAGCTGGCTTGCCACATCCTCAACGGTGAAAAAGGCATCGCGCAGGTGCGCAGCGTCGTCTGCCCGACTTGCATCCAGGGAGGCCACCTGGTCGAGCGCGCCGAGCGCCTGCTCGAGCACCTCCAAGATGCCTGAGTCGCCCTTGAGAGAGCGACGCACGAAATCAAGCTCGCGCAAGATGGTTTCGGCATGCTCATAACGAGGCATCTCGGACAAAAGGCTGTCGTACTCCCCCGGCAAAGGATCAACCGCATCAACCTGATCAACCACATAGCGAGCTCGATCAAGCGTGACTTCGCTTTCGTGCGCAATCTCGTTCAAATGGTCAAGCTCGGCCTGGGCCGCCGCTGCTGCCTTAAAGGCACTTTGGTACTCGGTCAAAGGTACCGATACTTCTTCTTTAGCCCAGGCGTCAAGAAGCGCCAGCTGATGTTTGGGGTTAAGAAGACGCTGATGCTCATGCTGGCCGCACAGATCGATGCTCGAGCCGATGCGCGAAGCAAGCTCCTTAACGCTGGAAGGCACGCCGCCGAGCGAGATGCGCGAGCGGCCCTGCGCAGAGAAGCGGCGCGCGACGACGTCCCCCTCCTCAGGGGAATCGTCCAGGTAAAAACGTCCCTCGACCGAAAGGGAGGCTTGACCTTCGCGAATCATGCCGGCATCGGCCCGTTCGCCCGCCAAAAGCTTAAGCGAGGAAAGCAGGGCTGTTTTGCCCGCGCCTGTCTCGCCGGTGACGACGGTAAGCCCCGGCCCCGGCGCAAACGTGGCTTCGCGTATTAAAGCTACGTCGGATATGTGCAACTCATCGAGCATGCCGGACCCCTTTCCTTTTCGGCGCCAAGCTTTCTTTTTCTGCGCCTATTCTACTTAAAAAATCGAACATTTGTTTGAAAAGAACTCGAATTGCGCTTTTTTGCGCTTTTAATTCCGAATACCACCCCACCAAAGTAGCTTTTCTTAAAACTTGCCAGCGGTTAAGCCGCACGAGTGCGACCCGCAAAGGCTACACTTTGCGTACATGAACCGAAAGAGCCAGCACGGAAGGAGGAGCCATGGCCGCTTCAAACAACCTGGAGAACGCGCATCGCGCAGGCTTGCCTTCCAGCAGGGCAAACGGTCTTGATCCTCTTCCCGCAACAGTTGCAAAGTGCCTTGTGCTGCTGGAGGAAGCGGGCTTTGAAGCTTGGCTCGACGGCGGCTACGTGCGCAATTGCCTCGTCGGATGCCGACGAGGACACATCACCCTTGCCAGCAACGCTTCGCCAGCACAAATCGAGGAGCTGTTCGGCCACGCAGGCTACGCGGTGCACATTAGCGACAATCGCACCTTAAGCGCCACCCTTACCTCGCCCGAGTGGCCCCACTCCATTCAAATAAGCAGCTTTCACAAGGTAACGAAGCGCAACGACCAAGGAAGGGCCTGCGAATACGAAACGGCCCCGACGATCGAGGAAGACCTCGCCCGACGCGATTTCACGTTCAACGCAATTGCCTTTCATCCCGAACGCGGCCTGCTTGACCCCTACCGCGGAGCACGCGACATACGCAATAAGAAAATCCGCTTCGTCGGCGATGCCGAAAAACGCCTGGAAAGCGAGCCTTTGCTAGCATTGCGCGCCATACGCTTCGCCTCGACCCTAGGCTTCAGCATCGATGAGGAAACGAAGCGCGCCATCGTGGAGACGGCGCCGCGCGTGCTTGCGCTTAAAAAGGCTTACCTGCGCCATCAGCTTAACAAGCTTTTGTGCGGCACCTTCGCACATGACGCCATCATGGAGCATTTGGATTTCCTGGAGGTGCTGCTGCCTGAGCTTGCGCCCATGAAGGGCTTCGACCAGATGTCGCGCTACCATTGCTACGACGTCCTCGAGCACACCGCCTTCGTGGTGAACGGCTGCAAAGCCCATGCCCTCAATCGCTGGGCTGCGCTTTTACACGATTCCGGAAAGCCTGAGACTTTCTTTTTGGACGAGGAGGGTCGCGGTCACATGCCCGGGCACCCCACGGCAAGCCTTAAGCATTTGAAAACGGTGGCCGCCCGCCTTGAGTTCGATGACGATTTCACCCGGAAGCTCGCCCTCGTCATCGAACACCATGATGACAGGCCCGCTGCAAAAGAGACAGACGTAAGGCGTTTGTTCGAGAACCTTGACCAAGACGAAGTGCTCTTTCATGCGATCTGCGATTTGATGCGAGCCGATGCGCTCGCGAAAGCGCAATGGTGCCAAATGGCGCCCATCGTCGCCACCAACGAAGTCGAAAAGCTTTTCGACAAATTACGCGCCGAGGGAAAGATCTAAGACTTGCCCCGGGGCCCAAGGCCCGCCCAAAGCTAAAAGCGCGTCGCCCGAACCGCTTCCTTCAAGCTGCGGGTGGCGGCAGGAATATCGCTGGCTGCGAAAATCGCCGAGACCACTGCCACGCCCGCAACACCGGTGCCTTCCAAAAGGGGCAGGGTTTCTTCCTTCACACCGCCGATGGCCACGACGGGGATATCGACCGCATTGCAGATGCCCACGAATTCCTGATGACTCAAGGCCCACGCCTCGGGCTTGGTGGAGGTTGCAACCACGCCGCCAACCCCCAGGTAGTCGGCGCCGGCTGCTTGAGCGGCCAGGGCCTCTTCGACGGTCTGGGTGGAAACGCCAACGATCTTGTCGGGCCCCAAGATGGCACGCGCGCTAGCGCAGGATTCGTCCTCCTGTCCTACGTGCACGCCGTCGCAATCAAGGATGCGCGCCGCCTCGATGTCGTCGTCGATCACGAAGGGGACACCCTTGGCGCGGCACAGCTCCATCAAGGGACGGCCCAGCTCAACGAGTTCCTCGGTGCTTACGCCTTTCTCGCGCAGCTGAATGAAGGTGGCGCCGCCCTGAAGGGCTTCCTCAACGCATTCGGCAAGGCTGCGTCCATCAAGCCAAGCGCTGTCCGTCACCGCGTAAAGCTCCTGAGCTGCGCGGATGTCGTCAACGGAAAACCTACCTCGGTTGCAGAGGGCCATCGTCACCATCTCCTTGGAAAAACAAAAAATATGCGAGTGAGCCTATAAGCCGGGTTCTGTAATAAGCAACCATTTATCTCGACTTTGCGTCACCGCAAAGCTCAAGCACGCAACCCGAATGCACGGAAGGGCGACCGTATGGCATTCCTATTTGCGCTTGCTCCAGATGGGGTTTACCAAGCCACGCTGTTGCCAACGTGCTGGTGCGCTCTTACCGCACCGTTTCAGCTTTTCCGCCGCCGAAGCGAAGGAGTCTTCTTTTCTGTGGCACTTTCCATCGGGTCACCCCGCCCAGCCGTTAGCTGGCATCTTGCCCTTGGGAGCCCGGACTTTCCTCATGTAAAAACACGCGATTGCCCGGCTCACTCGCCGGGCTATTGTAGCATGCTTGGCCACGGCAGGCATGGCGTGCTATAGCAAGCCATGTTCTTGGCGGACACGCATTATCAGCAACGAAACCGCCGAAGCCACACCACCCTCCAAGGCCTCAAGATACTCCTGGTGATTGTGCACCTGGTCGCTGGCGATAAGCGAGGTGACGCCGCCCCAAATGAAATCAATGCAGGCCCAATCGCCCTTGGTGAGCTCGTCCTCGGAAACGCCCATGTCATCAAGCCAGAACGAAAACACCTCTTGCTTGGCCAGCAGGGGCAGCTTAAGCGAGCCATCACGCACGATCAGGCGGATGCGGCGAAAACGCGTTTCCAGGTCCGATGCCCCGTCGGCAAACGATGCGTCGAAGCATCCTTCCGAGAGCATGGCCAGCAAACGTCCGAAAAGTTCCCTGGGAACGTTGCGCCTGATGGTCGCGAAAGCCAAATCCTCGATGCTCTCGAAGTGGTAATAAAAGGTGTTGCGGTTCACCTTCGCTTTTGCCGTAAGGTCCCGCACCGTTATGGAGCGAAAGCTCTTTTCCTCAAGCAAATCCCAAAACGCCTGCTCAAGGCTCTCATAGGCCGAAGGGCCCTCTTGATCTTTCCGTGGGCGCCCCATCGCATCTCCTCTTCCAGATTCATAATTAGGCACTCTATCTAATTTACCTATTTTATTGGATATCGTGTCTAATTACCATGGCAGCATCGGCAACAGAACCTTTAAGCAAAGGAACCAGATGTTCGAGAAGCTTGGAAAGAAGGCCTTGGCAGCTCCCTTGATCGTAGCGCTCGGCCTCTGCTGCATCCTCAGTATCGCTGTTGGCCCCATGCTAAGGGCGGAACCCCACAACGTGCCCTTCGCCATCGTGAACCTGGACAAAGGGGCAACTACCATCACCGGCAGCGCCAACGTGGGCCAAACGCTGACAGACAAACTGCTGAGCGGCGAATCCTCGTTGGGGAACATTGGCGGCAGCTCCGACGAATCAGACGAGAGCGATTCCACCAGCTCCAGCATGGCCGATGCCATAAGCTGGACCCAGCTGAAGAGCGAGAAGGAGCTTTCGACCGCGTTCGACAACAATGAGCTGTACGGGAGCATCGTCATCCCCGCGAATTTCACCAGCCAGCAGGCAAGCAGCGCGGTGGGACTGGGCACCGCACCACAGCTGACCGTGTACCTGAACAAGGGCAAGAACCCCCAGATGGCAAGCAGCCTGCAGACCACTATCCAGAACGCGATGCTGCAAGCTGGCATAGCCTGCAAGGTCGAAATAGTCAACGACGCCGATGTGGGCGGCGGATCAATGAGCTCTTCCATGGCTGTTCAGATGATGGTTATGCCGATGTTCATGATGACCATGATCGGCTCCATCCTTCTGTCGCTGCTGTTCTGGAAAAACGACCTTACCGGGCTTCGGAAAAAGCATCCCATCCTTGCCGCCTTGGTGCTTCTTGGCCTTGTTGCGGCGTTCTCGGCCGCAGTGGCGGGCCTGGCGCAGTTCGTGGACACCGTTGCCGGCGGGATGACGCTGCCCGCACAAGAGCTGTTCTTGTTCCTATGGTTGGCTTGCGCTTGCTGCATGCTGTGTTTCGTCTCGCTCTGCAGCCTGTGCTTCCCACTTGGCGCACTGGTTGCCATGGGCACGTTCGCGCTAGGCATGAGCTGCGCCATGCTCTCGCCCGAGATGCTGCCACAAGCGTGGGCCGACTGGGTGTACCCCTGGGCACCGCAAGCGCACATCGGTAACGGGGTGCGATCTATCGTCTACCTGGGCCACATGCCCGGCAGCACCGATATATACCCGCTGCTCGTATTCGGCGCGGTTGGCCTTGCAGCACTCATCATCGCCACCATTGCCAGCCTTCTTAAAACACGAAGAACCACACGGGCGGAAAAGCAGGGCGCGCGAAAGAAAGAGCTTCTCCAAAGCGCCCAGGCCTAAACCAAAGAACAAGCAAGGAAAACAGGGCACACCCGCGCACTAGGCAAAACCCACCAATACCAGGCAAGAGCAACCCGCACTAGCCACGGCTCACCTTGGCCCCGCAAGCGAGCCAAGGCCCCTTTCCCCAAAACTACAAAGAAAGGCTCTCCCATGA
>CAVAUO010000090.1:0-6975 GCA_963591685.1 Escherichia coli
GAGCCTGACCTTCTTGCAGAAGGGCGGTCGCATCGGCAACGCCGCGGCTCTTATCGGCTCGGTGCTGCGCATTTGCCCGGTCCTTACTGTGACCGACGGCGTCCCGCGTCCCATGGCAACGGTGCGCACGCACAAAAAAGCCTTGAAGCGCATGGTGGAAATTCTGCAGAAAGACATCGCCGAGCGCGGCGGCCTGAAGGATATCGCCGTACACTACATCGGTGATTCGACGCTTGCCCGCGCGTGGGCGCGCGACACCATCGAGCCCCTGCTCGGGCGCTCGGTGCGCGTGTGCCCGGTGAGCCCTGTTGTGGGCGCGCACGTGGGGCCGGCTGTTGGATTCTGCTATCAGTGCAACAAACCTCTTGAGGGCAAGCTGAGCTTCGACGCGTCGAGCTTGGTTTGCTTCGACTAGCATTGGAGTGAAGATATGACGACGCAATGCAACCTTATCGTTGATTCCTGCTGCGACCTGCCCGCAAGCATCCTCGACAAAGAGGGCGTGTACTTGCTGCAGTTCCCCTATATCGACGAAGCGGGCGAGCGCATGGACGACCTGTATCAGTCCATCACGCCCAAGGAGTTTTACGACGGCATGCGCGAAGGTAACATGCCTTCTACCGCGCAGATCCCCATGCCCCACCTACAGGCCGCCATCGATTGGGCCAAGGAACAGGAAAAGCCCTGCGTGTGGCTTTCGTTCTCCAGTGGTCTTTCGGGGACCTTCGGCACCATCGACATGCTGGTGGGCCAGGCAAAGGAAGCCGACCCCAGCTTGGAACTGGAATTGGTGGACACCCACCTGGCCTCCATCGCCGAGGGCTTTTTGGTGTTCGAGGCGCTGCGTCAGCGTGAGCGCGGCCTAACCGCCTCCGAGCTTGCGGCTTGGGCAAGGGAGGCGCAGTGGTTCGTCAACTGCGGCTTCATGGTGGACGATCTTAAAGCCTTGCAGCACGGCGGGCGCATCCCCGCATCAGTGGCCTTCGCGGGCAGCAAGCTTGATGTGAAGGTGCTTCTTTCCTTTGATTTGGACGGTAAACTTTCCATGGTAGGTGTCGCACGTGGCAGGAAGAAGGGCCTTAAAGCTTTGGCTGAGCGCTATGCCAAAGGCTGTGACAAAGCCTCCGAGACGCGCACGGTGCTTTTGGGCAACGCCGACTGCGAAAAGGACATGCAGCGTCTGCGCGAGCTGATTCTGAAGGAAGACGCAAGCGCCATGCCCCTGGAGTCCTCTATCGGGCCGGTGATCGGTAGCCACGTGGGCCCCGGCATGGTGGCCGTAGTGTATTGGGGCGACGATCGCCGCAAGGCCGTCTCAGTTTCCGACCGCATCGCCAACCGCGTCAAGGGCAACTAGCTGCGGCGCCGCTTGTTTGTCGCGTGACTCCTGCGCGGCTTGCGCATTGGCCGGCAGAGCTGACGCGAATCGGTGGCTGGGCGTGGTGCCGGGCATGGCATCGTGCACGGCGGCGGGTTCTTTCTTTGCTTGTGCCGCGTATCTTTAGCATCGTTTTCATCCTGAAAGGGTATTCACATGTCTGACAATCAGAATTTCGTGTTCGTGGGCGACACCCAGGTGGGCGAGGGCATTAGCGCTTCGCTGGCGCGTGCGGGCTTCACGGCCGCTGCCGACCTTGCCAGTGCGGGCGTGGTGTTCACCTATCACCCCACGCAGTCGGGCCTGGAGGATCTGTACTTCGGCGATGACGGCCTGGTTCAGCAGGTGGCCGAGGGCACCCTGTTCGTCGACCTGAGCCCCGCTAGCCCCAGTTTCTCGCGCGAGATCTATCAGCTGTGCTCGGTGTACGAGTGCAAGTTCGTTGAGGCACCGGTGTCTGTGCGTGACGTTACGGTTGAAGACGCTTTCGGCACGCCCGGCAATCTGTTGGTGTTCGCCGCGGGCGAGAAGGAAGCCTACGAGCAGGTGGAGGGTCAGCTTTCCGCCATTGCCCGTATCGTCGAGTTCACGGGCGGCATCGGCGCGGCTCAAACCGCCAAGGTGGTGCATACCCTGCAGGCGGCTACCGGCCTGATGGGCATCGTCGAGGCACTGGCAAGCGTGCGCGCCTCCAAGGCCGACTTCGATGCCGAGGCTTACCTGAACACCATGGAGGAGGCCGGTCTGGTTTCGCCTGCGCAGGTTTCCTTCGTTGAGGCTTTGAATGCGGGCGAGATTGAGGGCTCCTATACGCTCGGCATCATGATGGCCGAGCTTGCGGTTGCCCTCACTGCCGTGGAAAACGAGGAAATGGTTTTGCCCTTGGGCGACGCCGCCTTTCATCTGTTCGAGCTGTTGGCCATCGTGGGCGGCGCCAAGTACACGCCTGCCGCTTTGAGCCTGCTTTTCGACGATGAGGAGGCAAGCAAGAAGGCCGGCCTCGACTGGTCGCTGGCCGAGCATAGCCACAGCGACGACGAGTGCGACTGCGGCCACGACCACAACGACCCCGATCACGAGTGCTGCGGCAAGCATCATCACGAAGACGAGGGCGATCGCGGCGAGGGCCACTACCATCATCAGGACGAGGAAGCCTTCAACGAGGACGGCAGCTACAACGAGTTCGGCGGCTACGGCAGCCCTTCCAAGAGCGATTACCTTATCGACGAAGTCGACGAATGGAACTAGCGTCAAGCGGCGAAATGGAATCGGCATCAAACAACAACGAGCAATCTTTTGGCGAGGGTCCCCGTGGGGACTCTTGCTTTGCTGGGCCTTCCGGCACCCCTACGGCTTTCGATGAACTGCAGTTGTCCGAGCCTTACGCGGCGCTTTATCGTGAGTGTCGTTTGTGCCCGCGCAATTGCGGGGTCGATCGCACGGCGGGCGAGCGGGGCGTGTGCGGTGCGCCAGCAAGCTTGAGGCTCGGTCGCGCCGCTCTGCACTGGTGGGAGGAGCCCTGCCTGGTGGGCGAGCGGGGCAGTGGCGCTGTGTTCTTCAGCTACTGTCCGATGCACTGCGTCTACTGCCAGAATCGCGCCTTGGCCGAAGGAGACGGCATCGAGGTGCCCGACGATCAGCTTGAAAGGCTAATCCTTCGTCTGCAAAACGAGGAGCATGCCGCCAACATCAACTTGGTTACCCCGACGCACTATGTGCCGCATATCGCTTGGACGCTTGCGCGCCTTAAAGCCGCGGGTGCGCTTAAGGTGCCCGTGGTTTACAACTGCTCGGGATACGAGAGCCCCGAGGCCTTGCGTTTGCTCGACAGCTTGGTTGACGTGTACCTGGTTGATTTCAAATACGCAAATTCGAAAAGCGCCAAAAAGTTCTCTCGCTGCGCCGACTACCCCCAGGTGGCGCTTGCCGCCATTAGGCAGATGATTGCCCAGGTGGGGGAGTGGACCGAAGATGAGCAAAGCGGTTTGCTCAAACGCGGCGTGATAATCCGGCATCTGGTGTTGCCCGGGCATGTTGAGGATTCCGTCGCCGCAGTGCGCCTGCTTTGCACTCAGCTTGACTTGCACGCTGCGCGCTTGAGCATCATGAATCAGTTCGTTCCGGTGGGCCTTGGCGAAGAAGAACTCGTGCGCCTTGGCCTAGTGTGTAAGGAGTCCGGGCAGGTGGGCGTGGTTATGCCGGAAGAATACGATGCCGTGCTTGACGTGGCCGATGCCCTAGGCGTGTATGAATATTTTTGGCAGGAGGGCGGCGCCAATAAGGATAGCTTTATCCCTACCTTCGATGGCACCGGGGTGCGCTAGCCTCGGTTGGAGCGTTTAACTAGCGCATAGCAGATGAGCGCCCCTATGAGTGCGGCGATGGTGTCCACCGCCCAGTCGGCAGGGTCGCAGCTGCGCTGCGGTACGAAGATCTGGTGAAACTCGTCACTGATTCCGTAAAGGCTCGCTAAGGCCATGGCCAGCAGGGGCAGGCGCGGGCTCATGTGGCTGAATAGGTTACTTTTCAGGCTGTCCAAGCAAGTTTTCCGGCTTTGCGGAATGTCGTTTTTGCTTTGCTCGCCATCGGTGCCGATTTGTTCGCCGCAGCGGTTTCTCTTGCCCGGCACCGATCCGTCCTTCACATGCATGCGCAGGGCATTCATGAGCACGAAGCCTAGCGCAAAGTACTCGCTGAAATGCCCGATGGGGCTTACGTCCACTTCGTGCCCCGTGAGCGTAAGCGCCTGTTGGGCAAGGGTGCGCTTGATCTGCGAGAAGAGGCCGTCCTCTTCATCGAGCTGCGGGCCTGTCTGCGCGCTCATAACGAAAATGAATATGAGCATTCCCGCAACAAGTGCCCAAGAGATAACAAGTTGCGCCCGTGCGATGCGGTGCTCTCGCGAGGCGCGGTGCCTTTGTGGGGCGGGGCGCTGCTCGTTTGATAAGTTTCGGTCTGTTAAATTCTGCGATTTCATAACCAAAGCCTATCGCAATGTGCCTTACAGGGGACACTTAGCGCAAATTATTGTGATAAAGTGCACAAACGATTAAGAAAAAACCGACCTAATCAGGGGCTTGTTTTGTGCGGTCTCTGGTTTTGTGAGAGATAAGCGATGTCCGAGCCTACAAACGAACCCGCCACCGAAACCATTGTCGTGCGCGAGCGCGTGCGCGTGCGCAACGGCAAAAAGCGCCTCAAAAAACCTGGCCGCACCAAGAAGACCGTGCTGGTCATCGTAGTCGCCATCCTTATCGTCGCCCTTGGCGCCTTTGCCGCGGTGCAGCTGATGGCGCAAAGCGGCAAGGAGGCCATGACCGCCGCCCCCGCCAAGAGCGAGGATGTTTCCGTTACCTACAAGGGTGAAAAATACCTCTTCAACGACAAGGCGGTGTCCATCCTCTTCGAGGGTATCGACGACGAGATGAGCACCAGCGGCACCGATTGCAGCGATGCCAACTACCTGGCCACCTTGGACACCGAAACCAAAAAGCTCACCATGACCTGCATCCCGCGCGACTCCCTGTGCGATGTGGACATCTACCAGGATGGCGAGTACTCCTTTACCTCCAAGACCAACCTGGCCTTGGCCTACGCGCAGGACGCCGACGCCGAAACCTGCGCTAAAAACGTGGTTAAAAGCGTGTCCAACATCCTTAAGGGCAACAAGATCAAGTACTACTTCGCACTTGATGTCGACGGCATTTCCGAGCTGGCAAACAAAATGGGCGGCATCACCTTGAAGCCCATCGAAAGCATCCCGGGAACCAATATCGTCAAGGGCAAAAAAATCACCCTCAAGGGCAATGAAGCCATGCGCTATGTGCAATATCGCGACACCACCGTCAACGGGTCCGCGCAGGATCGCAGCAAGCGTCAAATGCAATTCCTTCAGGTATCGCTTGAGAAGCTGCGCTCCATGGGCGCCACCGATCTGGTTTCGCTGGTAAATACGGTGTCTAAATACACGACCACCAACATCGGCGCCAGCGAGCTCACCTATCTGGCCACCACCTTCCTTGAAGGCGGTAGTCACCAGATAAGCATCAACGAGCTTCGGGGAACCGTTAAGTCCAAGGTGTACGAAGAGGATGGCATTCGCCACGAGTACATTGAACTCAGCAAAGATTCAGTCAAGGAAACGGTGATGAAAGCCTTCTACAAAAAAATAGGCGAATAACCGCCCCCCCCCTCAAAATATGCTATAGATTAGGCAAAACGTTTGGATTTTCCGAATAGGAAGGAAACAAATGAAGTTTAAGAAAGTTATCGCCACGCTCACGGCTACGGCACTCGCAGCAAGCATCGCCTGCGCTCCTGCTTTCGCCGCCAACAGCGTTACCAACAAAACCACGCCTGCAACTCCTAAGGCTGGCTCGACCATTAAGGTCACCACTTCGGGTAAGACCACTTCCACCAACATCGCCAAGGTCACGGTTGTTAAGTCCGGCAACACCGTTGCTCTTAAGTACACCTCCTTGGCTTCCAAGTACAAGAAAAAGAAGTCCGTTAAAACCTTCACCATCGCTAAGACCATCAAGGGCTACAAGGTAACGGGCATCGCCAAGAAGTTCTTCAAAGGCTCCAAGATCAAGACCGTCAAGGTCAAGTCCGTCAGCATTTCCGCAAAGGCTATGAAGGCTGCCGTTAAGGGCTCCAAGGTTAAGACCATCAAGGTCCCCAAGAAGCTGTACAAGGCATACAAGAAGGCCTTCAAGAACACTAAGTTCAAGATCAAGAAGTACTAGTTCAATCAGTTTGTTTTCTAGCCAGCCGGTAGATGCTTGGCGCGTTTACCGGCTGGCGTTGTGTCTGTAGCTAAGGAGTTTTGAGTGACGCTGCTGGAGCTGCTCGAGCTTATCCGTAAAAATCTGAAGTTGGTTGTTGCGCTGCCCGTCGTTTGCGCCATTGTTGCGGCGATTGTGTGCTGGGGCTTTCTGGAAGATCAATATACGGCCGAGGTTGATATTTACGCCTTGTCTAAGCTTGATTCCCAGGCACAAACCCAGTCAACCACAACCAACGACCTTACGGGTTCGCAGATGCTGGCCAACGACATTTCCAGCTTGGCTGAAAGCACGCAGATCCAAAACGAGGTAGCTAAAGAGCTTGGCCTTGAAAGCCTTGACGCCTACAAGATCAACGTGGAAAGCTCCACTACCTCGCGTATCATTTCTATCGGCGTTACCGGCCAAAGCCCCGCTATGACGGCCGCCATCGCCGGACAGCTGGTGGACACGCTTAACAGCGTTGCCAAGAGCGTCATGGATGTTAAAGCCATCAACGTGGTAAGCAAGCCCGAGGTTCCCACCGAGCCAAGTGGTCCTAACCGCAAGCTCTATGTACTGGTTGCCTTGCTTGCGGGCTTGTTTGCGGCGGTTGCCATTGTTGTGTTTAAAGACATGATCGACACGCGCGTTCGTGGTGAGGAGCAGGCGGCGGCCCTTGCCGGCATGCCGGTGGTCGGTCGTTTCTCTGCCGCCAAGGAAGGCAGCGCATTCCTGCGCGATTCCAGGCGCAAGAGGGGAAAGAATCTGCTGCCCGATTTGAAGGTTGTTTCCAATACGAGCATGCGCAATAGCGCAAGTGCCTTGTTC
>CAVAUO010000091.1:0-6965 GCA_963591685.1 Escherichia coli
TCCACTGGGACGAGGACACCAAGAGCTACCAGGCCGAGCACCAGCCCTTCACCCTTCCGACCGAGACCGACCCCGAGAAGATCATGGCCGATCCGCTGGCCGTGGGTTCCTACACCTACGACTTCGTCATGGACGGCTTCGAGGCCGGCGGCGGCGGCATGCGTATCCACAACGCCGAGATGCAGATGGCCATCCTCAAGATGCTCGGTTTCACCGAGGAGCGCGCCCGCGAGCAGTTCGGCTTCCTGCTCGACGCCCTCGCGTTCGGCGCGCCCCCGATGGGCGGCTTCGCGCTCGGCCTCGACCGTGTGTGCATGCTGCTCACCGGCTCGGACTCCATCCGCGAGGTCATGGCGTTCCCCAAGACGAGCTCCGGCTCCGACCTCATGAGCGACGCCCCGTCCGAGGTCAGCTCCAAGCAGCTCAAGGAAGTCTCCCTGCGCTTGCTGTAAGACATGCAACAAGTACTTCTTGCCAGCAACGGCCGTTCCGCATCCGCGGGACGGCCGTTTTTCGTCGGTGGGGATAGGATTGCCATTGTTGTCACAACCCCATGGTAAAAAAGAAGAGCCCCTTTGGAAGGGGCCCGGTCGAGTCAAGATTGCCCCCTACGGGGCGCTTTCCGAGGAAAGCATTTTTGGCAAAGCCGTATTTTGACTCGCAGTGTCGATCCGACTGGTAATCGGAAGACGGCATGACTGTAGCACGACCGAAGGGGGACGAAGGCCATGAACCTAAGAAACTATAACGGTGAGTACAGCATCGGGCTGGATATGGGAACCGGTTCGGTTGGCTGGTCCGTGGTCGATGCGAGCGGCAATCTTCTGCACTTCAAGAAGCAGCCCGCTTGGGGAAGCAGGCTCTTCGACAGCGCCCAGCCGGCGTCTGAGGCCCGTGTCCATCGAGGTCAGCGCCGCCGGTATGTTCGTCGCCGCTGGCGCCTCGATCTTCTTCAGTCTCTCTTCCAGGACGAGATGAGCCTCGTAGACGCTGGCTTCTTTGAGCGACTCAACCACTCGCGTACGATCGACGGCGACCCGATCTTCAATGGCTCCGACTTCACCAAGGCGGAGTATTACGACCGCTTTCCCACGATTTATCATCTCCGCAAGTGGCTGATGGAAACGGACGAGCAAGCTGACCTGCGACTCATTTACTTGGCGATGCATAATATCGTTAAGCACAGGGGTAATTTCCTGCGTGAAGGCGAGAAGAACCTCAAGTCGAAGGACGCAAATCCCAAAGCTGCCACAGAAGAACTCCTCAAAGCTCTTGCCGATTGGTGTATCTCCCATGGTGCGGAGCTGCCCACCGATAAGAGCGCGAAGCTCGCCAAAGCCCTTCTAAACGAAGGTCAGCAAAACCGCTCCGCTCTCGCTCAGGAAATAGCACCTCTTGTGGCCGTGCCCCTCCCCGAAGATCTCGACCAAAAGAAGTTCACTCGCGCTTTGGCAAATGCGATGGTTGGCCTGGCTGCCGAGTTCAAGGACATCTTTGGCGATTTCCCCTGCGAGAAGACTAAGGTCTCTCTCGGCAACGAAGAGGATCTCGAGAACCTTAAGGTAGCGTGCCCGGATGATTGCAGCGCTCTTCTCGATGCTCTTTGCGGCGTTTACTCTGCTTTCGTGCTCCAGGGGCTTCTCTCGTATGTGCCGGGCGGAAGCATCTCGGAGAACATGATCGCCAAGTACGACCAATACGCGGCCGAACTTGAGACGCTTAAGGGCAAAGACGGGCTTGTCCGCACCTATTGCTCCAAGGAGGCCTATGAATCTTTCTTCCGTGGCCCGACCTACCACTCATTGAACACCGATGACCCTTCCAGGGACTACAGCTACGACAAGGCCACGGGCTATACGGCGTACAACCTGCACAAGACGAGCTACGAGGATTTTAAGAAAGAGGTCGTTAAGCTCTTCGAGGGAACCGGTGCCAAGGACGACCCTCGCTACATCGATATGATGGCGCGCTTCGACCGCCAGCAGTTCCTGCGCAGGCTTAAGACCAGCGATAACGGAGCGATTTACTATCAGCTTCACCTTGAGGAGCTGCGGGCTATCATCAAGAACCAGGGCCGTCATTATCCGTTCCTCAAGCAAGATGCCGAGAAGCTCGAAAGTCTCGTCTCGTTCCGTATCCCGTATTACGTTGGCCCGCTGACGAGCAAGAATGCCCGCCAAGACGCTCGCGGAAAGAACCGCTTTCAGTGGTCCGAGCGCAAGCCCGGTATGGAAGACGCTGCGATCACGCCTTGGAACTGGGACCAGGTCATCGATAAGAACAAAAGCGCCGAGAACTTCATCGTGCGCATGACCGGCGACTGTACCTACCTGGTGGGGGAGAAGCCCCTCCCTAAGTGCTCGCTGCTCTACGAAGAGTTCTGCGTCCTGAACGAGCTAAACGGCATGCGTTGGTGCGACGGCGATGGCGACGACTGGCGTAGGTTCGACGCTGCTCAGCGTGAGGGCATCATGCGGGACCTGTTCAGTAAGACTCGCCGCGTGACGAATAAGAAAATCGAGGACTGGCTCATTCGAGAGGATGGGGCTATTAGCCCGCACGTCAAGGGCGGGCAGGGGAAGTCGGCGATGGAGTCAAAGCTCGGCTCGTTGATTTTCTTTGCCAAGGATATCCTGCACGTCGACGCAATCGATCCGGGCACCAAGCTCTACGATGACGTCGAGACTATCATATTGTGGAGCACGCTCTTCGAGGATCGCTCCATACTTAAGGAGAAGCTCGAGAGCGAGTTCGGATCTTCCGGCAGCGGTCTTTTGGACGCCGCGCAGATAAAGGCCATCTGTAAGAAGCGGTTCACGGGTTGGGGAAGGCTCTCCGAGAAGTTCCTCACTGGTCTTAAGGTCAATGCGCAGAATGCCCGCAGGGTTTCGATTATGGATGTGCTTCGTGAAGGCAATCCCAATTCGACTCGCCGTAACGGCGACACGATGGTGATGATGGAAGTCTTGAGGGACGAAGACCTCGGCTTCCAGAAGGCCGTCGACGAGACGAACCGTACTTATTATGCCGGCCGGTCCAATGAGCTTGGAGTGAACGATCTCCCAGGCTCTCCTGCCATTCGCAGGAGTTTGAACCAGGCCATCCGAATCGTCGACGAGATTGTCTCTATCGCAGGCCATGCGCCCTCGAATATCTTCATTGAAGTGACGCGCGACGAGGACGAGAAAGCCAAGGGCAAGCGCACCAAGAAGCGTTATGACCAGCTCAAGGAAGCGCTTGAGGTATTCAAGAAGGACGATCCGAAGGTCTGGGCAGAGATCAAGGAGAGGTCTGCAGGCGATCTGGATGAGCGCCTGACGCTTTACTTTATGCAGCGCGGTAAATGCCTGTACTCGGGAAAGCCGATCGATATCAACCAACTGTCGAATACCGGCTTGTATGAGGTTGACCACATCATTCCCCGTGCGTACATCAAGGACGATAGCTTTGAGAACAAGGCCCTGGTCTACCGCGAGGAGAATCAACGCAAGACAGACGAGCTTCTCCTCGACAGCGGCGTGAGGCAAAAGATGAGCGGTTACTGGCGCAGCCTTCACGACGCTCATCTAATTGGAGATAAGAAATTCAATAACCTGCTTCGGAGCAGCATTTCAGAAGGAGCCATGAAGGGCTTTGTGGCCCGTCAGCTCGTCGAGACCTCCCAGATGGTGAAGCTCGCACAGTCGCTGCTTGAGGCCCGCTATGCCGGCGAGGGAACGAAGATTGTTCCCGTTAAGGCGAGCATGTCCCACAACCTTCGTGAGGCGGCTGGCTTTATCAAGTGCCGCGAGGCGAATGACTTCCACCATGCCCACGACGCCTTCCTAGCCTGCAGGATCGGCCTCTTCATTCAGATGAGGCACCCGGGCATCTATGACAACCCGATCGGCTATACGCGCATTATGCAGAATTATGTGCGCTCGCAAGCCACTTTGTTTAACCGGACCCACCAGATGCCCGGTTCAGCCGGCTTTGTAATCAACAGCTTCCTAACCTCCGGCTTCGACAAGGAGACCGGCGAGGTGTTCCAGGACACCTGGGATGCCGAGGCAGCGCTCGAGGGGATGCGCCGTACGCTCAATTATCGGCAGTGCTACATCTCGAGGATGCCGCAGGAGGACACGGGGGCATTCTGGGATGCAACGATATATTCGCCACGAAGTGGAAAAGCGCTCGCCCTCCCTCTAAAGCAAGGGCTTTCTGCTGAACAATTCGGTAGTTATTCTCGAGAGCAGTTTGCGTATTTCTACATTTATGAGGCTAGGAAAAAGGGGAAACCCTACTTCAAGTTCTCGCAAGTTCCTGTTTCTTCTCGTCAGAAGATAGCCGCAGATTTTGATGCCTTGGCTGAGCTCGCCACCGAGGACGCCGAGAGTTCGGGACTGGAATATGTCCGCATCATTCGTCCAAAAGTGCTGAAGAAGCAGCTGGTGGAAATAAACGGTTGTCGTCTGATGCTGACGGGCGCCAAGGAGTTTAGGAATGCGAGGCAGGTTGCGTTTTCCGATGAGGAGCTGCTGGCGCTTACAGACCGTGATTACGCGATGGCCAATCAGTCCGTGCTCGACGGTCTCTGGGCTTCGTTTGTTTCGGAGCTAGGGCCTGCTCGCGGTTTCCTGTATGACCAGTTAAAGCTTGAAAGGTATACAGGCGCATTCGAACGACTCGACAACGCGGATAAGCTTGTTATTCTGCTTGGCTTGATAAAGCTTACAAACGGGAGGTCGAATGTTGTTGACCTCACTTTGATAGGAGGCCCTAAAAATACGGGCGTTATCAAGCCTGCCAGGTCAAAGCTGCTTAGCGACCCGAACGTCGATTTCTACATCATTGACCAGTCCGTGACGGGCATGTTCGAGAGGAAGACTCGTGTCGGGCTTTAGGAACATCGTCATACAGAATCCGTGCAAGCTGTCGTATAAAGGCGGCTACATGGTTGTCCGCAAGGAAGACGATACGGCAAAGATTCATCTTTCTGAGTTCCAGACCTTGGTTCTCCAAACCAATCGTGTCTACATCAGTGCTTACCTGATGTCCGAGCTTGCGAAGGCGAAGATCTCGCTGGTCGTCTCCGACGAGCGATATGACCCGATTGGGCAATTTCTGCCGTTGTATGGCGCCCACAACACGAGCGCTCGAATTGATGAGCAGCTTGAATGGGGCCCGGTTGCAAAGAAGCAAGTGTGGCAGCGGATTGTTAAAGATAAGATCGCTCATCAAGCCCGCGTGTTGAGCGTGAGGGCCCGCGAAGACGATGCGGCGGTTCTCGAGAAAGTTGCTACCGAAGTCCGCTCCGGCGATTCGACGCACCGCGAGGCGCACGCTGCTCATGTCTATTTTCCAGCGTTGTTCGGCCCCGGCTTCTCGCGCGAAGATGAGACGCCGATTAACGCAGCCCTCAACTACGGCTATGCTTTGCTTCTCTCTTCCGTCAACCGCGAAATCGTTGCGAGAGGCTACCTTACGCAGCAGGGAATTTGTCACCGCAACGAGTTCAATCAGTTCAACCTGAGCTGCGATTTTATGGAGCCGTTCAGACCGATTGTCGATCGAATCGTGTTCGACAACGTTCGAGGCGACTTCACTAAGGACGATAAGCTGCTCCTTGTGGATATGTTCAACCAAGCGATTCCTTATAGAGGTGGGGCATACCGAGTCTCGTCGGTGATTTCGCTCTACGTTAAGGACTGTCTTGACGCGCTCGCGCGACGACTCTCCGTCGATGCAATTGAACCCTTTGATGTCGTATGACCAAGATGGTGAGAGGGCGCTATATGAGAATTATCTGCTTCTTCGACTTGCCGGTTGCGACGGCCAGGCAACGTAAAGATTATCGACTTTTCAGGAAGTTCTTGCTCAAGGACGGCTATCTTCCGTTGCAGGAGTCGGTGTACGCGAAGCTGGTTGTGAACGATGGCGCGGCTGGTCATGCGGTTGCGCGCCTTCGTAAGAATAGGCCTCCTGCGGGGCTTGTCCAGGTGCTTAGGATAACCGAGGCCCAATTTTCCACTATGGAGTACATAACAGGTAATCGCGAGGCTTATGACGAGGTAGACACGATGGAGGAGCTGCTTGTGCTATGAAGCTCGTGTTTGCCGGACTGGATGAGCCGCTGGAGCTTCCGGCGGGGGAGTGCGTCACCCTTGAGGTCGAGAATCAGACGTTGTTCACGAGGCTGGTCCTATCCCTCAGATCCCTCGAAGGAAGGTTCGCCGCGGAGCCATATTCTTTATGGGAGGACGATGAGGAGCTGAAGCCGAGCGAAACGCTGCTCGTCATAGATAGCCCGCTGTCGTTGCCTTGGGATGAGCGGGTTCTTATGGGGCGAATTATCAAGCAGATGGAGCGTGAGTTTCTTGAGGACGAGGATCTGCGGCAAGTGGTCGAGGGCCTGCGGGTGGCCATGGACACCAAGCTCATGTCTATAGGTTTGGGAATGAACGCGGATTTTGCATTTGCCAACAACTGGGAGTTCAAGAAGTACCTAAAGTTCGCTGGCTTCGGTGTAGACTATCAGGAGACGAGGCCGTTCCTTGATAACCTTTTGAATTTTCTATCATTAACCCTTGACGCTGGAGACCATAGGGTTCTCGTGTTCGTAAACCTTAAGACTTTTTTATCGAAAAATGATTTTGAAGTCATACTTGAGCATGTGTTTTATCAAAAAACAAGAGTATTGTTGATTGAGAATAAGCGTGACGAGTACAATTATGATCATGAACACAAAAGGGCTATTGACCTGCACTTTTTAGAGAGTTGAGATAGCTCGCCAGTTGGATTTAACCGTCCTTTGCAGTGGGGATTTTGTGCCAATGGTTTTGGCGCAGTGTTGATCTGACTGGTAATCAAACAAGTAATGGCAGTCCTAACAGGAACCTCGGTTTTGGCGCAGTGTTGATCTGACTGGTAATCAAACCGCCGCGAGGTTGCGCGAAGGCTGCGCTAGTTTTGGCGCAGTGTTGATC
>CAVAUO010000092.1:0-6910 GCA_963591685.1 Escherichia coli
ATGCTCTTCTTCAGCTTGAAAGCGCGCTCGCGCTTGATCGGCCTCCTTTGCGCATAGAGTGCTTCGATATCTCGACCATTCACGGTAAGCATTCGGTTGCCTCGATGGTGGTGTTCACGAACGGGCGCCCCGACAAGGCGCAGTATCGCCGTTTCAAGATACGCATGGAAACCGATGAGGCTAACGACTTCGCCATGATGAGCGAGGTTTTCGAGCGCCGCTACAACAAGAAGAAGCTGGCCGACGCCAAGTTCGGAGCTCGCCCTGACTTGATCATCGTCGACGGCGGCAAGCCTCAGCTCTCCGCGGCTCTAGCTCAGCTTAAGGAGCTTGGCGCCGACGATATTCCCGTGTGCGGCTTGGCCAAGCGCGACGAGGAGCTTTTCGTTCCCTGGCAGGAGAGCGGGCCGGTGGTTTTGCCGGGTGGGAGCCCGAGTTTGTATCTGGTTAAGCAGGTGCGCGACGAATCCCATCGCTTCGCTATCACCTTCCATCGCGAGCTTCGCGGCAAGGCCATGACCACGAGCGTCTTGGACACGGTTGAGGGAATCGGCCCCAAACGAAAGAAGGCCCTGCTTAAGCATTTCGGGTCCTTCAGCAAGCTCAAAACTGCAAGCTTGGATGAAATTCGCGCTAGCGGGGTGCTTCCTTCGCAAGTTGCCGAAGACCTTTTCGAGGTTTTGAGGCAATATGAGAAGGAAACGGAAACAGTGAGGAGCGGCTATGAGCGAGCTTAACGAAAACGAGGAAATGGTCAATTTCGTCATCATCACCGGTTTGAGCGGCGCTGGTCGCACCGAGGCGATGCACGCCTTCGAGGACCTTGGCTATTTCTGCATCGACAACCTGCCGAGCGCCCTGATCGGCCAGACGGTCAAGCTCTTTCAGTCCGAGCGCGAGGCCGAAGGTACGACGGGCCTGGCCATCGTGTGCGATGCTCGCTCCGGCGTTTACTTCGGTCAGCTTGACGACGAGCTCGACAAGGTCAGGTCGCAGGGCATCGAGCCGCAGATCATCTTCCTCGACGCCGATGATGAGAAGCTCGTCGCGCGCTACAAAAGCTCTCGTCGCAGGCATCCTATGTGCAAGGAGGGTGAGACCATCGCGCAAGGCATTCAAGCTGAGCGAGCCTTGCTCTACCGCCTCCGCGAGCAGGCGGCCTTTGTGCTTAACACCACCGACATGCTTCCTCAGAAGCTGCGCGATGTCATTCGCACCGAGTTCGGCGACGGAAACGAGCGCCGCGGCCTTTCGGTCACGGTGTACTCCTTCGGCTTCAAACATGGTGCGCCTGTTGATGCTGACGTGGTGATTGACGTGCGCTTTTTGCCCAACCCTTACTACGACCCTGAGCTAAGGTCCCTAACCGGCCTTGACGCTCCGGTGCGCGATTTCGTCATGTTCCGCGAGGAAACCGACGAGTTCATGACTAAATGGAAGGCTCTTTTGGATACCGTCATGCCCGGCTACGTGGCTGAGGGCAAGCAACAGCTCGCCATCGGCGTGGGCTGCACCGGCGGACAGCATCGTTCCGTCGCGATTGCCGAGGCAACGGGCGATTACCTGAAGGGTGCTGGTTATCGCGTTAGCGTGGCGCATCGTGACCTCGCGCTCGCCGAAGGCCGGAAGGTTGTGGCCGAATGAGGCCCGGATTCCGCGTCGACTCGACGATGACCGCATCGTTCAAGGCCTTGAAGCCGCGCATCATGGCTGCGCGTTCGCATATGGATTTGTCCAATATGCGCGCTGTGGTGATCGGAGGTGGAACGGGGGCTCCCGTTTCGATTCGCACTTTGCTTTCGCTTGGCGTCAACACATCAGCGGTGGTTGCCATGGCCGACGACGGCGGGTCAACGGGCATTCTGCGCGAGGAGGCGCACGTTTCACCTCCCGGCGATGTGCGCAAATGCATTGCCGCCTTCGCCTTGGATCCCGACGATCCCATGACGCGCGCTTTCAAATACCGCTTTGAGTTCGCGCGCAACCACACGCTGGGGAACCTGATGCTCTCGGCGCTTGAAGACGCCACCGGATCTTTCCCCGATGCCGTTCGTACATGCGAGCGCATCTTGCATTGTCGCGGGCATGTTTATCCGTCCACGCTCAACAACGTTACTTTGATGGGCCGCACCTGCGACGGTCGTGTTATCGGCGGCGAGGAATCGGTTGGTAAGACCACCACGGCCATTCATGACGTGTGGTTGGAATCGCCCGAGCGTTGCCTTCCTTACAGCGAGGCCATCCGTGCCATCCGCGAGGCCGACCTCATCGTTCTTGGCCCCGGTTCGCTGTTCACCTCGATCATCCCCAACCTTTTGGTACCGGGCATCGTCGAGGCCATTCGAGCGTCAGAAGGCAAGACGCTTTTCGTCTGCGGCTTGGCCGACATGCAAGGGGAGACCTGGGGTCTTTCCGCGCGTGAGCACGTGGATGCGCTTATGCGCCACGGTCTTGAGGGCTGCCTCGACTATGTTCTTCTTCATCATCCCGGCACGCCTCATGCTCAGGGTGCGGTGGAGGAATCCTTTGAGAACTGCGCGGGCGCGGGATCTGTTGAAGGATCTTCGACAGATGTTCGAATGGGTCGTAATTTAAACCGACAAATTCGCCCACTTGTTGTAACGCAGGCCGACGTTAATGCCATTCAGTCTATGGGACCTCTGGTGCTTGTTAGGAATTTGGCGGATTCGGCTCGTCCTACTTGGCATAATCCTGAAGCCCTTGCCCATGCCTTTACGGGGGTGTTCAAGCTTTGTCTTTCACGTCACAGGTAAAAGACGAGCTCGCCAGCATCAAGGGCGAGTGCGACGAATGTGCCATCTCCCTTTGCGCGGCGCTTGTTCGCATCGAGGGAAACCTGGTGTTCAAGGGCGCAGGCCGTTTCGAGCTCGAGGTGGTCACCGATCTTTTCCAGGTAGCCAAAAGCGTCGTTTCCTTTATGCAGGACACTTGCGGCCTGCAGATCGAGATCGTCAGCCGGCGCAACGTGCTGCACAAAACCCCCAACTGGCTCATCCGCATTCCTGCGCAACCGCCCTTGAACGACGTCTTGTCCGAGCTTGGCGTTATCAACTCCCAGGGTGGTCTTGAGTTGTCCATCGCTCCTCATCTTATCGAGTGCGATTGCTGCGCAAAGGCTTATTTGAGGGGCGCCTTCATGGGTTCGGGCTTCGTGGGGTCGCCCGAAGGGGATGCTCATTTCGAGATGACCTACTCATCGCAAACCATGGCCGATTCCATCGTCGAGCTTCTTGAGCGCTTCGGCGTTAACGCCAAGTCGATGATCAGGAGAAACACCTACGTTGTGTACCTGAAGCGCAGGAGCGCCATTAAGTCGTTCATGGAGCTGGTGGGCGCTACCCACGCGGTCGAGGTGCTTGATCGCGCTCGCGAGACGAAGAGTATGCGCAACGAAGTGAATAGGAGGGTGAACGCGGAGCTAGCCAATCAGGCCAAGACTACCAATGCCGCCATCGAACAACTGCGCACCATCCAGTTGGTGCTTAGGCATAAGGATATCCGCGAGCTGCCCGAGGCGCTGCAGGTCTATATTCGCCTGCGCGCCCGTCATCCCGACGCCACCTTGCGCGAGCTTGGGGCGATGTGCGATCCGCCCTTGACGAAAAGCGCCATCTACCACCGCGTTTCCAGGCTTGAGCAGATTGCGAGCAAATACCGTTGATGCTCTTCAGCGCTTTCTTATTCCTGTGATGGGCTGCTGAATTGTTCGTTTGCGTGGTCAGTTTTGCTATCATTGCTATGAACGCGTAAAGCGCTCGATCATGTTTTGTATTTGCATCCTTCGAAAGGGGAGCACTTATGACTATCAAGGTTGGCATTAGCGGATTCGGCCGCATCGGCCGTTTGACTTTCCGCGCGATGATGAAGGACCCTGAGTTCGAGGTTGTCGCGGCTAACGATCTTTCCAACATCGACTGCATCAGTCATCTTTTGAAGTACGACTCGGTTCATGGTCGTTCTTTTGAATCCGTCGAGAAGACCGATGGCGGCATCATCGTCGACGGCAAGTTCGTCAAAGCGCTTTCCGAGCGCGATCCCAAGAAGTGCGGCTGGGGCGATTTGGGCGTTGATCTGGTTGTCGAGGCCACCGGCGCATTCCGCAAGCGCGAGGGTGCAGCCCAGCATATCGAGGCTGGCGCCAAGAAGGTTCTGATCACCGCTCCTGCCACCGACCCGGATGCCACCATCGTCATGGGCGTGAACGAGGGTATCTACGACCCTGCCAAGCACAACATCGTTTCCAATGCTTCCTGCACCACGAACTGCCTTGCTCCCGTTGCCAAGGTTCTGCTCGACAAGTTTGGCATCAAGCGCGGCATGATGAATACCGTGCACTCCTACACCAACGATCAGAAGATCCTCGACCTGAAGCACAAGGATCTTCGTCGTGCGCGTGCCGCCAATCTTTCCATCATCCCCACCACCACCGGTGCCGCTAAGGCCGTCGCTCTGGTTTTGCCTGAGCTCAAGGGCAAGCTCGATGGTTTCAGCACCCGCGTTCCCACTCCCGACGGATCCATGGTCGACCTCACCTGCGAGCTTGAGCGTGACGTTACCGTCGAGGAAATCAACGCTGCAATGAAGGAAGCCTCCGAGACCTATCTCAAGGGCATCCTCGGTTACACCGAAGATCCCATCGTCTCGGTCGACGTCATCGGCGACGATTATTCCTCCATCTTCGATGCGGGTCTGACCATGGTTCTTGGCGGCAAGGGCAACATGGTCAAGGTTGTTTCCTGGTACGACAACGAGTGGGGTTACTCTTCCCGCGTTGCCGATTTGGCGAAATACATGATGACCAAGTAGTTTCAGCTTGCTCAATCGATCTCATACGACCGTCCTCGTGGCTATTGGGGCCAGGGACGGTCGTTTTCTTGAAGAGCGCCGTGCGCGCAAGTTTTAGAAAAGGAGCCTTTATGGCAGATATCAAAACCTATACCGAGGCGGACGTTGCGGGTAAGCGCGTTCTTGTCCGCGTTGATTTCAATGTGCCCCTGGCAGATGGTGTCGTTACCGACGACACGCGCATTTGTGCCGCCCTTCCCACCATCGAGAGCCTGATCGATCGCGGTGCGCGCGTTGTTTTGTGCAGCCACTTGGGCCGCCCTGAGGGCACCGGCTATCAGGAGGAGTTTTCCCTGGCGCCTGTTGCCGCGCATCTTTCCAAGGTTTTGGGCAAGCCCGTTTCCTTTGCGAGTGACACCATCGGGGATTCCGCGCGCAACACCGTTGCCGCCCTTGGCAATGGCGACGTTTGCTTGCTTGAGAACCTTCGTTTCGACAAGCGCGAGAAGAAAAACGACCCTGAGTTCGCCCAGGCCTTGGCTTCCTTGGCCGAGCTCTACGTCAACGATGCCTTCGGTGCCGCTCATCGCGCGCATGCCTCCACGGCGGGCGTTGCATCTTACTTGCCCGCCTATGCCGGCGCCCTTATGACCAAAGAGGTTAGCACCCTTACCGGTATGCTCGACCAGCCTAAACGCCCCTTCGTTGCCATTTTGGGTGGCTCGAAGGTCTCTGACAAGATCAAGGTCATCGATGCTCTGCTTGATAAGGCCGACACTTTGATCATCGGTGGCGGCATGTGCTTCACCTTCCTGAAGGCTCAGGGCTACGAGGTTGGCACTTCGCTTATGGAGGAAGATTGGATCGAGCGCTCCGCAGCTACTTTGAAAAAGGCCAAGGAAAAGGGCGTCGACATCCTTTTGCCCACCGACGTCGTGTGCGCTGACAAGTTTGCCGACGATGCCAACAAGCTCACCTGCGGCGTTGATTCCATTCCTGCCGACATGATGGGCCTCGACATCGGTCCTAAAACCACAAATGCCTATGCTAACGCGATTGCCGGCGCTGCTTCGGTGTTCTGGAACGGCCCTATGGGCGTTTTCGAGATGCCTTCGTATGAGGCGGGCACCAAGGGCGTTGCCCTGGCCGTCGCTGCCAACAAGCAGGCCGACACCATCATCGGCGGCGGCGATTCCGTCGCGGCCGTTAACAAGTTCGACCTCGCCGATCAGATGACCTTCATCTCCACCGGCGGCGGCGCATCCATGGAGCTTGTCCAGGGCGAGGCACTCCCTGGCGTCGAGGCGCTTCGCTAGTTACGTCTTAGTTGCTCGTTTTGTAGCCTGAAAGGGGCTTATTCATGATTTTCGGTAAAAAAGAAGAAGGAACTCCTGAGGGCCGCCGCCCAATGATGGCGGGCAATTGGAAGATGAACAAGACCGTGCCCGAGGCCATCGCCTTGACTCAGCGTCTTTGCAATCACTACGTAGGGTCTTGGGACAAGGTCGACATCGTTTTGTGCGTCCCAGCCGTCGACCTGAAAAGCGTTTGGACGGTTATCGATTTCGACAAAACCGAAATCGACGTGGCTGCCCAGAACTGTCACTGGGAGGCTTCCGGCGCCTACACGGGCGAGATTTCGGTCGACATGATTAAAGAAGTGGGCTGCACCTACTGCATCGTCGGTCATTCCGAGCGCAGGGAGTACTTCTGCGAGACCGATGAGCAGGTGAACGCGAAGGTGAAGGCCTTGATCGCGGGCGGCTTGAAGCCCATCGTGTGCGTAGGGGAGTCCCTGAACGTTCGCGACAAGGGTAATCATTTGGAATTCGTTACTGCGCAGGTGCGTGCCGCTTTTGCCGGCCTTGATGCCGATGATATGGCAGGCGTTGTCGTGGCTTACGAGCCCATTTGGGCCATCGGCACCGGTCGCACCGCGACTCCCGAGCAGGCACAGGAAGTTTGCGCTGCTGTTCGTGCTACGCTTGCCGAGCTCTTCGGCGCCGAGGTGGCCGAAGCCACGCGCGTTCTTTATGGCGGTTCGATGAACGAGGGCAACGTCGAGCTTCTTCTTGCCCAGCCGGATATCGACGGCGGGCTTGTC
>CAVAUO010000093.1:0-6901 GCA_963591685.1 Escherichia coli
ACCGACGGCTCCGATATTTCCTCTGAAGACCTTGAGAAGTCCCGTTCGGTTATCGAGAGCCGCGTTAACGCGCTTGGTGCCTCCGAGGCGGTTGTGCAGGTTCAGGGCAACAACCAGATTCTTGTTCAGATCCCCGGCATGACCGACGCGGAAACTGCTCTGAACACCATCGGCAAGACGGGCGTGCTTGAATTCGCCCGCGCCGACTCGTTCACCAACGACGAGGATAAGACCGCCATCTCCAACGGCACCTACGCAAGCCAGCAGACCTTCACTGACGATTTCGGTAATTCCTTCCAGGGCTCTCAAACTACGTATGCCGACGTCAAGGGCAGCTACACCCCGCTGATCACCGGTGAGAACATCACCAGCGTCAGCGTTGATCGCGCCTCCGAGACCGGCACCGACTACGCCGTTAACATCAAGCTCGACTCCGAGGGTACCAAGGCTTTCGCCGAGGCCACCAAGGAGCTCGCATCCGATAAGGGTCAGATCGTCATCATCCTCGACGGTCAGATTCAAAGCGCGCCTGCTGTTCAATCCGAGATCACCGGCGGCGAGGTTTCCATCACCGGCAACTACACCCTAAAAGAAGCTCAGGCCCTGCAGACCGTTCTTGAGTCCGGCTCGCTGCCCGTGAGCTTCAAGTACGAGCAAAGCCAGGTCGTTGGTCCTACCCTCGGTCAGGATGCATTGGCAACCGGCGTGCTCGTCGCACTCATCGGTTTGATCCTGGTTATCCTCTATCTCCTGTTCTTCTATCATGGCCTGGGCTTGCTGACAGCTGCCGCGATGGCCGTGTTCGCGGTCCTCTATATGGGCTTGCTTGGTTTGCTGTCATCGCTGGGCTTGTTCAGTTTGTCCCTTGCAGGCTTGGCCGGCGTCGTTTTGACGATCGGTATGGCTGCCGACTCTTCGATTCTGGTCTTGGAGCGCTTCCGCGAGGAAATCCGCATGGGTCGCAGTGTTCGTGCTGCGTCCGTCACCGGCGTTCGCCACGGTATCCTGACCTCCATCGACGCCGACTTGGTCACGCTCGTTTCCGCGCTTACCCTGTTCTTCCTGGCGAGCGCTTCGGTCAAGGGCTTCGGCATGACCCTTGCCTTGGGCATCGTCTGCGACATCGTCATGATGCTCATCCTCAAGGCACCCTTGGTTCGCTTGCTTGCCCCCCTCTCCATCGCCAAGCATCCCGGTTTCTGGGGAGTCAAGGACTGCGAGAAGGCGGCTCCCGTTTACGCTGAGCTCACCGAGCTGCAGAACACCCCCAACCCCGAGCCCTCCGTGGTTTCCGAGGTGGCGGAGCACTTCAAGGCGGTTAAGGGTCGCTTCATCAAGAAGGACATCAACTTCATGGGTGCGCGCAAATATCTGCTCACCTTCTCCGCATGCTTGATCGTTCTCTCCTTCCTTGTGGTGGGCGTGAAGGGCGTCGACTTCGGCATCGAGTTCGTTGGCGGCACTTCCATCACCTTCAGCGACACCGGCGACGTTACTGCCGATCAGATGCGCTCCGCTTTCGAGAAAGTGGGCGAGACCGATGCCGTTATCCAGACCACGGAATCCAATGGCGCGAGCGGCTTCTTGATTCGCACCACCACCACTTCCGCTGAGGATGCTGCTTCGCACGCTCAGTCCGTTGCCAGCACGCTTGGCTTGTCCACGGATTCTTATCAGGTAAGCACCATCGGTCCCGACTGGGGCGCGAGCGTCATTAACTCGTCTTTGATCGCCTTCATTGTTTCGCTGTTCCTAATCATCTGCTACATCGCGGTTAGGTTCGAGTACAAGATGGGCGTTATGGCCGTTATCGCCTTGCTGCACGACCTCATTATCGTGGTTGGCATCTACGCGCTGGTCGGACGAGAAATCACGCCCAACACCGTTGCAGCCCTTCTTACCATTTTGGGTTACTCGCTTTACGACACCGTCGTCGTTTTCCACCGTATCAACGAGAACATGAAGGAATCCAGGGTCAAGACAACCTTCCTCTCTATGGCCAATCATTCCATCAACCAGGTGTTCATCCGTACGATCAACACCACGACAACCTCTCTTGTTCCGGTTATCGCAATGTGCCTGTTCGGCGGAGAAACTCTGCAGGACTTCGCATTCGCAATGGTCATCGGCCTGGTTTCCGGCTCTTATTCTTCCATCTGCGTTGCAACGCCTTTGTTCTGCATCTGGAAATCCCGCGAGGAGGTCTTTGCCAAGCTTCGTCGTAAGCTGGGCGATGCGGTCGAGATCTTCACCTTCGCAAGCACGCCCGTTCTTGCTTTGAGCGCCTCCGGTGCTTCCTCTTCGGCGAGCGTTTCCGTCCAGGCTGCAACCTCGGTCGTTACAGGCGATGAGGTTAGCAAGGGCGAGGTAAAGGCAACGGGCGATGAATCGGCTGATTCTTCCGCAGAGAAGAAGTTCAAGCCCAAGCAGAAGGCTCCCGACACGGGCCGTCCGCGTTATCGTCGCAAGAAGAAATAGGAGGCATCATGCGCGAAGGTTCTGCACCTAACTTCTGTCCTCCCGTTGAGGAGGGGATGGTGTTCACGTTCGAGGACGCCAAGGGCGATTTGACCTATCTGGAGTTCCTGGGGATCATCATTCATCAAGATCGTCAGTACGCCTGCTTCTTCCCTGTTGCCGAAGGGCAAGAGCAGGGAGCGGGGGATTCCGGCGAAATCGTGATCTTGGAAGTGACTGAGTTCGACGAAGAAGAGTGCCCGACCGGTTTTGAGCTCCCTTTGGACGATTCAATCCTCGAAGAGGTGTACCAAGATTTCATGCAGGCCACCAAAGACCTTTACGATTTCGAGTAGCTCTTCGTCGGGTTTAGAGTTTTATTCGTCCCAGCCTTGGTTTCGCGGCGTTGAGGTTGCGAAACCGGGGCTGGGATTTTTGCGTGCGAGGCATTTTGGTTGCTTTGAAATTTCTGCGAAAATGGCTTTATGTCGGTGAAGCTTAAAAATCTTCTCTTTGTGAATCTTTGCGCTGCTTGCGTTATTTTGGCCTTTCTTGCCACGGCGCTTAATACCGCTCTACCGGCAATGGCTCTTGGGCTAGGCGTCAACGACGCTACCGTGCAATGGTTGGTGAGCGGTTATGCACTTGCTCTTGCGGTGTTCATGCCCGCTACGGGGTATTTGGTGTCGCGTTTTCCCTCCCGGCCTCTTTACTTAGCTGCGGTGGGGACGTTTTGTCTTTGCTGCGCTGTCTGCGCGCTATGCTCAAGTTTTCCTTTGGTCATGTTGGCTCGCGTTGGTCAGGCGGCGGCAAACGCCCTTGTCTCAAATCTCACCCAAGTCTCGATCATGCGCATGTTCCCCAAAGAGCAGCGGGGCGCTCGCATGGGCTGGTTTGGCTTGAGTGTCGGATTCGCGCCCGTCGTTGCTCCCGCTCTGGGCGGCCTAATTGTCGATGTTCTTGGATGGCGAGCCCTGTTCGCCCTCGTTAGCTGTGCGGCAGCGTTTTGTCTTTTGGCTGCTTTCGTGTTGATCAAAAACACACTTGCGCTTGATCCCAAGAAAATGGATGTGACCAGTTTCGGCCTGAGCATTTTGGTTTTTGGCGGATTGGCCATCGGCTTGGGCCAGCTTCCTTCAAGAGGGTTGCTCGACCCCGTGACTATCATCGCTATCCTTTTGGGACTTGCTGCCTCTTTCGTTTTCGTTCCGCGCCAGCTGCGTGCTCAAGATCCTTTTTTGAATTTGCGCTTACTGAAGAACAAGTCTTTTGCTCGTGCTGTGCTTGGGTCGTCTGCTCTTTATGCCTTGATGATGGGCGGAGCCGCCGTGTTACCGCTGTATTTGCAAGGGGCGTTGGGCTGCAGTGCATCGATTGCCGGATTAGCAGTGCTGCCAGCTGCTTTGCTTATGGCTTTGGTGAACCCCTTGGCAGGAAAGATTTTCGACGCATATGGCATGCCTCGAATTGCTTTCGCAAGCGTGCTGCTTTTGCTTGCGGGTAACTTGCTTATGTGCGTGTCAGGCTCAAATGAATGCGTTCTTTGGGTGGTATTTTGCGCATCACTTCGTTATGTTGGCATAGGCCTTGTTCAGATGCCTTTGGTTACCTGGGGCAACAATTCGGTATGCGACAAGGACATGCCTCAGGCCACTGCTATTCTCACGACATCAAGGAACGTCTTCGGTGCTTTGGGCGTGGCTGTTTTCGTTGGCGTGCTGGATTCCGCGGGAGTCGAATTCGCTTTTGCAGGTATGGCGGCGCTCTCTTTTGTTTTGCTGGTGACCTCTAAAGAGAGATAAGCCCCTGTAGCTTCGCGTTTTTTATCTGACTGCAAGATGGACTTGGGTGTTGGGCTTTCTATCTGTTTCGCAAAAAGAAGGTAAAGCTATTTCGGCATTTGGCCTATGTGGGGTATCTTGTAAAAATCAAAGCATGGATGCCAGCAAGGGAGAGCGCCATGCGCTGTTTTGATTTGGGTGGAATCAATGGAAAAACGTATGAATTTGACCGACTGTCTGTTGCGCGTGTTTTTAAGCATCGTGCTTGTTTCCACGATGTGCTTCGTGGTGCCTACCGCGGCATCGGCAGAGGGTACGGGCGGCGCGGATTCGCCGAACGGAATCGTCAACGGCAATGACGCAAGCGATGACGGCAGCGACGCCGGCAACGCCGATCAAGGTGCGGGTGACGACGACGATGCCGATCAAGGCGCGGACGGCGAGGACGCTTCTGCCGAGGCGGGCGATTACGAGAGTCAGAATTTCGCAAGCCTGCATGATGCAGGTCAACTTGAGCTGCCGGAGGGCACCAAGGCTGAAACCGTGGCCATCGATGACGACACCAACGCATTGCTGCTAAGCGGCCCTGCCGATGCACTTGCTACCGACGGTATCGCTGTCACCAAGAAGTTCAACTTCGATGACAAAGAAGTGGTTAGCCGCATTCGCGTTCAGGCGATAACCGCGCGCAAGACGAGTGCGAAGCTGGCTTGCTATCTTGACGGCGAGCTTTTGAGCACCTTTGTGCTGAGTACTCAGAAAAAGGCTGGCAACTGGGACCCGGGCTCGGAAGATTACTGCCTCGACATAAGCAAGAAGGGCATCTCCGGTGAGCATAGCGTTTCCTTCAAGATTATCGACACGGGAAAGAAGGGTTCGAGCGAAACGCAGCAGATACTGCTCAAGTGCTTCGAATTCATGAAGTTCTCGGTGCCTGTCGTCAATTTCAACATCAAGGGGGGCAAGGGTCATACCGTTGCCGACATGAACGCTTCCGAGGATCACAGCGTGGAGTGCTACGGCAGCATCGACATCAACGTTCCCAAGAATTGGACCAGCGAATACACTGGCAAGCACGAGGAAAGTCAGAGCTACGAGCTTGACTATGTACGTGGTCGCGGCAATTCGACCTGGGGCGCCAACACGACGCATCGGCCCTACAAGGTAAAGCTCGATAAGAAGGCTGGCTTGCTGGGCATGGGCAAAAGCAAGCATTGGACGCTGATCGCGAACTACTACGACAACACTCAGTTGCACAATAAGATCACTTATTGGCTGAGCGAGCAATTGGGCATGGAGTACACCGTTAAGCTTGAGCCGGTTGAAGTTGTGATGGACGGCGAATACTACGGCAGCTACTACCTCTGCGAGCAGGTTCGTGTTGGTAAAAGCTGCATCGACATCGACGATCTTGAGTCCGACGAGGGGCGTACCGCCACAGAAGGCTCAACGATCACGGGCGGCTATCTTTTGAACCTTGGTGAGAGCGGCTCCAAGCAAGATTTCGAGACTCAGGATTCCTCGATTTACTGGAGCATCGAAAGCCCTAGCTTCGACAAACATTCCGAAGCTGCACAGGAAGCTCAGTACAACTACATTAAAAACTACATCGACGACACTGAAGAGGCTCTGTACAGCGATACCTTCAAGAACGCCGAAGGCAAGCGCTACAACGAGTACTTGGACCTCGATTCCGCGGTCGACTACCTGTGGCTTCAGGAGTTCAGCATGAACGGTGACGCCTACGCCGGCGGTAGCACCTATTTGTACAAAAAACGCGACTCGGGTCGGCCGGGCAAGCTCTATTTCGGCCCTGCCTGGGACTTCGACTACGTTGCTTGGGGCAACCTCGACTTCGATGACGAAGAGACGGGCGACACCGTCGCAAGCAAGGTTTCCGAGTGGTCCCAAAACGGGAAGATGTGGGTTGGTCGCCTACTTAAGGATGAGGTGTTCGCCAGCAAATTCATTTCTCGCTGGGAGACCTTCAAGCAGAAGCTCAACGAACTCTTCGAAGAGGGCGGCCAGCTCGACTGGTACAAACAGCGCATCGAAACAGCAGCTTCCTACAATTACGAAAAATACGGCTTCACCCAGCACTTTGGGGCTGACTCCACTACCGCCGATGGTTCCTTCGACGACGAGGTTCAGCGCCTGCGCGATTGGGTGCAGCTGCGCGAGAATTGGGTTGATACCCACGTGGAGCAGCTGCGTCCCGATAAGCATACGGTTACCTACAAAAACGGCAGCAGCGTCTTGAAGACCGAGATCGTCTATACGGGAGATTTTTTCATTCCCGAATGCGAGGAACCCACCAAAGAGGGTTCCACCTTCGTGGGTTGGCAGATTAGCTACCATGCTAGCCTGGAGCAGTACCTGAAGGCTAACAGCCTCACCTGGGACGAGCTGGTGGCGCAGGTCGGCGAAACCGAGGCGAACAAAATTAAGAAGGACGGTTATAACTTCTCGACCATCTACGAGGAGGGAGCCGATGGCATTCCCATCCCAAGTGACGCCACGGTGAACGCCATCTTCAAGGCAAACAAGGCCGATTCGGGTTCAAGCACCAAGGCAAATTCGCTTTTGGGCTCCATCGTCACCAAGAAGGGCGTTCGTTATCAGGTGACCTGTACCAAGGCGTCCTTCGGTCGCAGCGTCAAGGT
>CAVAUO010000094.1:0-6821 GCA_963591685.1 Escherichia coli
GCGCTCTGGTTGGTCAGCGTGAAGTTGACCTTTGCGCCGTTCTTGCCGGCGGTGCCCCAACCGTTGGCGTCATTGCCTTCAGCCTGTAGAAGTTTGACCTTGGAGCTATCGAAGTCGAGCGTGGAGTTTGAAAGAACCACGTTGGCGGTGGTGTTGGTTAGATAGAACATCGAACCTTCGTCGATGTTGGTCTTAAGCGTGGAGTTGGAGGCGGTGAAGTTGGCTGCGTCACCCGTGGAGGTGTCGGCATCGCCCGAGGTGGACTGATAGATGATCACGCCGTTCTTCACCGGGTCGGAACCGGAGATGGCGTTGTTGGTGCTCTCAAGACTCGAGTTGGAGACGAGGATGGAATTAAGGCCTTCCATGCCGGCGATCTGTGAGCCCGACGCGGTGCCGCTCACATTGTCCACTTCGATGTCGCCGGTGGAGTAGAGCAGGGGAGAGCCTGAGCCCGAGGTCTCGAGTGTGGAATTGGTGAGCGACACGTTTCCACCGCCGCGGTCGGTTGCCACGGTTGCGCAATGGTCGCCTGCGGTGCTTGCGCTTACCTTGTTGGCGACGATGGTGCCGCCGTAGGTTGCGTCAAGTGCGCGGGAGTTGCCGTCTTTGCTCGTGGTTTTGATGTTCACGTCGTTTGCGTACACTGTTGCGCTGTCGGTTGCGAAGATGCCGTTGGCACCCGCTGCCGAAGTGGCGATGGCGCTTTCGCTCACGTAAGCCTTTGATTTTTCGCCCGTTGCCAAAACGCCGGAGTTGGTGCCGTAGAAGTTGCAGTTGTCGGCGTTGTCGCTATCGCCCGATTTTGCGATGCTCGTGCCCGTTACCGTGGCGGTGCCGCCGTTTTGAACAAGAAGGCCGTTCTGATCGGTGTCGGTGGCGCTTACCTCTTCAGAACCTACGTTCTCCTCGGTGCCGTCGACGGTTTTGGTACCGGAGTAGGTGCCGCTGTAATCGTAGCTCTGGGTGTTGGCTCCGCCGCCATTGCCGCCTCCGTTACCGTCGGGCGGGTTGCCCTGAAGTGCTTGGGAGCTGTCACCGTCCGGCTTTTCGGGCGGGTTACCATTTTGATCGGAGTTGTCGCCACTGGGCTTCTCGGGCGGCGTGCCGCCTTGGCCGTTGCCCTGGTTGTCGTTCTGGCCATTGCTTTGGCCTGCCTGGCTATTGCTTTGGTCGGAATTCTGGCTGTTGTTTTGATCGGTGTTTTGCTCGCTCGTTTGCTGATTTTGGTCATCGGACGAAGCATTGTCGGCCAGGGCCGGTGCGGGCATCAACGAGATAACAAGTGCGGCTGCGCTCAAGCAGGCGCCTGCCTTGGTCCATAGCGAAGCCTGTTCAACTTTGCGCTCTTCGGTGGTCATGAAAATCAACCTCGCAATCTGTTTCGGATTTCCTAGGTTGACCTCACTCTAAAATTCAAAGCTGAAAAAACCCCTAAAGAACCAGGCATTTCGCAATGCTCAAGCTCTTTAGGCGCTGCTAAGGAAGCGTTTTCAGACCTTTTTGCAGCTCGTGCTTGCAGGGGTGGGCGCTGGCACAGGGCGCTCCTGGAAGGTCACGATGTTTCCCCCGCTTTCCCTCCTTGCGGCGATGCCTCATCCGCTCGCCACCCCTGCGCGAATCGGCGCATCTTTTCCAATCGGTGGCTATTAAGCGCCGTACAGGGGAGCACGGTCTTCGGGTCCTCTTGGGCAACCCTAGAATGAGCCAGAGGAAGAAGCCGCGCTTTTGCCTGCGGTTTCCATGAACAGATATTCGTTTATTTGCTGAAAAAGGGGATCTTGAGTGCCTACTGACATTGAGATTGCACAGGCTGCAACGCCTAAGGACATTAACGAAATCGCCGCTGCGGCGGGAATTCCCGAGCGCTACTTGGAGTGCTACGGCCGCACCAAGGCAAAGGTCGACTACAACCTGCTGCGCGATCAGCAGCACACCGACGGCAAGCTCGTCTTGGTGACCGCCATCAACCCTACTGCCGCGGGTGAGGGCAAAACCACCACGACGGTCGGTCTGGGCGATGCCCTTTCCGCCCTGGGCAACAAAGCCGTCATCGCCTTGCGCGAGCCGAGCTTGGGCCCGGTGTTCGGCATCAAGGGCGGCGCTGCAGGCGGCGGATATGCCCAGGTTATCCCCATGGAGGAAATCAACCTCCACTTCACGGGTGACTTCCATGCGATCGGCGCTGCCAACAACCTGCTCGCCGCGCTGCTCGACGCCCATATCCACAACGGCAACCAGCTCAACATCGACCCGCGCCGCATTACTTGGAAGCGCGTCGTCGATATGAACGACCGCCAGTTGCGCAACATCGTCTGCGGCCTTGGCGGCAAGGTCAACGGTGTTCCTCGCGAGGACGGCTTCGACATCACTGTCGCCTCCGAGGTTATGGCCGTCTTCTGCCTGGCCACCTCTATTTCCGACCTTAAGGAGCGCCTGGGCAAGATCGTCGTGGGCTACACCTACAACGACGAGCCCGTCACCGCGCACGACCTTCAGGCCGAAGGCGCCATGGCGGCTCTGCTCAAGGATGCCTTGAAGCCCAACCTGGTGCAGACGCTAGAGGGCACGCCCGCCTTCATTCACGGCGGCCCCTTTGCCAACATCGCTCACGGTTGCAACTCCATCATGGCAACCCGCATGGGCCTGGCCTTGGGCGACTACTGCGTTACCGAGGCGGGCTTCGGCGCCGACCTTGGCGCCGAGAAGTTCTTGGACATCAAGTGCCGCCTGACGGGCATTCGCCCCGATGCCGTGGTTGTCGTTGCCACCGTGCGCGCGCTTAAGAACCATGGCGGCGTTGCCAAGGCCGACCTTAACAAGGAAAACCTTGAGGCGCTCGAGGCGGGTCTGCCCAACCTTTTGCAGCATGTGGAAAACATCACCAAGGTGTTCAAGCTTCCCTGCGTCGTCGCCATCAACGAGTTCCCGACCGACACCCAAGCCGAGCTCGACCTGGTCGAGGCCAAGTGCAAGGAGCTGGGCGTCAACGTTGCCCTTTCCGAGGTTTGGGCCAAGGGCGGCGAGGGCGGCAAGGCCCTTGCCGAGGAAGTCATTCGTCTGTGCGAGCAGCCCAGCGAGCTTGAGTTCTGCTACGACCTGGAGCTTTCCACCGAGCAGAAGATCGAGGAAATCGCCAAGCGCATCTATCGCGCCGAGGGCGTCATCTTCACACCCGCCGCGAAGAAGAATCTGGCCTTGCTTGACAAGCAGGGCTTCACGGGCATGCCGGTGTGCATGGCCAAGACCCAGTACAGCTTCTCCGACGACGGTTCCAAGCTCGGTGCGCCGCGCGACTTCCGCATCACTGTGCGCGAGGTCAAGGTTTCGGCGGGTGCCGGCTTCATTGTTGCTCTGACGGGCAACGTCATGACGATGCCCGGCTTGGGCAAGTCGCCTGCCGCGTTCAACATCGACGTGGACGACACCGGAAAGATCTCCGGCCTGTTCTAAAACGATTGCGGGGCCGTCCGGGCGGGCGGCCCCTTGCTCGAGGGGTGATTACTTTGATCGACACCGGCTTCTTCGACGACCTGGCAAGCGCCAACCCCGATCCTGCGGAAGGTGCCGCTGCCGCCTACGTCGGTGCCTTGGCTGCCTCGCTATCCACCATGGTTGGCAACCTAACGGTAGGCAAGAAACGCTACGCCGATGTAGAGGATTTGGTTTACAACCTGATGGAGGAACTCTCCTTCGTGCGCGACGATCTTCTTGAGCTTATCGAGGAGGATGCCGACGCATTCGCGCCCTTGTTCGAGGCCTACCGCATGCCCTCGTCGACTCCCGAGCAAGCCGCTGCCAAGAACAGCGCCATGCAGGAGGCCCTGGTGGCCGCCATCGAAACGCCCCTTGCCATCATGCGCTCATGCTGCCGTGTCATCGAGCTTACCGAGACCATGGCGCAAAAGGGTTGCGGCTTGGCCGTTGCCGACGCGGGCGCTGCCGCCATCTTGGCCGAGGCGGCGCTTAGGACCGCCTCGCTCACGGTGACCATCAACGTCAAATCCGTGGAGGACGAGCGCATGGCGCGCAAGTACCGCCGTGAGGCCGCCGAGATGCTTGCCATCTATTCGCCCAAGGCCGATGCTGTGGTCAAGTACGTCACCTGGAAGGTCAAGTACGACTAGTCCCAGGTTTTAGTGCGACCAGCTTGTTAAATGAAGCGCAGCTGGTTTCTTGAGCCGGGGCTTTCGGATAGAATCCTTAGTTAAGATTTACAAACTTTCGAAGATGTGAAATTTTTCGCACAGCTTTTTCAAGGAAGGCTGTGCGATTTTTTGGGAGGGAACCCTATGGCCGAAATCATCATGAAGGCAAAGCCTGTCGTCGACGAGTTGGTTGAGCATATCGAGGCTCGTATCGACGTTCTGCACGAGAAGGGCTTTTCCCCGAAGTTGGGGATCTTGCGCGTTGGTGCACGTGAGGACGATCTGAGCTACGAGCGCATGGCCTTGCGCCGTGCCGAGGTGCTGGGCATCGAGGCCGAGGTTTTCGAGATGCCCGAAGACGTCACCCAAGAGCAGATGTTCGAGAAGATCGCGCAGATCAACGCCGATGATTCTATTCACGGCTGTCTGATGTTCAGGCCTCTTCCTCCTCATCTTGAGGAGCAGCCTTTGTGCGACGCCCTTTTGCGCGGCAAGGATATCGACGCCAACTCGCGTGAGTCCTTGGCCGACATCTACGGCGACATCCCCTGTTTCTGCCCCTCCACTGCAGAAGCTTGCATCCGTTTGCTCAACTTCTACAAGATTCCTATCGCGGGCAAGAAGGTGGTCGTGGTCGGTCGCAGCCTGGTTATCGGCAAGCCGGTTGCCATGATGCTTCTGCGCCGTAACGCCACGGTTACCATGTGTCATTCCCGCACCGAGGATTTGCCTGCGACCATGCGCGCCGCTGACATCGTTATCTGCGCCACCGGTCGTGCCAAAGCTTATGGGCCTGAGTGCTTTGCCCCTGGTCAGACGGTTATTGACGTAGGCATCAACTTTGCCGACGGCAAGATGTGCGGTGATGTTGATTTCGATGCGGTCGAGCCTATCGTTCACGCCATCACTCCCGTCCCTGGCGGCACGGGTTCGGTTACTACCAACACCACGCTTGAGCATGTGGTCGTTGCCGCCGAAATCGCCGCAGGCATCCGTCCGAGCATGAATTAGTTGCGCCTGGCGTTTTGCTTGCGCAGCTCGCGCTTGCGGCCTTGAGCGCCCGGTGAGGGAGAGTTTAGCGGTGCGCTTGCCTCCTTGGGCGTCCGGCGCAGGGAAGCTCGGCCGTGCGCTTAGGGGCCGCAAATTGCGTTTGGTGCTTTCGGGCTTGATGGATTTCGCGTCCGACCCTCTTGCCCAAGGTAGCCTCATGCTAGGATTGTCGGCATGAAAACGAATGAACATAACGCACAAGCCAGCGCCCTTGAAGGTGCTGGCTTTGTTTTAGTGGCTCGTTGCTCGTCGATTGATGAAACTAAGGAATGTGGCGCAGCTTTGGCACGGGCGGCGCGCCCGGGCACGGTCGTTGCCCTTCAGGGCGACCTTGGAGCGGGAAAGACCCATTTCACGCAGGGCGTGGCCGCGGGTCTTGGCGTCGATGCAGGTGTTACGAGCCCGACTTTCAACCTGCTCGTCAGCTACGAAGGGGGCTGTTTGCCCCTGTTCCATTTCGACCTCTATCGCCTGGAGGACGTGCGCGAGCTTGAGGATTTGGGCTATTACGATGTGCTGGATGCCCAGGGCGTCTGCTGTATCGAGTGGTCGGAGCGCTTTCCTTCCGCCTTGCCCGACGATCGCTTGACGCTTGCGGTCCTGCGCGATCCGGGTAAAGGCGATGAACGTCAAATTTGGGCACGCGCCGAAGGTTCGCTCCATAAGGGGATTTTGGCTGATTGGCAAAAGCTTTTGGCTACGGGTGTACTTGATAGGTTCAAGGCCGAAGGGTCGTCGGATTTGCCTGCTTTTGCCAAGCATGACGCCGATATGGAACCCGGCCTGGGCACAGCTTCGCGGCCGTCACGCTCAAGCGCCAAGGAAAGCGGAGCCTCTGTTGATGCTGTAAGCGATGGCTCCGATGAGGGCACCGTCAGCAGCGCCGACGAGTCTGGCCGTGTGCCCGAGGCTCCCCGTAAGCGCGATTTCGTGCTGGCGATCGATACCGCCAACGAGATTATCGCGGTGGGTCTGGGAAAACTTGACCGTAGCTCCCGAACCATCGAATTTGTGGCCGACGAGCAAACGCCGGCCTTCCGTGCTTCCAACACTAAGCTTTTAGCCTGCATCGAGGAGCTGCTTGCACAGCAATCGATAGACAAGTGCGCCTTGGCGTGCGTCGTGTGCGGTCGCGGTCCCGGTTCTTTTACCGGTGTGCGTATCTGCATGGCAGCAGCCAAGGGTCTGGCCATGGGAATGGGCTTGCCTTTGTATGGCGTATCCACCTTGGACGCGCAGGCCTGGCAGGCTTGGGATGGCGCTTATCGCGGCCAGCTTGTTGTTTTGGGCGACGCTATGCGCAAAGAGGTTTATCCCGTAAGTTACCAGTTGGGTGATGCCGGACCCGTGCGCCTCAACCCCGACAAGGTCCGCAAGGCCACCGTTGCAGCCGATGAGCTGGGCATCTGCGCGGAGGGGCGCCTTATCACGGGCGACGCCCTGAAAAAGTACGCTGACATCTTTTCCCCTTGCGGCAACCTGGCCAAGGAAGATTCTTGGATGCCTACGGGCAAGGGCCTGCTTATGTGCGCGCAGGCGCTCTGGGACGAAGGCGCCTTCGATCCCGACGATGCAAACCTTGGCAATCCTTTGACCTTTCTGCCTGTGTACACGCGCCTGTCC
>CAVAUO010000095.1:0-6656 GCA_963591685.1 Escherichia coli
CAGAGAATCGCAGAAATGGAAGCTCACCAGAATGACCACAAGTGCAAGCATGCCTATTAGCAGCAGGCGCTGCGCGCCCGTACGAGCGGAGATCCTGCCGCTCATGAAAGTGGCGAAAGCGCCAACAAGGGCATACAAGGTGATGGCGGTAGAGGCAAAGGCCTCGGACTGTCCCAGATTGGCAACCAGGAACAAAGGCACGAAGGTAAGAAGCGTGTTGAACAGCACCGATCGCGCACTCAAAGCGGCCAAGACCGCACCAAAAGCCCCCCAGCGCTCCTTTTCCTGCAGCGCAATGCTTGCCTTATCCACCAAGCCGAATGATTTGAATTTGCCGACGAAGAACAAGAGGAGTACCGCGCACAAGGTGGAATGAACAAGGAAAACCGCGGTGCCCGCCATGCCGAAAACGGTGATGGATGCGGCGGTCATCATGGGACCCACCATGAAACCAAGGTTCCCCCCTACGGCGAAAATACTCATCCCGTTACCCTTTTGGGCGCCTGCGCACAAATTCGCCAAACGCCCACCCTCAGGATGAAACATAGCCACGCCGAAGCCGCTGACCATACCGCTCAGGATGATGAGCGGGTAACTATGGAACAAGCCGACGCCCGCCATTCCCGCACCCGCCAGGAAGATGCCCAAACTCATGATCCAGGGGCAAGACAGCTTATCGCCCAAACGCCCGAACAGGGGCTGCACGACCGCAGAGACGACGTTTGACGAAAACACCAGAACAGCTACCGCGGTATAGGAAAATCCCGCATTAAGCACCAAAAAAGGCATGGCGGCCAATAAAGCGCCTTGATTGATGTCGGTGGATAGATGCCCCAGCATCAACAGATAACTGTATTTAGTATGTTCGGTGGAAGACATATTGCACCTCGAAGGAATAATCAGACCACGGTCGTTGCAATGCGCACGAAACGGGCACGCCTCGTACCCGCCGGCCGAAGCGTGCCCAACTAAAATCTAGTAATGCCGCAAAACTAATTGAACTTGAAGATCTTCTGCGCAAGCTTGTAGCCGCCCAAACCGAGAGCACGGCCCAAAGGCGTGGGAATGTTGACGCCGCCGGCGAGCAGAGAGCGTCTGATGCGGCGGCAAAGCTTCGGATCCTTCTTCCAAAGATACGCCCAGATATCGGCGCGCTTGGCCTCGGTCTCAGGGTTCTGCTCCATACGAAGGAAAACCGAGCAAATGGTCATCATCATCGTCAGGTACTTGCGCATGTACTTGCGCAACTTCGTGTTTTCAACGGAGTCAAGATCCACCGCGTCGATCATGAACTTGGTGATGCGCAGCTGCTGATCGATGCGCGAAAGCATGACGCTTTCGTTGACCGACTGGTCCTCGCGCCCGATGAAGTAGCGATAGGTATCCACGTCGAAGTAGATGCAAGAACGAACGGCGGGCAGAGGAACGTAAACGAAGATGTTGTCGACGTAGAAGCAATGCTCCGGCAGCTTCAAACCGGTCGAGCGCAGCATCTCGGTACGGTAGATCACCGAATGCATAAGCAGATACTGCGAGCTGTTGAAGTGCCCGATTTCGTCCCAGGTAAACTCGCGTCCGACGGGGAACACGTTGGTGTAGCGGATCGTGGTGGAAGTTCCCTCGTACACCTTTTCGTATACATAATTGGATATCACCAAATCGGTTGGGTAGGATTTATCCAGCTGGCCGCGCAAATAGGCCATGATGGTCTCCATCGACTCACGATCGAGCCAGTCATCGGAATCGACCACCTTGAAGTACATGCCCGTAGCATTTTCAAGGCCGGTGTTAACCGCTCCACCATGGCCCTTGTTCTCCTGATGAATCGCACGCACAACGCCAGGATGTTCAGCCTCCAAGCGCTGGGCAACCTCAAGGGTGTTGTCCTTGGTGGAGCCGTCGTCAACCAAAAGAATTTCGATGTCGTCGCCGCAGGGCAAAAGCGAATCAACGCATTTTTCCATGTATTCGGAGGAGTTGTAGCAAGGAACAGCAAACGAGATGACCTTCATGGCCGGTATATCCTTTCCATGCCCGGCAGAAGGACGGCGACGCCCTTTTGCCTAAGGCTAAAATCACTTCGACTCATTCTAGCGAAATTAAAGTTCATGCGAAGTTATGATTGTATACGCCCAAACAAGGGGCGTACACCCAACAAACAAAGGAGGAAGCCCATGAGCCACTTCATGGACGAATTCATCGCCCGCGCCAAAGCGGACAAAAAGACCATCGTCCTGCCCGAAGGCCATGACGAGCGCATCCTTGCCGCCGCAGAAGAAGTAATCGCTCAGGGAATCGCCAACGTGGTGATTCTGGGCAAGCCCGACGAGATCAAGGCAAAAGGTTACAAACTTGACGAAGCCACCATCATCGATCACGAAAACGACCCGAAAAACCAGGAATACGCCGAGCTCCTGTTCGAACTTCGCAAAGCGAAAGGCATGACCATAGAAGAGGCAAACGAGCTTGTGCGCGAGCGTATCTACCACGCCATCATGATGGTCAAAACCGGGGTTGTCGACGGTATGGTGGGCGGAGCGAACTACTCAACCCAGAAGATCCTCTCCCCTGCCCTGCGCGTTATCAAGACCGCAAAGGGCGCCCCGATGGTTTCCTCCTACTTCATTATGGACGTGCCCGATTGCGAGCTCGGCGACGATGGCCTGTTCCTGTTCGCCGACTGCGCACTCGAGATTCAGCCCACCGCCGAAAAGCTTGCGCACATCGCCAACATGACCGGCAATTCTTATACGCGTGTTTTCAAGAAGGAACCGCGCATTGCCCTTCTTTCGCATAGCTCCTACGGTTCCGCGAAAAACGACGATGCCGCAAAGGTCGTCGATGCCATGGCCTATATCCGCGAAAACTATCCTGAACTCAATGCCGACGGCGAGCTTCAGCTTGATGCGGCCATCGTCCCCGAGGTCGGCGCTCAGAAGGCCCCCGAGTCCAAGATCGCAGGCAAGGCGAACGTCTTGGTGTTCCCCGATCTTGACGCGGCCAACATCGGCTACAAACTTGTTCAACGTCTTGCCAAGGCGAAAGCTTACGGTCCCGTTCTTCAAGGCCTCGCAGCACCCGTCAACGATCTTTCCCGCGGCTGCACCGCCGAGGATATCGTAGGCGTGGTTGCCATCACCTGCGTGCAAGCCCAGACCATGCGAGGTTAATTTATGTTTACCAGCACGATTATCGTAGAACTCATTGTTGGCACCATCTGCTTGGTTGCGGGCATCATGCTCCTTATCAACGGCCGCAAATCCAAACTTGTAAATGCCACCATCGAAGGACCGGGAGAGCGCCCGGGAGCCTACGTCATCACCTTTGAGCGCGATGGCAAAACTTACCGCGGCAATTACAAGAGCCGCAAACAGCTTGAAGCGGGAACCGTGGTGAGTATCAACACAAACGAGAAGCAGATCATCCCCAACAACTGGAAGATCGGTTGCGGGCTATGTTTTGCGCTTGCGATCTTCGACTACCTGTTCGCTTTCATGGGAATCATGTCATAGAAGACAGCTATAGGAGATACGACGAAAGCAAGCGGCATCCGATCAAAAATCGGATGCCGCTTTTCCTTTGCAGGCAGGGTTTGCCCAGTACCGCTGATCTAAAACACAGCCAGCCCCTGCTCTTTCGCCAAAACCAAAGACCTAAACGAAAGTGAAGCAAGACGGACTCACCGCAGAAGCTACACGCCTACAGTGACTTTTCCAGCCAGAACGTTTTGGTAATCCTCGTAGTTCTTTTTCAAGAGCTCAGGAATATCAAGCTCATAGGGGCACTTGGTGGTGCAAATGCGGCACTCGGTGCACTCCTCGATCTTGCTCATCTCGTTTTGCCAATGCTCGCCAAGCCAGCTCTCCGACTTAGCACGCCGGATCATCAAGGACATGCGCGCGCATTGGTTGATTTCAATCCCCACAGGGCAGGGCTTACAATAGCCGCAACCGCGGCAAAAATCACCCATAAGCTCATCTTGCTCAGATTTAATGAATGAAGCTATCTCCTCATCCATCGAGGGGGTCGAATCCATAAAGGATAACCATTCCTCAAGCTCCTCTGAGAGCTGAATACCCCAGATGGGCAAGACGTTGTCGTACTGATCCATGAAGGCCATGATGGCGCGCGAGTTCGACAGCAAGCCACCGGCCAAACCCTTCATAGCGATGAAGCCGACTTCACGCTCCTTGCACAAAGCGACCAATTCCCTCTCGCGAGGGCTTGCCAAATAGCTGAAAGGATACTGCAAGGTTTCGTATAGACCCGACTCGACGATTTCGAAAGCAACCTCAAGCTTATGAGCAGTCGCGCCGATGTGACGAACTTTGCCCTGAGCCTTGGCTTCGAGCATGCACTCGTACATCCCCGTGCCGTCGCCGGGGCGCCAGCACTCGTCCATGCAATGGAACTGATGAATGTCCACGTAATCGGTCTTAAGGTTGCCAAGGCTCGTTTCAAGATCCGCCCAAAAAGCCTCGGGCGTTTGCGCCATCGTCTTGGTGGCGATATGAATCTGGTCGCGCACATCAGACAGAGCCAAACCGATTTTTTCCTCGGAATCGGTATAGGCGCGCGCCGTATCGAAGAAGGTCATGCCCGCTTCAAAGGCCCGACGCAAAAGAATCGTCGATTCGTCAGCCGTGATGCGCTGGATCGGAAGCGCGCCGAAAGCGTTTTGTGGACTTGTGATTCCCGTAGTACCTAAAGTAATTGTCCTCATAAGCACTCCCCTTCTTTGTTTGCTCGCAAAATCAATGCTAGCAAACAAAGAAGAATGCTAGCAATCCAGCTCGGACGAGGGTTTGGAAACAAGAATGATCTGACTTGCCTTATGGACGATCTCGTAGGTGTCCGAGGCAATCATCTGCTCTTCGTCGGTCGGGATGACGATGATGGGCACGCGAGAGCGCTCATGCGAGATGACGCGCTCGAAGCCGCGCTGCTTGTTCTTGGACTGATCGAGGATGATGCCCATAGGCTGCATGCCCGCAAAGATCATGCGGCGCATCTTCTGGTCGTTCTCGCCGACGCCCGCGGACAAAACGATGGCATCGACGCCCGCCATAAGCATGATGAACTGCCCGATGGTCTTCTTGACGCGGTCGGCATACATCTCGTAAGCCAGAATGGCGCGCTCGTTGCCTGCATCGGATGCCTCGCGCACCGCACGCAGGTCGTTTGAAACGCCCGAGATACCAAGCAAACCCGACTGCTTGTTCATCAAGGAGCTCATAGCGTCCGGAGAAAAGCCCTCGTGCTCCATGATGAAGGGAACGATGGCCGGGTCGATCGATCCGCAGCGCGTACCCATCATTAGGCCGTCCAAAGGAGTAAAGCCCATCGTGGTGTCAATGGGCACGCCATGGTCGATGGCGGTGATGGAGGCACCGTTGCCCAAGTGGCAAGTGATGATGCGCAAATCGCGCAAATCCTCGTCAAGTATTGCCGCAGTGCGCTGTGCAAGGTAACGATGGCTCGTGCCATGGAAACCGTATTTGCGGATGCCGTACTTCTCGTAGTACTCGTAAGGCAAGGGATACATATAGGCCTTCGGGGGCATTGCCTGGAAGAAAGCAGTGTCGAACACGGCGACCATGGGCGTTTCGGGCATGAGCTTTTGACAGGCGCGAATCCCATCGACGGCCGGGCCATTGTGCAAGGGAGCAAGCTCTTTGAGCTTTTCGATCTTTGCGACAACGTCCTCGTCGATCAAAACGGACCGGTCGAAATACTCGCCACCATGAACGATGCGATGGCCCACGGCTGCGATCTCCTCGTAGCTCGTGACCGCATGCTCGCCCTCGGTAAGGGTGCGCAGGACCAAATCCATAGCAGCCGTATGGTCGGGCAAGGGCTGATGATGAACGATCTCATTGTCGTCAACGCCATGCTTATGGGATGAATCGCTCGATCCAACCTGCTCGCATAGGCCCTTAGCCAGCACCTTACCGGTCACCACATCGACCAGCTGATATTTAAGCGACGAAGAACCGGCGTTGATAACAAGGATGTTCAAATCTGCCCCTCCCGAAATAAGTTTCCAATTCATCCTAGGTGCATGAATACCCCATACACAAGGGACATCGGAGCGAGTGCGCCCTTGTTCGGGGAGCGGAAAACCGAGCCCCAAGAAGCTACCGCTCGCCGCCGGGGAACGGAACTAAAACCACGAACCCAGGCCGCACCCCCAGGCATGCAACCTGGACGCATGCCCCATGAAGAATTAGGCTTTGGACAAGGTGGTGTCCACAACGGAGTCGTCGGGCGAATCCTCAAGCTGGCCCATTAAGGTGTCGACGCGCTGCTGAGCGCTCGTCAAGCCCGAACGCAGAAAACGAAGAAGAAAGATGGCGCGCTCGTACTTCACCAGGGCATCCTCGAGCTCAAGCTGGTTGCCCTCAAGCTGCGCCACGATCTCGTTAAGCTCGTTCATGGCCTCGCGGAAACGCAAGTTCTCCTTAGGAGCTGCGGCCGCTTCCTGTACATCAGCAGAAGTTTCCACGATCTATTCCTTCCAATCGATGATCTCCGAAAAATCGGAGGGATTATAAGTGTTCACAGTGGCATGAATCACGCCATCTTGCACTTGCAGATTTATCTCGTCGCCAGGCGAAACCGCCGTAACGCTGGAGATGAGCTTACCTTCCTTGTTC
>CAVAUO010000096.1:0-6606 GCA_963591685.1 Escherichia coli
GGAAAACAAGTCGGCCGATACGACCGAAGCCGTTGATACCAACCTTGGTTGCCATATGGCTCCCCTTTCATGCCTGTGACATAGTAGTTCTGCGTATTGCACGCACATCTCAATTTTATCGCAAGTACTTTAAGACTCCATGTCGTACCACCGCCAACAACCGTTCTGAACGGTTATTGGCAAGTATTCGACGATTAATGGAGCTTGGCGGCCATTTGCTCGATCCTTCTAACCCGATGGTAAATCGCGGACTTCGAAAGAGGAGGATTGGCCCGCTCCCCAAGCTCTTTCAATGTTGCATTCGGGTAGGTAACGCGCAGCCTGATGTATTCCTGCAACGCGCTTGGTAGGGATTTGATGTCCTGATGCTCGAGAACCATGCGGATGGCTTCCACCTGGTCAACCGATGCTGCCTGGGTCTTAGCCTGATTGGCGATCTCGGCGTTCACCCTGCGGTTTACGTCGTTTCTCACGCTTTTCACCACTCGGGCATTCTCCATCTTCAATGCAGCTTGATGAGCGCCAACGAACGCCAAGAAACTCGAGATAGCAGCACCGCTCTTCAGGTACACCGTATGGGTGCTGCGGCGTTCGACGACCTTCGCGTGAATGCCCTTCTTCGCCATAAGCTCGACGATGTCGTTGGCCATGGTCTGGGATTCTACGGTTATCTCGAAATGGAAATCCCCTCGCGGGTTCGAGACAAAGCCGCTGCCGAGGAAGACCCCGCGCAAATAGGCCGACGCACAGCACTCCTTGCGGACGAGTTCGGGATCGATTCCGCGCTGAAGCCCCTCATCGCCGATGATGCCCAGCTCCTTCAGCGCCTCGTTCAATCCGGGCTGCGCAGGCACATCGATAAGCCAGTTGGGAGTTTTGTGCAGCACGCTGCGGCGCATGGTCAGATCGGTCTTCAGGGAGTACATGTTGTGAAGCGCACTGATGATGAAACGGGCAACCTGAGGCGCATCGGTAGATATCTCAAGCCGGAAATGCCCAGACCCGCTCAAGAAGATTGAGCCTTCGATTCGGATAAGCGCAGCCAAGGCCGCCGCATCGCAATGTGAGCAGGTAGGCTCCACATGCACAAGTTCGTCTTTTACCTCTGTCGTGAACGACATAACCTAAACACCCCCATGAACGCATCGGCAAGAGCCTTCGGGTCATGCCACGTGGGCCTTTCCGGATCGACCATATTCCTCAGCAGAACCACGGGTCCATAGGATTGGATGGCTTCGATGTCTTCTTGCGATATCCTCACCGATCGAACGCGAGAAGCAAGGCTCGATCCGTCGCGAAGCTCGGCCATTGCGCTTTGCTGGCTGGCAACACCCGCTACAGCCTCGAAAGAGCCGGTGGAAAAACGCATCTTGTCGGGTTTGGCTACAGAGTGCACGAGTACATAATCCAAACAACCAGCCATGCCATGGCGCAACAGCGCCTCCACATGCTCTCGAGCGGAAAGACCCCATGTCTCTCCCTGTTGGTCGGCCAAGCTGCAAACAAAAACCGTATGGGCATTCGACTGGCGGATTGCCTCGACTATACCCGGGACCAAGAGGTTCGGGATGATGGAAGTGAACAGGGATCCGGGTCCAAGCACCACTATGTCAGCCTGGCGAATAGCTCTTAATGCCTCAAGGTACGGCAGGCACTGTTCGGGCGATTCAAGCCATACCTGCTCGAGGGCCGTAGACGATTTACCGGCAACGGACTGGCCATGCAGCACACGCCCATCGAGCGTACGGGCGCACAGCGTGACGTTGTTGAGGGTGGAAGGATACACATGCCCCTTTGCGCCTAAAAGCTGACCGCAAATCTTTATCGCCTCAGGGAACGAGCCGGTTGCGTTCTCGAGCGCGGAAAGCATAAGGTTGCCCAGTGTGTGATTCCGCGCAAAATCAAATCGATATTTAAAGGCTTTAGTAAGCGGATCATCAGGGTTGGCAGCGAAAGCGGCAAGGCACTTCCGTATATCGCCGGGAGGCGTGACGTGCGCCTCTTCGCGCAATATGCCGGTAGAGCCGCCATCGTCGGCCATGGCGACAACCGCAGAGGTCTGCACCCTCAACGCCAAAAGCGTTTTGATGGACACAGGCGCTCCCGTTCCGCCGCCGATGACAACAGCCTTGAGCTTCGTTGGGTCGACATCGGCCTTGAGCGGATTCGGCAACTTCAACGAGCCGATTGCACGAAACGCCTGGGTAGACGAATCATCCAACTTGAAACCGCTACCCGGAGCTGCATGTTTACCAGGGAAAAAGCTCATCGAGCCACTTCCTTTGAGGTGTCCGCGAGAGCTATATCGCGATGGGAGACGTGGACGCTGTAACCTTGGTCCAGAAGGATCGCTCCAGTTTTCTCGGCGAGCACGACACTTCGGTGCTGGCCACCCGTGCATCCTATGCCAATAGCCAACTGCTGTTTACCCTCGGCAACGTAACCGGGCATGACGCAAGTAAGCAGGTTTCCCCAAGCGGAAAGGAACTGTGTGGTTTCCTCGTGCCCCAGAACATAATCACGAACCGCTTCGTCCATACCGGTAAGGCATCGCAGCTCCGGGACGTAAAACGGGTTAGGCAGGAACCGAACATCGATAACGATGTCGGCATCAGTAGGAGCTCCGTGCTTGAACCCGAAAGAGTATACGAACACATCGAGTCCATCTTTCTGAGTACCCCCCGCATACAATCGCCTAAGCTCCTCGCGAAGCTGACGAGTGGTCATGTCGGAAGTGTCGATGTAGGAATCGGCGAGGCTCAACAGCGATTTGACAAGATCCCTCTCATAGGAGATAGCCTGCGAGATGCTACGGGAGTTGTTGATGCAAAGTGGATGCCTGCGGCGGGAGGCCTTGTACCGCGCTATAAGCACGGTATCGCGGGCGTCCAGGAAGATGATCCGAAACGTGATCCCAGCCGTTTTCATGTTCTCCAACTCACCGATAAGATGGTTGAAGTACTCGCGGTTACGAGCATCACAGACGATGCAGAGCTTGCGCCCTATCTCGCTTTGGCCGGGCACGCTCGCCAAGCTGATCATACTCATAATGAGTTTCGGAGGCAGGTTGTCGATGCAGAAATAACCCAAATCCTCAAACGTATGCATGGCCTCCGTTCGGCCAGCACCGCTCATTCCGGTGATTATGACGACATCGGGGCCTTCGCCTGACGACGCTTCGGTATCCTGCACGGTTTCTGGCACCGTAATATCCGCTGAATCATCAGCCGCCATGAAAGCTCCTTACGGTTCGGGAAAGCTCAAACGGACGACTCGGTAGAACCCCCCGGATAAGCTTCCTTCCTGCTGTCGTATTCCCTCAGTACAGCATACACGTCCTCAGCAACCTGATCGGGAACGGTACGAGAATCCTTAATCTGCTGCAAGGATGCCTTGCGCAGTGCGGTGAATGAGCCAAAGGAGCGCAGCAGAGCCTGTTTACGCTTGGGCCCCATGCCCATCACCTCATCCAAGATGCTGGTGGTCATGCCCTTACCACGCAATTCCCGATGGAAGGTGATGGCGAAGCGATGGGCCTCATCGCGGACCTGCTTAACCAGATAAAGACTGGGGCTGCCGCTAGGCAGCACTACAGGTCCACTGTCTTGCCAGGGAACGAAAAGCTCTTCGTCGCGCTTGGCTAAACCGCAAATGGGAATATCGCCCGCACCCAGCTCTTCCAATTGAGCAATAGCCGCACTGAGCTGCGGCTTGCCGCCATCTAGGATGATCAAGTCCGGACGCTTGCCGAAACGCTCGTCCGCCAAACGCTCCTTGCAGTACCGACGCGCAATCACCTCGCTCATCATGGCGAAGTCGTTTGCCTCGTCGGATTCCATCCGGATCTTAAAACGACGATACTGTTTTTTGTCAGGCTTACCATTGGTGAACACCACCATTGAAGCGACAGAATACCGACCATGGATGGTGGAGATGTCGAAGCATTCTATGCGAAGCGGCGGATTCTCAAGGGCAAGGGCACTTTCCAATTGAAGGAGCGCATCGTTTATGCGATCGTCGTCGTAGCTGCTCCTAGCCTTATAACGCACCAAAACATGGCGGGCATTGCGATTGGCCATATCCATGAGCGCAGCCTTCTCTCCACGTTGGGGTACCGTGAACCTCACCTTGGCACCATGTGCGCTATCGAGTTTCGCGGTAAGCCAATCCGCAATGATCTCGCTGTCCTCCGGCGCTTCCTGCAGGATAAGCTCATGGGGAATGCTCTCAGTAGTGCCATAGTATCGCAGCACGAACATGCGCAGTAATTCGTTTGCAGGAACGTCCTTGCCCTTGTTGAAGATGAACTCGTTTGCGTTCATGATGCGACCCTCACGCAGGATCAGAACCGCGACACCCGCAATGGTCTCTTCCCGGAAAATACCGATCACATCTGCATTCAATCGATGCGAAGACACGGCATGCTGTTTTTGCGCCAACGATTCAACCGTGTCGATACGGGACTTGATCCGAGCCGCACGCTCGAAATCGAGATTCTCGGCAGCATTGCCCATTTCGATTTTCAGCTCATCGACGAACTCCTTGTGGGAGCCCGAAAGAAAACGCTCCACTTTTCGAACCTGATCTTGATACTTTTCAGGAGATATAAGCCCGCAGCATGCACCAGGCGCCAAACCCACATGACAGTCGAAACAGGGCCTGTCGCTCAACTCGGCTTGATCGTAGGAAGCCTCCTCAAGCTTTCGGCACATCCTCCTCCAATCGGCGCATGAGGAGGAGCAGATGGGCACCACCCGTCGGATGATATCCACCAGGCTCCTGGCAGCCCGACTGTCCGTATAGGGACCGAAATAACGCGAGGACGGCTTATGCTTCTCGCGGGTGTACTTGATGGCGGGAAACACATCGCCTTTCGTCAGGGCTATGAACGGATAGGTTTTATCGTCCTTGAAGTCGGCATTGAAATACGGAGCGTATTGCTCGATAAGATTTCGCTCAAGAACCAAGCTCTCGTGCTCGTTTGCCGCAACCACGTACTCGAAGGAGTGGATCTGGGAAACCAAGAGCGGAATCTTTACGCGGTCATCTTGGAAATTGACATACTGGCGCATACGGGCCCGAAGCTGCTTCGCCTTGCCAACGTAGATCACCTCACCCCGATCGTTCTTCCAGAGATAAACCCCGGGCTCGGCAGGAACGCTGGCCAGCTGATCCTTTATCCGCTGAAGCCTTTCGTTGTCCAATGCTGAACCTACACGTTCTCTTCCAGGTCCAGCAGCATAAGCGAGACGTTGTCGCGCATATCCTTTGCCTGAGAGCGCGTCAAGTTGCCCGATGCATAGAAATCTTGAATAACCTCAAGCTCGAACTGAAGACCGCGACGCTGGATGTCCTCGATCCCGATCACAGCGTTTTCAACCGCCTCGGAAGAGATGGTGGCGTCAGACTTGTCGAACACCGAAAGCGCACGCTCATGCGCGATCATAAGCTTTGCCACCACCTCGCTGGCGTAGTTCGGATCGTCAACCAGCGTTTGCAGATATTCGATGGCATAGCGTTCAGACATCTCGCGCACCTTGTCCATAGACTCGGTGTTCACCAGTACAGAGCGCCCGAAGAACGTGGTGATGCTCCTGCGCAGCATCACGAAGGCGGAACGAAGACGCATCAAACGGTATCGCGTGGTGAAAGAGGCATCTTTCGAGTGGGCGATCAAGCGTTTCTGCCGGGAAAGGCGCTCCAGATACTCGAATGTTTCGTACGAATCGATCTCCTTGCGTTTAGCCGCCTCGATAAGATGCGATGCCTGGTAATCAAGAACCTCAAGGCGCAAAGAGGCAACCGCCGGCTCCTCGATATCGGACATGGAGCGAATGGTCCTGATTCGATTGTTGTAAGAGGAAACAACGATCTTGGTTTCACGATCGTCCTCTCCCGAGGAGTCCGCCATCAAGCGCTCAATGACCGTTCGCAGGATCTCGATCTTGGTGCGGTTCAATTCCTCTTGAGCCTCATCGCTGGCCTGGCTGTTTTCGCGTGGAGCAAGGATCGGCAAAAGGAAATTGGCAAGAACAAGGGTGATCAAGATAACGCCCGAAGCCAAGAAGATGATCAGGGAACGCTGCGGGAACGAAGAGCCGTCAGACAGCAGGAACGGGATAGTGAAAACGATGGAAAGGGTAACTGCGCCCTTAGGGCCACCCACCGTGGTGATAAGCGCATTCTTCGCCATACGTAAGCTGAGCTTGTCGCGCTTGCCCGTATCGGGGTTGACAAGCAGCCTGGCCATGATGAGCGCCCATATGAAACGCAATCCAACGATAAGGGCCGTAAGCAGCAATACATAGCCGATGAGATCCAGGTTGTTGATGTAGACGTTGTCCCACGTAGACTGCATAGCGTTGGGAAGCTGCACGCCCAAAAGAACAAAAACGATGCCGTTCAGGGTGAAGGCGATTGCCTTCCAAACGCTGGTAACCGCGATGTTCAAGCGGCTCTGGTACGGGGAGATCTTATGATCGCGGAACATGCTCCACACGATGCCGCACGCAACAACTGCCAGGATGCCGGAAACGCCCACCAGCTCCGAGAACAGGAACACGACAAACGGCATGGAGACCTCGAACAGCACATGGAACGTGATGT
>CAVAUO010000097.1:0-6549 GCA_963591685.1 Escherichia coli
GCTTGACCCCACCGAATACGCCCGCAGCACCTGCTTCGCCGCCGGTTACCTTACGGTGAAGAATGCTGGTTGGCGCAACGAGCGCCCGGTATTCGATCCCGCCAAGTGCAATGGCTGCCTGAAATGCTATATGCACTGTCCTGACGGGGCCGTGTTCAAGGTCGCCAACGATTCGGAGGCTTGCCCTTCCAATCGTGCTGATACGTCGATTGGCCTTGACCTGGATTTTTGCAAGGGTTGCGGCATTTGCGCCAAGAGCTGTTCCACCGGTGCGCTTACGATGATCCCCGAAGGCGAGGCTCGCAAGGCCGAGGAAGCCGCCGCCGCTGGCGCGGACGCCGGGACGGCTGGTGCCGGGTTCTCCGTTGCTGCTGGCTCTTCCGTCGGCGCCGACGCTGCGTCGGCCATCGTTTCCGGCAATCTTGCCGGCGCGGACGCTTCTTTATCTCCCGATGCGACTACCTTGGAAGGGGAGTAGAGCATGAGAAAGTTCCTTTCCGGCGACGAGGCTTTCGCCGAGGGCGTGCGCCTGGCTCGTCCCCAGGTGATTTCCGCCTATCCCATTACGCCCCAGACCGTCGTGGTCGAGCGCTTGTCCGAGATGGTGGGCGCAGGTGAGCTTGATGCTGAGTATATGCACGTCGAGTCCGAGCATACGGCTTTGGCTGCCTGCATCGGCGCTGCTGCCGCTGGTGCGCGCACCTTTACGGCGACCTCGAGCCAGGGCTTGCTCTACATGGCCGAGAATCTGACCTATGCGTCGGGCGGCCGTTTCCCCATCGTGATGATGAACGCCAACCGCGCCACTGCGCTGCCTTGGAATATTTACGGCGATCAGCGCGATTCGCTGTCTCTTCTTGACCATGGATGGATTCAGGTTTACGCCGACACCAACCAAGAGGCGCTCGATCTGGCCCTGATGGCCTACAAACTTGCCGAAAGCGAGGACGTGATGATTCCCGTCATGGTGAACATTGACGGCTTCGCCCTTACGCATACCTACGAGATGGTCGACGTACCCACGCAGGAGCAAGCCGATGCTTTCCTGCCTCCGTATGTCACCACGAATCGTTTCGACTTCGACAACCCGGTGAACATCGGTTACTCCGCTGGCCCCGAGTACAACCGTTACTTCAAGTTCTGGGAACATCACGACACCGTGGATTCCCTGAATGCCGTCGAGCGCGTTGAGGCCGATTTCGCGCAGGTCTTTGGGCGCGAGTACCCCGGTGCTGTCGAGAGCTACCGTTGCGAGGACGCTGACGTTATCTTGGTGACGCTCGGCTCGATTGCAGGCTTGGCCCACACCACGGTGGACGCGTATCGCGAGGCCGGAATCAAGGCCGGTATGCTTCGCATTCGCTATTTGCGCCCCATGCCCTTTGCCGCCATCGCCGCTGCTCTTAAGGGCGCCAAGGCCGTAGGCGTGCTGGAAAAGGACGTCTCCTTCGGCGCCGAGGGCACGGTTTTCACGAACGTGAACTCCGCCCTGCAGCAGGCGGGTTTGTTCATCCCTGCTCTCAACTTCGTCGGCGGTTTGGGCGGCGACGACATTTCCGCAGCTCAAATGAGCGGAATCTACCAGTGTCTTTGCAAGCTTGCCGACGACGCCGACTTCAGCTGCCCGCGCGTGAGCTTCCTCGGCATCGATTCGCCTGCCGATGAGCTGGGTTGTGCCACGGGTGTGGCTGTGAACGAAAGCGAGGCTGAGTAATGGCCATCAACGCACGCAACATCACCGACGACGAGTTCTTCTTCGGCCACAAGGCCTGCGCCGGCTGTGGCGGCTCGCTGGTCGTTCGTCATACGCTCAAGGTGCTGGGTCCCAACGCCGTTGCTGCGCTTCCTGCGGGCTGCATGAGCGCCACGGGCTTCAACTTCCCGCAGCTGAGCTTCTCCAACAACGCCATGATCACGCCTTTTGCTGCCACCGCTTCCGTTATCTCGGGCATCGAGGTCGGCCTGAAGGCGCAGGGCAAAAACCCCGACGACTACACCGTGGTCGGCTTTGCGGGCGACGGCGCAACCGCCGACATCGGTCTGGCTGCGCTTTCGGGCACCATCGATCGCAACGATAACGTGATCTACGTGTGCTACGACAACGAGGCTTACATGAACACGGGCATTCAGAAAAGCTCGCTAACGCCCTTCGGCGCTTCCACCACCACGACGCCGGTGGCCGGCGAGAGCCGCGGTTGCCTCACCCAGAAGAAAAATATGTTCGAGATCGTGGCTGCTCATGGCGTCGCCTATGCTGCAACGGCCTCGATCGGTTACTTGAACGATTTCATCCGCAAGGTTGAGAAGGCCGCGAGCATCAAAGGCACTAAGTACCTGCACGTCATCGCTCCTTGCCCGACAGGTTGGGGCTGCGGTGTGGACGAGACCATCGAGGTTGCCAAGGACATCGTTGACTGCGGCCTGTGGTATTTGGCCGAGTTCGAGGGCGGCCAGTTCAAACTGAATCGCAACCCCAAGGAATTCACCTCAGTGCGCGATTACCTGAAGCACCAGGGTCGCTTCCGCGCGCTTACCGACGACGACATTACCCTGATCGAGCAGGAGCGCGACGCCAAATGGTCCTACATGCGCGAGCACTGGGCCTAGCACGCTAAGCGGTGTGGTTCGGCGCATTTGCGCCACGGCTGCACGGGTGAGCGCCTGGCCTTCGCTTGGCGGTGCAATTCGGCGCACCTGTACCATGACCCAATCTCTCCAAAGCTTGTTCTGTGGTCAAAACCGCTACCCCGGGGTAGCGGTTTTGACCATTTGCCCGTATTCCCGTAATTTCGAATAATTTTGTTTGTAGCAGCAAAATTAAAACACCAGGTCAGAAGCTTGTGGTAAATGGGCTTGCTCCAGGGCATCTCAAATTGATCGTTCGAGTGCCCCGGAATCTACCCCCAGGCAGGACTTTTGACCAAAAGGAGGCCTGATTTGGGATTTGGCGTCCCCTGAAGAGGGGTTCTGACCACATAACCCAACAAACTGGCAAGAATGTCGGGTTGCTGACCCTTGGGTCTGGGGAGGTGGTCGTCGCGGGCACCTGAATGGGGCTCGATGGTTGCGACACTCTGGGCCGTGGGTATTTTCAGTACGAGAGCTATTTTCGGCATGCGAGCAAGCGCTGTGGGTGCGGAGCTTGACCCCTGGGCCTAGCGACGAAGCTCCCTCTTTAGCAGAAGATGCCTTTCATCGAAGTCTCTCCTACGAATCCGCAGCCTGACCCCTAGTTGTTTTGCGGTGATGTTCGCGATTTCCTTAAGGGCCATCATGCCAAGGACTTGCTTTTTTGTTACTGAGACGACGTGAATTCCCGCCGATTCAAGAAGCGCTCGTCTTCGCGAATCCTTGTTTAGCTTCTCGCGTCCGGAGTGAAACTGATCGCTGTCGTATTCGAGGGCAAATCGCTTGTCTGGCCAGCATAAATCGCAACGAAGCGTCTTTTCGGCCAGAAACTTACTGGAGGGTCTGGTGTTCGTGGCGGGGGAGAAGGACGCGTCGCCCAGGGGAAGCTCATCGCCCAAGGAGACCCTATCGTCCAATGAAACCCCATTGCCCAATATACGTATCGGGTAGTTCAATTCCGGTGCGGGAAGCCCGAAGCCTCCCAGGCTGGTGGGCAGACTAAGAAGCATGGATAGGTTGGTCTCCATGGGCGAGGCGGCTGAGGGCAAAATCAATCCCGCAGCCCTGATCGCCTTGTGCTTGTTGGGACTATCGGGGTAACGCTGCAGGTATGACCTGATTATTTCCGGGGTGGTCCTTGGTTTGCGTGCCAAAACCGTTGGCCGTGAGCTCGTTGCACCTGGGTTCAGGGAATAAAATCCGCAAAGTTCGTAGCCTAGGCGGATTAGCTGGATAAGGTTCAGGTAGTTGGCTGCCTCACGAAACGTGAGCTCAGGGCAGCTGACGAAGATGGCCTCATCGAATTTGAGGAAAGAAGATTGGGGAAAATCGTGTTTGGTGCAATGGGTGACAAAAAGGGGAGACTTGCGTTTGTTGCGGCAGTCCGCGACCTCGAGATGAAGGGGTGCGCTCAGCTCAAGTTCTTCGGCTTTGATTTGTTTTGCTGGGAAAGAGCTCGTACCTCGACTTGGTTGCGGCAGTGCTTTCGACGGCCGGCAAGAGTCGAGGTCGTGTAGCCTCCAGAATTCCAAGGCTGATCTATGTCCTATGAAGATGCTCATAGGATCATTTTCCTCAAGGCGGTTAAAGTCAATATGAAGGCGAACTAAGCCGGACCGAAATTAAAACCAAGGAAAACTTGAGGAAAAGCTGAAGATCCAAAGAAATCTCGAAGACTCAAGGATCGGCTCGAGAGCCAAAGAAAAGCTTGCCGTGTTGTGCGGGAGGAACGACCGCTCCCACTTCGTGCGAACGGTTGGCGTACAGGCGGCCGGCAGTTGTTTGCGTTTGCATAAGGTTCGGCCGCCATCCGTGTCTTGCGTAAAACGGCTAACGTCTTGTGTAGGCGGCAGGCGACCGGTCCCTCGCTCCTGCCACTCGCTCCCTTATCCCGTGAGCGCCGGCTGTTCCGCCAAGCGTAAAATTCCCCACAAACACCAGGGTGCTCCGCCAAAAGTACTAGGCTAGGCGCTTCATCAGCCCCATGACGAGTTTGGCGCTTTCGTGGGCGGCCTTCTTCTCGAAGGTGGGGTAGTCGACGCTCGAGCTGCCATCGGCCTTGTCGGAGATGGCGCGCACAATGGCAAAGGGCACGCCGGACAGATGGCACACCTGCGCAATCGCGGCGCCCTCCATCTCGCAGCAGCTTGCACCGAACAAGCCGGTGATACGTTCCTTTTCCTCGTTGCTGCAAACGAAGAAGTCGCCCGAGGCAACACGCCCGGAATGCGCGACGATGCCAAAATCCTGCTCGATTTCGCGAATCGCCGAAACAAGAACGGGGTCGGCCTTGAAGGCCAGGGTGTCCACGTCTGGGGTTTGCCCCGGCTCGTAGCCGAGGTTGCTTACGTCCATCACATGGTTGACGGCGTCGCTTGCGACGACAAGTTCGCCGATTTCGATCGAGGAGTCGAGCGAGCCCGCGATGCCGGTGTTGATGACCGCGTTGACGCCGAACTGCCCGATGATCGCCTGTGTGCAGGCGGCTGCGTTCACCATGCCAACGCCGCACTTTACTAGCACGACCTCCTGACCGCAAAGCGTACCCTCAAGGAAATCTCTGCCGCACACGGTGGTGCTGCGTATGTCGCCTTCGGATTCCATTGCAGATCTAAGAAGTTCGACCTCGACGTCCATGGGGCCGATGATGCCGATTTTCGCGTAGGTACTCATGGTGTTCCTTTCGGGTTTACGCAAGTGTTTTGGCTGGGGCTGGCGTTCGTTGCCGCGGTGGCTCTAGCTAAGTAGGGCGGGGTAGTGAGTGTGCGCCTCATCCAAATGCTCAAGCGTTTTGGCGACGTAGCGTGCGGCCCACCATTTGGCTTGGGCCAGGTCGGAGTCGTGGTAGTTGCCGCATTCCTCGGGCTTGGCGCCGGGGATCTCGCCCTCGAAGTCGCGCGCGAACTCGAACATGCGCTGTACCAGCCCGGCGACGTCGCTCGGTTGGCATTCGCCAAAGACAACCAGATAGAAGCCAGTGCGGCATCCCATGGGGCCGAAATAAATCACGCGGTCGGACCATTCCTCGTCGTTACGCAGGAAGGTGGCGCCCAGATGCTCGAGTGCATGCACGGCGGCGGTGTCCATGACGGGCTCGCGGTTGGGTGCCGTCATGCGCAGGTCGAAGGTGGTGGTCACGCAGCCCGTGGCCGTGTCCTCGTCTGCGCGGGAAACGTAGATTCCTGGTTCCAACACCAGATGATCAACCGAAAAGCTCGCGATGCGCTCCATTGATTTCCTTTCGTCGTGCGGCCCCGGGGCTGCTGTAGTGCTTTGGTCGTGCGGCGGCAAGGGATCAGCTGCGTTGATGCTGTGCCGCCGCAATGTTTTGCTCGTTGCATTGTAGCGCGATTGCGCCCGGCTCCTTTTGCGGTAATTCGTCCTAGGCCCGCGCGGGGCTTGTATAATCTTTTAATCAACCAATGGCTCCGCACACAAAGAAAGGGTGCCTATGGAAAATGCATCGCAAACAGCCGCCGCGCCGGCCGAGTCCGGTACGCAGGCTGCAGCCGTCGGGGGCGCAAGTTCCGCCGCGGCAAAACACGCAGGCCTTAAGTCCATCTGCATGAACGCCGACGAGATCGAGCGCGCCATCGTTCGCATGGCTCACCAGATCATCGAGCAGAACGGCGGCATCGAAGGCTTGGTCGTCGTGGGCATCGTCACGCGTGGCGATATCCTTGCCGCAAGGCTCGTCAACGCGATCGAGAAGATCAAGGGAGTGCGCCTTCCTCTAGGCAAGCTCGACATCAGCTTCTATCGCGACGATTACACGACCTATTTGGCCCCTCAGGTTGAATCCACCGAGATCGGCTTTTTGATCGACGGCAAGCAGGTCGTCCTTGTTGACGACGTCCTGTTTACCGGCCGTACCGTCCGCGCCGCGCTCGACGCTCTGCGCGACATCGGTCGTCCCGAGAG
>CAVAUO010000098.1:0-6442 GCA_963591685.1 Escherichia coli
CTATCAGGCATAACGCCTGTAATCAGCAAATGCATAAACCGTGATGACAGACATTCTGCGTCCTTCGCCCTAACGTGCAGCCTAACAGCAAACGAAAACAAGCTACGAAAGGACAGAAAATGACACAGATCAAGAAAACAGCTACCTTGCTGGTCGTTTTTCTCATCTGCGCCACGCTAATATGCCTTGGAGCATCTTACGCCATGGCAAACGAAAAAGACCTCGCAAGCGAAGCAGTAGACAGTGCAGCTCCTCTAGATAACGCAAACGACTTCGAAGAAACAGAAAACGGACTAACAGCGGCGGACGAAAATCAAAATGTCACTGTCCAGGAAAGCGATTCCGATGCCGAATGCTTCTTCGATTCAGACGATGAGACTAAGGTTTCCGCATCTTTTCAACTATCGGGCTTTTCAGGCGAGACCTTAGCCGACGATAGCAAAGTAAAGTTGGATTCCTCAAATGGCGCCTCTGCCATCATCGAGGCCTCCGAAGGAACCGTCCGAACCTCGTTCGTAATCACCAACGGTGATGCCCCTGAGGAGTACTCAATGAAATTCAACCTCCCCGAGCATACGAGCCTTAAGTTTTCCGAGGACCTTGAGGGCAATACGGATGGTTCCATCGAAGCTGTTGACGAAAGTGGCGACAGCCTATTTGCGATAGGGGTCCCCTGGGCCCTAGACGCGAACGGAAACAAGCTAACCACTTACTATCGCATCAATGGTGACACGATTACTCAGGTCGTCGAGCACAAGGATGCCGCCAAATACCCCGTCGTTGCGGACCCTTCAATCAAATTTTCCGGTTGGTTCAAATCCGGAAGCTGGGGGACCACCAACGCTAAGTCGGGAACTGGCGCTTGGTCCGGAACAAAGAAAATCACATATTTGCACCTTGTCCCTACCGATGCCTTCAAGATTAGCTGCGTCACCTCTCTCGCCAACAGCGAAACGGCAAATTCCTTCCGTAGCACCTCTTGGAGTATTGTGAAAAACAAATTCAAGAGCAGCAAAAAGTGGAAGAATGAGAAATCCCTAAAAACTCAGTATTACTGCCATACCAACCTACTTGCCGCAAAGGGGCTCAAATACGGCAAATGGGATATCAACATCGAACCAGCCAGGCCAAACGTGTCCTTAGCTACTTGCGCCAAGCACGGATGCAACCCGTAAGGAGGGCGAATGAAGAACGTTAAACATCGCGCAATCGGTGCGGCGATCATTGTCCTCACCATCGCATTCATCGCCCTTGCTGGATACTACCTTTCAATTTCCTCCCAGTGCTACAGCAACGACTACTGGTGGATTACGCGAATCCCTGAAAATGAGGGGATCGCGCAGATGGTCGGAATCGGACTCTCCATCATCGTGGCGATTCCTCTGGGCTTGCTGCTTTGCTTTGCTTCCGTCGCCGGTAAAGCGACCATCATAGGAGCACGCGTAATCGGATGCGTGGCCATCCTCCTCCTTGTGTTCGGAATCGCGAGCACGGCTCTGGGGCTCTACACCGTGCAAGACAAACTAAACGAAGCCAAAGCCTATGGTTCCGGCGCTTACTCCAACAACGCGGCCTTCACGCAGGAGACGCTCGCGAGCATCCAGGAAGACACCGCCGAAGGCTCGCCTTGGCTGCTTTATATCGGTCGCAGCGATTGCGACGATTGCAAAGCCTTCGAAAAGGCATGGGGAGAAGCCTACGCAAAAGGCAGCACCAGCTACTCCCTTGCCGTTTACGACACCACGCTCGACCGAAATGGAAACCAAGCCGGCGAGATGCGAGCCCTGCTTGACAGCTGGGGCGTCGAATCGGTCCCCTGCGTGGTTGAGCTGAAGGGCAATTCCGTGGTGAAGGCCTGGGAAAACCCAAACTCCGCTCTGAAGGATATAGAAGCCGCAGCCAAAACCTGTGAAGAGCGGCCGAGCTACACCAACGCAGACTAAAGATCTCGCTCAAGAAGAACGCGCAAAGGGCGTTGACTCCGAACCGAGTCAACGCCCTTTCGTCTGGCTATAGTGCCGCCGGTTAAGGCTACGGCACTATAGCCCTGATAAATATATCCTTCGCCCTGCTAACGCTCTTTCAGCTAAAGATAAAGCTCGGGGCGGCGATGTTCGAGCACGGGCATGCGCGAACGAACCTCGCCGATGAGCGAGGTGTCGATGCGGGAAACAACAAGGGTCTGAGCAGGACCCCCTGCCGCAATGACCACGCCTTGCGGGTCGACCACGCAGCTTTGACCGATGTACCCCGCGTCCGCGCGGCTTACACCAGCAACGAACATCTCGTTCTCGATGGCGCGAGCAGCCAAAAGCGTCTGCCATTGATCGGCCTTGAGCTTTCCGTCGACCCAGGCAGCGGGGTAAATCATAAGATCAGCACCATGAAGCGCAGCAAAACGAGCAGCTTCGGGGAAGCGCAGGTCATAGCAAATCCCCAGCCCGATTTTCCCGAAAGGCGTGTCAATCGGCTCAAAAAGCCTGTCGCCCTTGCCCATACGATCGGACTCGCGCGTGAAGTCGGTGTCAAACAGGTGCACCTTGCGATAGACGCCCTGCATGCATCCCCTATCGTCCACCACGACGACCGTATTGAAAGGCTTGCCGCCTGGATTAAGCTCGTTCACGGTGTAGACGATCCAAAGGCCATGCTTTGCTGCCAGCTTGTTCATGGCAGCGCAAAACTCCCCGTCCAAGGGCTCGGCGGCAGCTAGGAAATCCCCCAAATCGCGCTCGTAGCGCGTCATCAGGCTTTCGGGAAACACTAACAAATCCACGCGAGCCTCTTGAGCCTCGTAGGCAACGCGATCAACCAGGTTGATCACATCGCCATCTTCAGGATGGCAAGTCTGTGCAAGGCCAAGGGTGAACTTCATGAAGATCTCCAAGAATCGCTCAAGCTTAAGCCTGAGGACCTGCAGCCTTGATCTCGTCGGAGGCGTCGGAGTACTTGGCGTCGAAATTTTCCTTGAACATGGCGGAAAGCTTGGCAGCAGCTTCGGCGTAAGCTTCCTTGTCCTGCCACAGATTTGCGGGGACCATCAGGTCGTCGGGACAACCGGGGCAGCTGGTGGGAACCGAAACGCCGAAATAAGGATCGGTAACGAACTCAACCTTTTCAAGGTCGCCATTCAGGGCAGCGGTAACCATGGCACGCGTGTAACGAAGCTTGGTGCGCTCGCCCGAACCGTTCCAACCGGTGTTAACCAGGTACACGTTGGCGTTCTCGCGCACCACGCGCTCGCGCAGCATACCCGCATACACCAAAGGATTCAAAGGCAGGAAAGGCTCGCCGAAGCAAGTGGAGAAGGTGGGTACGGGCTCTTTGACGCCGATTTCGGTGCCAGCGAGCTTGGAAGTAAAGCCGGACAGGAAGTAGTACTCGGTCTGAGGAAGATTGAGCTTGGAGATCGGAGGCAAAACGCCAAAAGCATCGGCCGTAAGGAAGATCACCGTGCTGGGCAGGCCGCCCTTGCCATCGAGCTTGATGTTCTCGATGTGCTCGACGGGATAGCCAACACGCGTATTAACGGCCAGGGAATCGTCGTCGAAATCGAACTGGCGGGTTTCTTCGTCCATAACGACGTTCTCGACCAGCGCACCGAAACGGATAGCGTGGTAGATGTCGGGCTCGTTCTCCTCGGATAGGTTGATGCACTTGGCATAGCAGCCGCCCTCGAAGTTGAACACGCCGTCATCGGACCAACCGTGCTCGTCGTCGCCGATCAGCTGGCGAGCAGGGTCGGCGGAGAGAGTGGTCTTGCCCGTGCCGGAAAGGCCGAAGAACACAGCGGAAACACCATCCTCGCCGATGTTGGCGGAGCAATGCATAGGCAAAACGCCCTGCTGAGGAAGGATGAAGTTCATGATGGAGAAAGCCGTCTTCTTGATCTCGCCGGCGTACTGAGTGCCAGCGATAACAGCCAGGTGCTTTTCATAGTCAAGCATGATGGCGGCTTCGGAACGCGTGTTGTCGCGCTCAGGGTCGCACTTGAAACCGGGAGCAGCAATGATGGTGTAGTCAGCCTCAAAGCCCTCAAGCGCTTCGGCGGGAAGACGGCGAAGCAGCTGATGGATGAAGAGGTTCTGGGAAGCAAGCTCGTTTACGATACGGAAGTTCTTGGCGTATTTGGAATCGGCGCCTGCGCAACCGTCGAACACGTAGACTTCTTTGCCGGAAAGATACTCGCACACGCGCTCGTACAAAGCGTCGAAAGTTGCCTGGCTGGTGGGCTGGTTGACGGAACCCCACTGAATCAAGTCGTGGACGCCTTCGCTATCGACGATGAACTTGTCCTTTGCGGCACGACCAGTGTACTTGCCCGTCTCGACAACGAGAGCACCTGTTGCGCTCAAATGGCCCTCGCCGTTGAGGAGCGCAATTTCGGTAAGAGCTGCGGGCTCAAGATTGCGATGCACTTTCGCTGCATTGATGCCCAGCTTCTCCACGCCATACGTATTCACTTTGACATTCCTTAAAACTCATTGCCGCAAGCGGCAGGTTGCAAAATGTTTCAACGCGGTTAAAAACGCGTACTGAGCGAGATTATACGCGCACGATTTCCCTCGCGCGAGCAGAACGGCACTTCAACTTAATGAAGCCACCTTTTGAGTCACGTCATTCCGCAAAAAGTTAGTTAAGGATTACTTAAATAGCCTTTGCCGCAGCTCTTTCTTCAGCTTAAATATCCGTCTCATCAGAGGTGGGAGTGCGCACGAAATCCTCCACAAAGCAAAAAGCCGCACCACCATGGAGTTGGAGCTAACCATGATGGTGGGCACGAGAGTATTCAGCGGAAGAGCTGAGCTTTGATGCATCGTCTTATTAGCGAGACAAGGGCGACGGTAACGCAAATCGCCACGCGCGGACGCGCCCAAGGGTCGGCTTCAGAATTAACCTGGATAATCCGACACTCGAAGCGATAGGCATGACCGTAGTAGCTCATGATTCATCTGGCGCGGAGACGTCCCGTATATGGTTGGAACAAGAATGGCGCATGGTCTACGCATATGAAACCTGGGGTTGTTTTACTCCACTTAGTCACAGATGGAAGCATTACGCGCCAGACCAAACCATGCACAGGCTCCTCAACGCTGGAGTTAACTTGTATGCCACGCAAAACCAGCCCTCATACACAATATAGACTGACGAGTTGCGTTAAAGATAGCTTGATATCGATTGTCCGCAATGATCGACTCTAGCCTTCAGCCATAGCGTCAAATTCTCCGGATTCTAAGCCACAATAATTACACGCAATGTAGCCATCGTCGTAGTAAACATCGATCGATTCAGTGCGGCGACTTCCATATATAGATTTGGCACTAAACTTAACTGTCGCGTAATACCGTCCGACTTCTTTATCCCAATGAAATGTTGTTTTCTTGATCTTAAAGGTAGACGGATGAAAAAGGTGCTCTTTGATCTCTTTTTTAGCTGCCTTCTTAAAGGCTGCAAGAGTCCTTATCTTAGAGCATGTAATTTTATATTTTGTTTTTCCCGCTTTATACTTAACGACAATCTTTCCTGATTTGGTGAATTTTATTTTTTTGCCCTTGCTATAAACTTTATAGCCTTTACCTTTCAGAAATTTTCCGCCAGAAAGAACGCTTGGAGCCTTATCGGAAGCTGGAGCATCGTAGGTGATATCAAAATCTTCAGAATTATCCTCAGAGCCCGAGGTTTCCATGCCGCTATTTACGCAATCAAATGCGACATTCCTAAACAGATTCTTTACAGAGTACTTTTTTCCTTTAAACAACCCATCACATGCTGATGCTTTAATTACCCCGTTCTTGCTTACTGAAACCTTGAATATATATTTTTTCGATTCGGTCTTTGTTGTTTCGTTTGCTAAGTAACTCCCATCAAACTGCCGCTCATAGGGGCACTCTCTTGAAGTCCAAGTTCTACTTAGCGTAATCGTTGCAGAGCCTGCGCTCTTTCCTAAAATTCTTAAATATGCGGTTACATTCTCAGAGATGCCCCAATACTTACCGGAGCGATCAGTGCTGCTCCAATATATCGCCGTAGCAACCTTGGGGTTTGAAGAGCTAATTTTGTAATTATCTTCCACGGTAGAATAGGAAAAGTCGCCATTGTACCCTGAAGCGTTGAAATTGCTATATTCATATACATACTTTTGCGTATACTGACCTACTTTTAATGAAACGTTTGTATCCGCCCAAGCGGGCAAAGCAAAAACAAAGATCGAAGCTATAAAAAACAAAATTGATAAGAAGCCAAGCTGCTTTACGTGCTTATTTTCAAAAGTATCTAACGACATGATCAAAGCGCTCCTTTAATCCGATGATACTAATATACAAGGTGTCTCTTAATATAAAATAACCTGAGCTATTTTCCCAGGTTATTAGGCTTTATTTGCCAACTGCTTCACGAGCATCGGTCACGTAAACTGCCACGCGCACCTGCTCCCAGGGATCGG
>CAVAUO010000099.1:0-6186 GCA_963591685.1 Escherichia coli
GTCCGTGCTGCATGAGCGCGTGATCGGTCAGGACGAGGCGGTAACCGCGCTCTCCAAGGCGATCCGTCGCAGCCGTTCGGGGCTGAAGGACCCCAAGCGCCCCGCTGGCTCGCTGATGTTCCTTGGCCCCAGCGGCGTGGGTAAAACCGAACTTTCCAAGGCGCTCGCCGAGTTCCTTTTCGGCACCGAGCGCGCGCTTATCAGTTTCGACATGTCCGAGTACATGGAAAAGCACACGGTATCGCGCCTTATCGGTTCGCCCCCGGGATACGTGGGCTACGACGAGGGCGGCCAGCTGACCACGGCCGTGCGCCAGCAGCCTTATTCGGTGGTTCTTTTCGACGAGATCGAGAAGGCGCATCCCGATGTGTTCAACATCCTTCTCCAGATTTTGGAGGAAGGCCGCCTGACCGATTCGCAGGGCCGCTCGGTCGACTTCCGCAACACCGTCATCATCCTGACCTCCAACGTTGGTGCGCGTGAGATCACCGCGCAGGCTCCCTTGGGCTTCACCGGCGCAAAGAACGGCGGCATGGACGACAGGGAAATCAAGACACGCGTGATGTCTGAGGTCAAACGCCTGTTCAAGCCCGAATTCCTTAACCGCCTGGACGAGATCATCGTCTTCAAGAGCCTCACCGAGGAAGAGCTGCTCGAGATCGTTGACCTGATGGTGTCCGATCTGCGCGAGCGCTTGATCGAGCAGAACATGACCATCAACCTCACCGACGAGGCGGCGCGCTTTGTGGTGAAGGAGGGCACCGATCTGGCCATGGGCGCGCGTCCTTTGCGCCGCGCCATCCAACGCCTGCTCGAGGATCCCTTGTCCGAGCAAATTCTTGAGGGCAAGTGGACGGCTGGATCGGTTATCGATGTGGACGTGGTTGACGGCAAGCTCAGCTTCGCCGCTGGCTCCGGATCCATCCCCGCGCCCCGCAAGCGTGATACCATTGCCAAGGAAGCCGAGCTGCTTTTGTCTCAGTACGATTTGGGACATGCCGGTCTGCCAAGCGGCGGCAGCGCCCAGGGAGGCCAAGCAGCCGATTAACACGCGAGTCGCCAGGAGGAACAATGGCCAAGGAAATCGTCGATCCCGTATCTGCCCCCTTTGCCTTGCGCAACCTTCTGGAGACCTTGGACGATGCTGAATTCGATGCCCTGCAGGCGGAGTACCGCCCGCAGGGCATCGTTGACAAAAAGGCCGCAACCGCTGCCGTTATCCTGGCTGGCGGCTCGGGCGAGCGCTTCGGCCGCGAGGGCGGCAAACAGCTGGTTGAAATTGCGGGCAAGCCCGTGCTCACGCGCTCCATCGAGGTCATGGACCGCGTGCCTGATATCGGTCTTATCGTGGTGGTGGCTCCCAAGGAGCGCGCTGCCGAGTACCTTTCCCGCGCCATCGACCCTTACGAGTTCGCAACGCCGATCGTGATGGCCGAATCGGGCTCCATCCGTCAGGAATCCGCCTTCAACGGCTTGGAGCAGGTGCCTGAGAAATACGACTTCATCCTCTTGCACGATGGCGCGCGTCCCTTGGTTTCGGCCAAGCTCGTTGAGCACACCATCGCAACGCTTAAAGGCAATTTCGACGCCGACGGCGCAGTGGTGGGCCATCCCTCCATCGACACGCTGAAGGTGGTCGAGAACGGCGCTATCGTGGGCACACCTGATCGCTCGGTGTTCTGGAACGCCCAAACCCCGCAGGTCTTCCGTGCGGGCATTTACCGCCGCGCTCATGCCGACGCGCTCTCGCACGGCTTCGTGGGCACCGACGACTCCTCTCTTATCGAGCGCTTGGGCGGCCGCGTGCTGATGGTCGAGGGCAAACGCGACAACCTTAAGCTCACCGTGCCCGAGGATTACCGCATTATCTCCGCTGCCGTTCGTGCGGCGCTCGAAAACGCTATGAAGGACGAAAGCTCGTCTAAGAACCACTCCTCCAAGGAAGGATCCGCCGATGCCGAATAAGGGCTTGCGTATTGGCTTGGGCTTTGACGTCCATGCTTTCGCCAAGGACAGGAAGCTAATTTTAGGCGGCGTGGAAATACCTCATCATCAGGGGCTTCTTGGTCATTCCGACGCCGACGTTTTGGCTCATGCGGTGGCCGACGCCTTGTTGGGCGCCATCCGTGGCGGCGACATCGGTAAGCTCTTCCCCGATACCGACCCGGCCTACAAGGGCGCTGATTCTCTGGTGCTGCTGGGCGCCGTGGCCGACTTGGTTCGCGAACAGGGTTACGAGATTCTGGACATCGATTGCGTGATTTCCGCGCAGGCGCCCAAGCTATCTCCCCATCGCGAGGCTATGCGCGAGAATTTGGCGCGCGCCATGAAGATCGATGTCGAGAATATCGGCGTCAAGGCAACCACTACCGAGCACCTGGGCTTCGAGGGCAGGGAAGAGGGCATTTCCGCCGAGGCCGTGGCGCTGCTTGAGCGATGTTGCTAGCGTAGAGCGGCGCTTGGCGCTTGCGTGCGTTCGTATTGGACGCAGGCAGGGTACGGTCAAACGTGCGGCCAAAGCGAGCCTCTAAGGCGAGCCGCTCCTCTTCTATAATTAGGCACTTACATTCGCAATCCTTGAAAGGCTAAGGATTTTCATGACCATCAAGATTTACGATACCAAGGCCCGCGCCAAGCGCGAGTTCGTCCCCGTGCACGAGGGTGAGGTGCGCATGTATGTGTGCGGCCCCACCGTGTATAACTTCATTCACATCGGTAACGCACGCACCTTCATCAGCTTCGACACTGTGCGCCGCTACCTTGAGTGGCGCGGCTTCAAAGTGACCTTCGTACAGAACGTGACCGACGTTGACGACAAGATCATCAAGAAGGCTAACGAGGAGGGGACCACCGCCGAGGCTGTGGCCTCGCGCTATACCGAGCAGTTCATCGCCGACATGCGTGCTGCCGGTGTGAAGGACCCTGACATTCGCCCCAAGGCCACCGAAGAAATTCCTGCGATGATCGAGCTGGTGCAGCTCTTGATCGAGCGCGGCCATGCCTACGAGGCCGAGGGTGACGTGTATTTCGACGTGCGCTCTTACGGCTCTTACGGCGAGCTTTCGGGCCGCAACATTGACGAGATGGAATCGGGCCACCGCGAGCTGCGCGCCGACGGGCAGGGTCTGGAAGACCGCAAGCGCGATTCCTTGGACTTCGCGCTTTGGAAGGCTGCCAAGCCCGGCGAGCCCAGTTGGAATTCCCCTTGGGGGCAAGGCAGGCCTGGTTGGCACATCGAGTGCTCGGCCATGAGCAAGAAGTATCTCGACCTGCCCTTCGATATCCATGGCGGTGGTGCCGACCTGTGCTTCCCTCATCACGAGAACGAGCGCGCCCAGTCCGAGGCCGCCTATGGTGTGACCTTCAACAATTATTGGATGCATGGCGGCATGCTCAATATCAATAACGAGAAGATGTCCAAGTCGCTGGGCAACTTCCTACTTCTGCGCGACGTTATGCAGACGACGCCCGCTGCGGTTCTGCGTATGCTCATGCTGCAGACACACTATCGCAGCCCGCTCGATTTCAGCGACGATCGCCTGAAGGAGTCCGAGACCGCGCTTTCCCGTATCGAGAATTTCGTGAAGAACACCCGTTGGGCCGCCGATAACGCCGGAGCTGATGGCGCTGATGCTGTGGCTGGCGAGGGCAAGGCGCTTGATGTCGCCGCACTAAGCGCTGCCGTTGATGCCATGCGTGCGGGATTCACCGAGTCCATGGACGACGACTTCAACACCGCGGGCGCCCTGGGCTTCGTGTTCACCTTCGTGAACGAGGCCAATGCCCTTATCGGCGAGACTTCGCTTGCTGCGGCTGATGCACCTGCTCTTAAGGCTGCGGCCGACGTGGTGGCCGAGCTCGTTGCCGTGCTGGGTATCGAGTTGGGCGGTGTCGAGGAAGAGGCCAGCTATCCTGCCGAGATCTTCGATCTTGCTCGCGAGGTTGCAGGCTACGAAGGCACCGATGGCGAGGCTGCCGTTCAGGCTTTGCTTGACGCGCGTGCCGCTGCCCGCGCCGAGAAGAACTGGGCCGTTGCTGACAGTGTGCGCGACGGATTCACCGCCGCCGGCTTCGTTGTCGAGGACACTCCTCAAGGCGCTCGCGTTTCCCGTAAGTAGGGAAGGTATAAGCGAGGAGCCAGGAGGGTGCGATCGAGGAACTAATTCCGCCTCGTTGGTTAGCAACGCTTGACGAGAGCGCGGCCTTCGTTTCCTTGGGCTATACGACAGTTGCCGTACGGCATTCGCAAAGCCAGGCGGCCAGATCTTCTATGCCTTCGCCGGTGCGGGCGCAGGTTTCGAATATCCGCAGATTTGGGTTGAGCACGCGCGCTTGTTTATGCAGCGCGGCCATGTCGAAGTCGGGGTTGAGCGGCAGGTAATCGGTTTTGGTGACGATCAGCGCATCCACCACCGAGAACATAGGCGGGTACTTGTAAACCTTGTCGTAGCCCTCTGGCACCGAAAGAAGCATGACACGCCGATGCGCGCCGGTATCGAATTCTGCGGGACAAACCAGGTTGCCGATGTTCTCCAAAAAGAGGAAGTCGTAATGTTTGTCTCCAAAGGCCGCCCAGGACTTTTCAACCATGTTCATATCCACGTGACAAATGCCGTGGGTCTCAAGCTGCACCGCATCAACGCCGGCGTCTTTGATTTTCTGCGAGTCAACCGTTGAGGCCAGATCGGCCTCGATGATTCCGACCTCGCCTTGTTTACGCAGGTAGGGGAGCAGCGCCAGTAAAAGAGTGGTTTTGCCTGCTCCCGGTGAAGCCATGATGTCGGTATAGAAAGTGCCTTCCTGGGCGAGCATTGCGCGGAAGGCATCGGCTGCGTTGGTGTTGTTGGAGAGGATGTCCTCTTTAATCTCGATGATGCGACTTTGCTCCATGGCTCTTCCTTCTGATTCCTAGATAATCTCGATGTTCTTGATGTAGAACTCTTTTCCCGTGTAGATCCCCAGTTTTATGCTGCTGCAATCGGGGCACACCAGGCTTTCCGGGTCGTGCACGTCGGCTTTGAACACAAGTAGGCATTCCTGGCATTGCGCTCGTAAAGGCACCTTCTCCATGCTCAATTTGGCATCGGCTGCAATGGTGTCGCGCGCAAGGAACTGAAAGCAGCTTTCCATGAGTTCGTCCACAACGTCGCGCAGCTCGCCCACAACCAGATTGACTTCAAGAACCTGGGAAGCGCCGTTTTCCTGCGCATGCTTGAGCACAACGTCCATCACATTGGAAAGAATTGCCATTTCATGCATGCTTGCTCCTTTGGTTCCACTGGCAGTGGGCGACGCTTTTTGGCGGTCTTTGTGCTCGGTGCAAAACGGGCAACCCGCCAGCGGGGAGGCGCTGCTTATTACGCAATGCCTCTCTCCGCCGACGTCGCCCACGGTTGACTTGCTACCTCGCTGGCTTCGGCCAACGCCAGCTCTCGCGAGCCGCCTCGCTCTTGCCCACGGTTGACTTGCTGGTTCGTCGGCTTCGGCCGGCGCTCGACCTCCGCAAGTCGCCCTGCCGTCTGCTTTTCTACTTCAGCGCGCCTTTTTCGCGGCGGTTCTTCTCCATGATGGTGTAGGCGTCCCACACAAGATCGGGAAGTTCATCAAGCCCCTCGGGATCTTTGTGCACCAGCTGACGTGCGCAGGTGCTGCACGCGATGACGCATTGGCCGCAGCCGATGCAGCTGGAATCAGTGACGGGATAGCCGTCCTCGCCGATGGTGATGGCGCCCATGGTGCAGCGCTCGGCGCATCCGCCGTCCTGCACACACAGGGATTTGTCAAAATCGATGCGGTAGCGCGAGATGTTGTTCATGGCATCGCCGGGGAACATCTTCGCCGCCTGCAAAATGCCGCAGTGGCACACCTTGCAGCTACAGATGATCTCGTTCTTCTTGGCGAAGGTGGTTTGGATGGCCAAGCCGGCGTCGACGTTGCGTTTGAGCAGGTCGTGCACTTCTTCAAGCGTCGCTTCGCGGCCAAGCTTAAGGTCGTCTAGATAGTAATCGGCCATCTCATCGGTTTGCACGCAGACGTTGCCGTCGTGATCGCAGTTGTGCATGCCCATGATGTCGCGCGAGGACTGCAGGCAGGCGCAGGGGCTGATGCAGAAACGACGGTGCTTTTTCAGCATTTCGAAGATGTCGTCGTCGGCCTCAAGATCGCCTTCGCGCACGAGCGATTTGT
>CAVAUO010000100.1:0-6157 GCA_963591685.1 Escherichia coli
GCCGGGGACCTCGGCTACGATGCGGCTGCTGATCTTGGCCAGCACATCGTAGGGCAGCTTGGCCCAGTCGGCCGTCATCGCGTCGGAGCTCTCCACCGCGCGCAGGATGATGGGGCGCTGGTAGGTGCGCTCGTCGCCCATGACGCCTACGCTCTTGATATCCGGCAGCACGGCGAAGTACTGCCAGCAGCTATGTTCGCTGTTGCGCTCGCCGGTTTCCTGGTACAGGCGCTCGTTGTAGGCATCCAACTCCTCGCGCACGATGGCGTCGGCGTTCTTCAGGATCTCCAGCTTCTCGGGGCTCACCGCACCGATGATGCGGATGGCCAAACCCGGGCCGGGGAAGGGCTGGCGGTGCACGATGTGGTCGGGCAGGCCAAGCGCCGTGCCCAAGGCGCGCACCTCGTCCTTGAAGAAGTGGTCCAGCGGCTCGATCAGGTCGAAATGCACGCCTTCAGGGAAGGGAATAAGGTTATGGTGGCTCTTGATGGTCGAGGCCTTGCCGCCGGTCTTGCGTGCGCCGCTCTCGATGATGTCAGGATAGATGGTGCCCTGCGCCAGGTATTTAACCGGCTTGCCGTCGGTCTCGAGCTGTTGTGCCACGGCAAAGAACTCTTTCCAGAACTGCGTGCCGATGATGCGACGCTTTTCCTCGGGTTCGGTCACGCCGTCAAGCAGCTGCGCGTAGCGATCTTCGGCATGCACATGGATGAAGTCCACGTCGAACTGCTTGGTGAAAACTTCCTCAACCTGCTCGGGCTCGTTCTTGCGCAGCAAACCATGGTTGATGAACACACAGGTCATCTGCTTGCCGATGGCGCGCGAGCCCAGAGCGGCAACGACGCTCGAGTCAACGCCGCCGGAAAGCGCTAAAATCACGCGATTGCCGCCCACCTTGGCGCGGAAGTCGGCGGTCATGGTTTCCACCAAGTTGTCCATGGTCCAGCTGGCCTCAAGACCGCAAACTTTGAACAGGAAGTTCTTTAGCATCTGCTGGCCGTACTCGGAATGCTTGACCTCGGGGTGGAACTGCGTGGTGTAGATGCGGCGCTCGGCGCATTCCATGGCGGCCACGGGGCATACGTCGGTGCTTGCGGTGACGGTGAAGCCGGTGGGCACTTCGGACACGGCGTCGCGGTGGCTCATCCACACGGTCTGTGCTTCAGGGGTGCCTTCGAAAAGCGCGCCCTGGGCCACGTGCAGCTCGGCCGGGCCGTACTCGCCCTTCTCGGTGTGGCCGACGGTGCCTCCAAGCTCCACGGCGATGGTCTGGTGACCGTAGCAAAAGCCCAGAATCGGCAAGCCGAGCTCCAGTATCTTGGGGTCGATCTTCGGCGCGTCATCTGCGTAAACGCTTGCCGGGCCGCCCGACAGGATGATGGCGGAAGGCTTGGCCTCCATGATCTCTTCAGCCGAGGCATCGCAGGGCAGGATTTCAGAGTAGACGTTAAGGTCGCGCACGCGTCGCGCGATTAGCTGGCCGTACTGAGCGCCAAAATCAAGGACGATGACCTTCTGCGTTGTGTCGGATGAAGCCGCCATGGTACTCCTTGGATCGTTGTTTTCGGATAATTGCCTATGATAGCGCAAAGGGCATTTACCAAAGCTCATTTACTTCGTCATGATTATGTGGAAGAAGAGCCTTCGGTGGGCGCATCGGATGCGGCGGTTGCTACAATGGCTCTCCAACTCTCAAGCGACAGGAGCATTTGCACCCCATGGACATTTCAGTGATCGTTGAATTTTTGAAGGCATTCCTTTTCGGCATCGTGGAGGGCATCACCGAATGGCTCCCCATCTCCTCAACGGGCCATATGATGCTTCTCAACCAGTTCGTCAACCTGGATGTCTCGCCCGCGTTCTATGACGTGTTCCTGGTCGTCATCCAGCTGGGTGCCATCATGGCGGTGCTCATCCTGTACTTCCATAAGCTCAATCCCTTCTCCCATAAAAAATCCGCCGAGCAGAAAAAGCTCACCTGGGGCATTTGGGGCAAGGTCGTTGTCGGCTCCATCCCCGCAGCCATCATCGGGCTAGCTTTCGATAATTGGATGGAGGAGCACGTTACCAACAACCCAGACATCGCCTATATCGTGGTTGCCTGCGCGCTCATTTTCTACGGCATCCTGTTCATCATCATTGAGTTGAACAATCGCCGTCGTCTGCGCCAACTTAAAGAAGGGGCCGCTCTGGGCGCCTCCGGCGCCGATGGGGGAGTGCTCGATGCTTCCGGCGTGGCGAAGAACCAGGCCAAGTCCGGCGCCAAGGCCTTTCACGGCAAGCATAGCCCCGAGGCGGTCGAGGCCATGACGGGCGGCATCACCGCTGCGTTCGAGGCGGCAAGCGCCGAGCAGAAGGCCGAGCGCCCCTTCGACCCTTACGTGGACATCGCTGACGACCCCGACGACGCTTCCAATGCCGTGTCCAAGGTCACCAACTTCGGCGAACTCGGCTTCGGGCGTGCCTTCATCATCGGCATCTTTCAAGCGCTGGCCATCGTTCCCGGCACCAGCCGCTCCGGCTCGATCATCATCGGCTCCATGCTTTTGGGCTGCTCGCGCACCGTGGCAACCGAGTTCGCCTTCTTCTTGGCCATTCCCATCATGTTCGGCTGGAGCCTTCTTAAGTTCTTCAAGCATGGTTTTGCCTACAGCGGTCTTGAGTGGGCGATCTTCGGCATCGGCATCGTCACGGCCTTCGTCGTTTCGATCCTCTCAATCAAGTTCCTTATGAGCTACATCAAGAAGAACGACTTCACGGCCTTCGGCGTGTACCGCATTGCGCTCGGTGCTCTGGTGCTGTTGTTCTTCGGCGGCCAGGCCGCGGGTTGGTTCCTGCTCTAGGCCGTCGGCCCGTCAATTCGACCTGTCGGCTTGGTCCGGGCTGTAAACCAGCGCGGCCTGCCAACTCATTGGCCCGGTCTGTCTGCTCGACCTGTCGGCCCAGCTCGGACTCCCTTTAGCTTGGACCCCCAAGTCCCTCTCTAAAGGGCCGCCCAATATAAAGAAGCCGTGCTGTACTTTTACGCGTCGCATCCTCGGCGCTTGGATGATAATGGTGAAGCCCCGTTGCCGCGGGGCTTTGTTTTCGTGATTTTGGAAGGTTTCCTCTATGCCCATCGATTTGGATAGCCTCAACCCTGCGCAAAAGGAAGCGTGCCTGTGCACCGAAGGCCCCCTGCTCGTTTTAGCGGGTGCGGGTTCCGGTAAAACACGCGTGCTCACCCACAGGATTGCCCATTTGGTTGAGGATTTGAACGTGGCGCCTTGGGAGATAATGGCCATCACCTTCACCAATAAGGCTGCTGCCGAGATGCGCGAGCGTTTGGGGTCCTTGATCGGCGCCTATGCACGCGGCATGTGGGTATCCACTTTCCATAGCATGTGCGTGCGAATCCTTCGAAGCGATTGCGAGCGCCTGGGCTTTCAGAAGGGCTTCACGATTCTCGATGATGATGATCAAAAGCGCATGGTCAAGCAGATCATGGCCGAGCTCAACATCGACGAGCGCCGTTATCCAGAGCGTGCTCTGCGCAATAAGATCTCCGCGCTGAAAAACGACTTGATTACTGCCGAAGCGTACGAGGACAAGGCCGATGACCCGATGGCTAAAACGGTTGCGCGCGTCTATGTGCGCTTGCAGGAGCGCGCGAAGTCCCAGAACGCCATGGATTTCGACGATCTGCTTTTGTATACCCACTTGCTTTTCAAGTACCACCCCGATGTGCTTGAGGCTTATCAAAGGCGTTTCAAGTACCTGCTGGTAGACGAGTATCAGGACACCAACCATGCCCAGTACGTGCTCACCCAGCAGCTGGCGGCTCTGCATAAGAACATCATGGTCGTGGGCGACGACGACCAGTCCATTTACTCATGGCGCGGCGCCGATCTGCGCAACATCTTAAGTTTCGAAAGCGATTACCCCGAGGCCCACGTGGTCAAGCTCGAGCAGAATTACCGCTCCACGGGCAACATTCTGGCGGCCGCCAACGCGGTTATCGAGAATAACGCAACCCGCAAGCGCAAGCGCCTGTTCACGACCTCGGAAGACGGCGAGAAGATCCAGGTCTACACAGCCTCAGACGAGCGCGACGAAGGCCGTTGGATCGCCGGTGAGATTGAGAAGCTCCACGGCATGAAAGGCGTTTCCTATAACCAAATGGCGGTGTTTTACCGCACCAACGCCCAGTCGCGCATGCTTGAAGATATGCTGATGCGCGCCGGCGTTCCCTATAGGCTCGTTGGCGGCACGCGATTCTTTGATCGTGCTGAGATTCGCGATGTCATGGCCTACCTTAACCTGGTGGTTAATCCCGCCAACGACATCGCGGCTCAGCGCATCATCAACGTGCCTCGCCGCGGCATCGGTAAAACCTCAGTCGAGCGCATCCAGTACGTCGCGCGCGAAAACGCCTGCACCTTCCTGCAGGCCTGCGAGCTCTGCACGCTCGATCCTGATATCCGCGCTGCTACGCGCAAGGCGATAGCCCAGTTCGTGGGCATCATCCGTGAGGCCCAAAATTATTCGGGCGATTTACGCAAGGTTGTTGAGGCGATCGTCGACAAGGCCGGTATCATCGAGGCCTACCGCGCCGAGCATACCGACGAGGCCGATGGCCGCATCGAGAACATCGAGGAGTTGCTGGGCGTCGTCGACGAGTTCGTCGAGACCCATGATGAGGCCGAGGCGCTCTACGAGGCGCCGACGGTCTCCGATGCGGCAGATGCTGCGGCGAGCGTCTCCGCTGCGGACGCTGTTGCCGCCGGCAACGTGATCGCGCCCGATGCTTCCTTGGCCGCCCTCCAGGCATCAGCCGCTACCGAGCCTCCGGTGCGCACTTTCCAAGGCGACAGTCTTTCCGATTTCGTTGAGTGGGTCACCCTGCGTACCGACATGGACACCATGGACGAAGACGGCAAAGCGGTGACCATGATGACGATCCACGCCGCCAAGGGCCTGGAGTTCGACATCGTGTTCGTTTCGGGCATGGAGGAGTCCCTGTTCCCGCACGGCAACTCAGCAACCGACCCTGCCGGCTTGGAAGAGGAGCGCCGCCTGGCCTACGTCGCCATCACGCGCGCACGCAAGCGTTTGTTCCTTACCAATGCCTTTACGCGTAAAATCTTCGGCCAAACGCAAAGCAACCCCCGTTCGCGCTTCATCGGCGAGATCCCACAGGAACTGCGCCATGCAAGCGGCATGGGCTCAAGTGGCTTCTCTGGCTCCGGCTGGGAGAAGCGGGGGAGTCGTCGTGGCATCTCCGGCTCTGGGGCCGAGGCGGGCGGTGGTCGCGTTTTCGGCACCTCGAGCGCATCCGGCTCGCGCAACCGCAGTATTTCAGGCGGCGCGCGCTCTAAGGCCGACGTCGGTAAGAAGGCGGCAGCGAACATGAGCTTTGCTACAGGCGATGTCGTCGACCACAAGGTGTTCGGTCGCGGCAAGGTTATCTCGGTCGAGGGTGATACACTGCAGGTTCGCTTCCAGCGCACCGGTCAAACCAAGAAGCTCCTAAAGGATTACGCACCCATCGTGAAGGTGGGGTAAAATTCGTTTGCGTGTGCACATTTGTGCGCTTACACGAGAATGAAGGCCGCGTTTTCGCGCTGGCAAGGTAGATCGATAAACAAGGAAGGTTGGCAATCCATGGCGGATACCATCAAGATCGTGGGCCACAAGAACCCCGACAACGATTCAATCGCGGCAGCAGTCAGCTACGCATACCTGAAGAATGCGCTTGAGGCTGCAAAGCCCGAGCCTGAGGCCACCTATGTGGCATGTACTTTGGGTGCCCTGCCCCAGGAAAGCGCAACCATCCTGGCCGAAGCCGGTCTGCCCGCCCCCGAGCTTATCGAGTCCGTCGGCGCAGGCGACAAGGTGATCCTGGTCGACCACAATGAATCAACCCAGATGGTCGATGGTATCGCCGACGCCGAGATCATCGAGGTTGTCGATCATCACCGCATTGCGGGCGACGTGGTCACTGGCAACCCCATCCTGTACTTGAACATCCCCGTCGGCTCCACGGCAACCATCATCAGCAAGCTCTATGAGCAGCTTGGCGTCGAGGTCACTCCTGCAATCGCCAAGGTTCTGCTGTCCGCGATCATGACCGACACCGTTATCACCAAGAGCCCCACCTGCACCGATTACGACCTGG
>CAVAUO010000101.1:0-6151 GCA_963591685.1 Escherichia coli
AAGAAGGGTACAAAAGCTTTATCGAGGAGCTTTTGGGGGCAGAGAAGGTCATCATAAAAGATTTTGAGATCAACGATCTGTTCCAGGCTTGCCAGCCCATCGAGGAAATTGCGCGCCGAGGCGAGGACGCGCCGCGTTTCGGTTGCATGAAACCTGTTGGTTTGGTCGATCCCCGAACGGGAATGAAGCCTTGGGCAAACGTTCAGTTGCGTGCGGAGGACAAATCGGGGCAAAGCTACAACCTGGTTGGCTTCCAGACAAACCTCACGTTCCCTGAGCAGCGTAGGATTTTCAGGATGATACCCGGGCTTGAAAACGCAGAGTTCGCGCGCTACGGCGTCATGCACCGCAATACTTTCATCGACGCGCCTCATTTACTTGACGGCAATCTTCGCTTGCATACACCGGCCGCCGAAAGGCTCGAACCCAAGGTGTACGTGGCTGGCCAGCTCGGGGGGACCGAGGGCTATTGCGAGGCCATCAGGTCGGGCTTGCATGCAGCAATCTCCGTTGCTGCCAGCTCGAAAGCCTTGGAAGCTCCCAAAGTTCCTGAGGATACGGTTTTCGGCGCCTTGCTTTCCTATGCGACCGATCCTCATGTCGTCGATTATCAGCCTATGCATGTGAATTTCGGCATCATCGCTCCGCCTGCCGAGAAGATTCGTAACAAACGCGAGCGCTATGCTTTTTATCAATGGAGAGGGGATAAAGCGCTCGGGCGTTACCTTGACAGCTTGCGCGAGCTAGGGTTGATATGACGATGAAGCTTCGTTCCCTCATCGATGATTTTTGCGCTGACCTTAAGCGTGTGCGTAATCTTTCCGAGGCTACCGTGAAGGCATATCGATCTGACCTGTGCGCATTCTGTGCTTGGTGTGCAGATCGAGATATCGATCCTTTCACCTGCGATCATCGCGATTTAAGGCTGTTCTTGATCGACGAGGCGGAAAACGGGCTTTCCCGTCGGACCATTAATCGGCATCTGAGCTCGATACGTGCTTTTTACCGTTGGCTTGTCGCCGGGGAGGAAATCGATAACGACCCGGCATCCGTGCTTCACGGTCCAAAGCTCGAGCGCTCTCTTCCCAAGGTGATGAATGCTGCTGGCATCGATGCCGTTTTGGCGGTGCATGCGGATGGAACTGACCCCAAGGACTTGCGCGATCAAGCCATCCTTGAGTTCATGTATGCTTGCGGTGCTCGTATCTCCGAGGCGTCCGAGCTTCGTTTCTCTTGGCTCGATTTGCGGCAGAAGCTGGTTAAGATCACCGGCAAGGGCAACAAGCAGCGTATCGTGCCTTTGCATGACAAAGCGGTTTCGGCAATAAGACGATATCTCGACGAAGGCAGACCGGCGCTGGAGCGCCCTGGCAAAAAGAATGACTTCGTTTTTTTATCTACCCGCGGCAACCCGATGAGCACCGATGCCATTCGGAGTATGTTCAACAAGACGATCAAGATGGCGGGTCTTGACAGCGAGCTTACCCCTCATTCGGTTCGGCACACTTTCGCCACTGATCTTTTAACCGGGGGAGCGGACTTGCGCAGCGTTCAGGAGATGCTTGGGCATTCCGATCTTGGCACGACTCAGGTTTACACCCATCTTACGCCTGAACGCTTGCAGGACGTGCATCATCAAGCTCATCCCCGAGGCTAGTCGCAGCCTAAATCTCCCTGCTCAGGTTTACAGCGGTCGACTTTGTCTAATTTATATTCGAACAAATGTTTGTGTTGCTCGTTTTGCTGGGGTAGTATTATGTCTCCGTTGAAACTAAACGCGGCAAAGGACTTTCAATGCCTCAAAAGAGTATCGAGATCAAAGGCGCTCGCGAGCATAACCTTAAAAACGTGAGCTTGAGCATTCCGCGAGATAAGCTTGTGGTCATCACAGGTTTGAGCGGCTCGGGTAAAAGCTCACTTGCCTTCGATACCATTTATGCTGAAGGCCAGCGTAGGTATGTGGAGAGCCTTTCCAGTTACGCCCGCATGTTTCTTGGGCAGATGTCGAAGCCCGACCTTGATTCGATCGATGGCCTTTCGCCTGCTGTTTCCATCGATCAGAAGACGACATCTCGAAACCCTCGTTCCACCGTGGGCACAACGACCGAGATCTACGATTACTTGCGCTTGCTCTTTGCGCGCTTGGGCACGCCCCATTGTCCCGAGTGCGGCAAGGAAATCAAATCTCAAACCACCGATCAGGTCACTGATGAGATTCTTGCCTTGGCAAGCCCCACTGTTACCAAGGCTATTTTGATGGCTCCTGTGGTTGCCGGTCGAAAAGGTGAGTTCACCAAGCTTTTCGAGGATCTTCAAAAGGAAGGTTTCAGCAGGGTTCGCATCGATGGGGAAGTGGTGAAGCTTGGTGGCGAACCGCTTGTTCTCAACAAGAAGATCAAGCATTTCATCGAGGTGGTGGTTGATCGTGTTTCGCTAAAGGAATCTTCTCGTTCGCGCATCGCCGAAGCGGTGGAGCTCGCTACGTCCTTGTCTTCCGGTCAGGTACTTGTTGAAACCATGGGCGCCAAGAGTAGCCATTCTTCATCGGCTACGTCAGCTGAGGAGGGGATGGCCGATGATGCTAATCCACAAAATCGAAGCGTTTCTTCCGGCGCAACCGGCGGGCTCGCTGACAACGAGCATCTTTTCTCTCTAGCATTGGCTTGCCCTGAGCACGGCTATTCCATGGATGAATTGCAGCCACGGGATTTTTCGTTCAATGCTCCCTATGGTGCTTGCCCAGATTGTCTTGGCATTGGCAGCAGGGAAGAGGTCGACCCCGATTTGGTCGTTCCCGATCCGTCTCTTTCCCTCGATGAGGGATGTATAGCCCCCTTCAAAACAGGCAATTACTACCCACAGGTAATGGCTGCAGTGCTTTTTCATTACGGCGTCCCAACCGACACCCCCTGGGCCGATATACCTGCAAAGGTGAGGAAAGCTATGCTTTACGGTGCGGGTGACGAGAAGATTCGCGTTGATTACATCACCGTCGATGGTCGTAACACTCACTGGGATATCACCTGGCCGGGCGTTATCGCGGGTGTTGAAGAGCGTTATCAGGAGGCGAAAAGCGATCGCCAACGCGAGAAGTACGGGCGTTATTTCAATGTTGTCTCGTGTTCGAGCTGCGGCGGTAAGCGGCTTAATCCCAGCATGCTTGCCGTTACGGTGGGCGGAAAGGGCATTCATGACGTTTGCGAAATGAGCGCAGCTGACAGCCTTGCTTTTTTCGAGTCTTTGGAATCCCCGAAATCCCGAGAATCCATAGCCTTGCCCATCGTTAAGGAAGTCGTGGCACGCTTACGCTTTTTGGTTGATGTGGGTTTGGACTACCTAACTCTTTCCCGCGCCACGGCTACGCTCTCCGGTGGCGAGGCTCAGCGTATTCGCTTGGCAACTCAGATCGGCGCAGGCTTGATGGGCGTTCTTTATATTCTTGACGAGCCGTCCATCGGCCTGCATCAGCGAGATAACGAGCGCCTGATTGCGACCCTTGAGCACCTTCGTGATTTGGGCAACACCGTTTTGGTTGTTGAGCATGATGAGGAAACGATTCGTCGAGCCGATTATGTGGTCGATATGGGTCCTGGTGCCGGTGAGCACGGCGGAAAGGTTGTCGCGCAGGGTACGCCGGAGCAAATCATGGAAAGCGATTCCCTGACTGCCCAATATTTGAATGGGAAGAAGTGCATCCCTATTCCCGAAATACGCCGCCGTCCTCGCCGTGGCGCAATCAAGCTAACGGGCGCGAGCCTCAACAACCTCAACAAGGTGACGCTCAAGATTCCTTTGGGAACCCTTACGGTTGTCACCGGCGTTTCCGGTTCGGGCAAGTCCTCCCTTATCACGGACACGCTCGCACCCGCTCTTTCCAATCGCGTTGCGAGAGCCAATCGCAGAAGCGGTCCTTTCCGCAAGCTGGAAGGAACGGAGCTGATCGATAAGGTCATCAACATCGATCAAAGCCCTATCGGTCGAACTCCTCGTTCCAACCCCGCAACGTACATTGGGCTGTGGGACGACATTCGCAACCTCTTCAGTTCAACCCCTGACGCGAAAGCTCATGGATATGGACCGGGTCGTTTCAGCTTCAACGTTGCCGGTGGCCGGTGCGAAGCATGCAAAGGCGATGGTCAGAAGAAAATCGAGATGCATTTCCTGCCCGATGTGTACGTTGACTGCGAGGTCTGCGAAGGCAAGCGCTACAACCGTGAGACCCTTCAGGTGAAATACAAAGGGAAAAACGTTCATGACGTTCTAGAGCTTACCGTCGACGAAGCGCTCGACTTTTTTGCAAAGATTCCCTCGATTGCTCGTAAGCTTCAAACCTTGCACGATGTTGGTTTGGGCTACGTTCACCTTGGTCAGCCTGCCACCACTTTGTCTGGCGGCGAGGCGCAGCGCGTAAAGCTGGCCAGCGAACTTCAGCGTAGGCAAACGGGGCGCACCTTCTATATTTTGGATGAGCCTACAACAGGACTGCATTTCGACGACGTTCGTCAGCTTCTGGAAGTCCTTGAGCGTCTTGTCGATGCCGGCAACACCGTTTTGGTGGTTGAGCACAACCTTGACGTCATCAAGTGTGCCGACCATATCATCGATATGGGTCCCGAGGGCGGTCTTCGTGGCGGCAATATCGTTATCGCAGGAACACCTGAAGAGGTTGCAAGCTGCGAGGAAAGCCATACGGGTCGCTTCCTGAAGCAGATGCTGTTCAATCGGGGTTAAACGTTTCCAAATCGTTTCGTGCGCTTTGCGAAGCCCTTGATTCTTGCGATTGAATTCATGCTTTCAGATTGCCTATTTAAATACGTGCATTGTTCAGATTGCTTTGGTATAGTTAGCAAGTTGCTGCCCGTCAGTGACGTTTACGAATTGGAAATGCGGGTGTGGCGGAATTGGCAGACGCGCCAGGTTTAGGTTCTGGTGGGTAACCCCCGTGAAGGTTCAAGTCCTTTCACCCGCACCATTCGAAAGTTGTAACCAAGAAGGAGTTTTATTCGTGAACACCAACATTGAGACCCTTGAAGACAACAAGGTGAAGATCTCCGTCGAGGTCGAAGCTTCCGATATCGCTGCTCGTATCAAGCGCGAGTACAAGAATGTCGCAAAGAAGTACAAGTTCCCCGGCTTCCGTCCTGGCAAGGCTCCTCGCCCCGTCATCGACAACATGGTTGGTGCCGAATACGTTCTCGCCAACGTCACCGAAGGCGTTATCAACGATTCTTATCCTCAGGTGATCGAGGAGAACGATATCGTTCCTCTGTTCAAGCCCGAGTATGAGTTTGCCGATGGCAAGGAGCTTGTCGTTGAAGGCGAGGGCTTCTCCTACTCTGCCATCGTTACCGTCAAGCCCGCTGTCGAGCTCACTTCCTACGATGCCGTTGAGGTTGAGGTTCCTTCCGTCGAGGCAAGCGCCGAGGAAGTCGACGCTCAGCTTGAGCAGCTGCGTAACTACTACCCCGAGTACCAAGACGCCAATGCTAACACCAAGGTCAAGGAAGGCCAGGTCGTCGTTCTTACCTCCACCGTCACCAACGACAAGGGTGAGAAGAACGAGACTCTCTCCATGTTTGAGACTCAGTACGAGCTTGGCACTGGTCTTTACCCCGCTGCATTCGATGCTGAGCTCATCGGCCTGAAGAAGGGCAACGAGAAGCAGTTCGACGTCGACTTCACCGACGACGACTCCATGGTTTCCCAGATTCTTGGCGACGACAAGGGCCTGCTCCACTTCGACGTCAAGGTTGATGTCATCAAGAAGAAGGTCATCCCCGAGATCGATGACGAGCTCGCAAAGAACTTTGGCTTCGACGATCTTGCCGCTATGCGCACCGCGCTCGAAGAGCAGATCAAGGGCGAGAAGGAGCAGAACGCTCCCGCTCGTAAGCAGAACGAGGTCCTGATGGCGCTCGCTTCTCGTGTTGAGGGCGACCTGCCCGAGAACCTTTGTGAGATCGAAGAAGCAAATCTTCTTCAGTCTTTCTTCCGTCAGCTGCAGTCCAACGGCATCTCCTTCGATCAGTATCTTGAGGCCGCAAGCCTCACTTCCGATCAGTTCAAGGAAGACACCAAGAAGCAGGCTGCCGACCTGGTTCGTCAGGATCTTGCCCTTGATGCGTGGGCTCGTCATTTCGATATCGCTGCT
>CAVAUO010000102.1:0-6054 GCA_963591685.1 Escherichia coli
GAGAAGCATGAGGCGCCCATCACGCGTTTAACAGCGAAAGGAAGCTCGGTGTCGCCTTGAACCAAAGTGAACAAAGTTGCGCCGCAGCCGATGAACAGGCCTGCAGCTATGGCCAAAACGAACATGGTAAGGGCGTTCATGCCGGCCTTGCCAACCGCCAGAACCTCAGCTTTATCCTCGATTTCGGCAGGGGCCAGTACATCCGGCTTCAATACTTTGACTTCCGCGGCATCCAGGGCCACAGCAACCACCTCCAGGATTTCTCTTCTTTACGCAGCTTCGGCGAGTAGCGAACCTTGCGGCATCGCAAGCGGAACGCGCTTCGTTCAATCCCGCTAACGGCCGAAGGCAGGCCCAACACGTTTTGCATTTGTGTGTGACATTTTGGGAATGGGGACACGCCTTGCTAAGTAAAAAATCCCCAAGGGTCGAAAAAAGATAGTAAACGAGTGTCATTTTGCCTGCGGTTCAAAAACTCCATGCTCCGTTTGGGTTTTTGCTCAAAAAAATGGGCATCCCGCCGACATCTCAGCGGCACCTGGAGAAAAATAGCCCATCCGCTACGCCATCGCTTCCGCACTGCCAGCCGAAGATCAACACACCCCGAAAGACGACAAAAGACTTACATCCCAGAAAACCAAGCTAGGCCTTGGGTGCAACTTCTATTTTCAGGCCTAAGGCATTAACAACTTTTTGAACCAAATCAAAGGAGGGATTTCCCGTCTGGGAAAGAGCTTTGTACAGGCCATCCCGGGTTACGCCCGTCTCTTTAGAAAGCCTGGTCATCCCCTTTGCGCGGGCGATATCCCCCAAAGCCACACTGATCATCGAGACGTCCCCTTCTTCAAGCGCGGCGTTCAAGTAAGCGGCCATAGCTTCTTCGCTATCAAGGTATTCAAGTATGTCGAAATCGGAGGCCTTTCTCATGATCCGTCACTCCCCTGTGAAATACTTCTTGTTAAGCTTTTTCGCCTTGGCTATGTCGGCTTGCTGGCTAGATTTATCTCCACCAACAAGAAGAAGCAAAACGATCTGCCCCCTCCTCGAGAAATACACCCTGTAACCAGGGCCAAAATCAAAACGGAGTTCAGAAACGCCGTCCGATAAAGGCTTCGCATCACCCAGATTCCCCGTAAGCTCGATTCTCCTGAGCCTAAGGGCAATACGCATGACGGCATCTTTGTCTTTCAGCTTCTTGAGCCATCGTCTGAATTCGCTTGTTTGCTTGATTTCCATACTATCAAAAAATGTATACTGTAGTCTACAGCCGTTTGCCGAAGAAAGAAGATCAGGCGCCGCCCAGCTGATAATCAATTACCCAAAACGCTCAAGCCTAATAGGCGACGCCTTGCAATCATAGTGCCAGGTAGATGAGAGATTTCACAGTAACTTACGGCTCAAATTCGAGCCCAAAGCGTCGCCTGATTTAAACCACAGTCAGGCTCAAAAGCCGAGCCCTTTGGCTCGATGCATGGCATAGCGAACGAAAGCGCTCTTCAACAAAAATGCAGGGAACCCCTCAAAATGAGGGGTTCCCTTTCGTCAAATGGATCCAGCTGTAAGAAATAAGCTTACTTCAGCTCGAACGTCTTCGACGCAATCACATCGCTGCCGAACAGATCGGTAATCTCAACGTCAACATCCTTTTTGCCGGTTGATTCGAACATAACCTTGAAGCTCTGGGTCTTCCCGGGCTTGATGCTCTTCTGATCGTTGTACCAGCTATCACCGTCTCCAAAAGTACGGTTTATCTCTTCGCCGTCCTGATAGGCCTTCAGGCTGTAGGAAGTCATGAAGTCCGCCGTTTCATCGCCGTTGTTCGTCCATTCGATGTTCACAACAACGCGCTGCTTGCCCAAATAATCCTTTTGGGTTTTCGCCTTGCCTATTTTAACGGCGTTTGGGTTCTCAGCAGATTGACCCGTCGATTGCTCCACGGACTCCTTCTGCTGGTCGGCACTGGAAGAATCGTCTCCCCCGCAGCCGGTAAGACCGATGGCGGCAGCGCACATCATCGCCAAAACAGCGCAAACAATAATCCTCGATTTCATGAGAATATCCTTTCTCGTTATTAGGCCTGGTAGGCCTTGCCTTATCGAAAAAGATATCTAGATTGTTTGCTTTATGTGTCCACCAAAATACCCAGAGATGGTAAATTTCGGACTTTATCCTCCAACCAATCTTATTTTCAAAATCGAAGGCGTTCTTAAAGGTCGCCTGAAAGAGCAATTCACAAAAACCAGAAACGGCCGACAACCAGAAGGGCATAGCCTGCAAAAATTGCGAACCCCCGCTGCGACAAGATAGCTTGTTATCTGGTCGATACTATTCATACGCCTGCAGGATGCCCTGCAGGTATTCTTGGTAGGACTTTTTCAGGGTGACGGGGTGCTCGATGGTCATGTGTGTGCCGCGTTCGGCGAGCCAACCGAAAAAGGTGGGCGATTCCATCACCACCGCGTGCACGCGCGCATGGTCGGCATCAACCGACGACACCGCAACGTCGAAGCCGAAGCGGTCGATCACGGCACCCATGGCAACTTCGTCCACAATGAAAGATGCCGGTACCGACTCGCCTGTGTACATACCAAACGAACGGTTGGAATATTCCTCCAAATTGAAGTTCGCAATCTGCGAATTGCGCGCAGCCCTTTCGTCCAACACCTCGATATCCAGCATGCGATCCAGACGATAGTTGGCGAAATCCTCGTACTTGTCCGAGTAGGTAACCAGGTAGTAGCAATCGTTAACGTAAGTAAGCTGCACGGGACTCACCTCGTAGCGTCGGCCCTCGCGGCGCAGCACGCGCTCTTTGTTCACGTTGTAGCGGAAGTACAGAAAGCTGATTTTCCGATGGTTGGCCAAGGCCCGCTGAATGGCGTCCAGGTTGTAGAACACCGATTCGTTTTGCATCTTGATGCGACCTTCAACATGCAAACGATGGCCCAGATCTTCACGCTGACGCTTGGACGCAAGAGACTTGATGGCACGCACCAAACTGGCCGACTTGCCCTCCGTCAAAAAGCGCGAGCTTTGCACCGAGTCGATGAGCAAGCGCAGCTCGCCCTCCGTAAAAGGCCGGGATATCAGCGCATATTGCACCGGCGACGTGCGCAAACGTTCCACCTCGAAACCGCAAGCCTCAAGCGCAGCCAGATCACGATAGATCGCCTTGCGCTCGGCATCGATTCCCCGCTCGGCCAGAGCCTCAATAATCTGAGGCATGGTAAGACCGCACTCCTCATCGGTTTGCTCGAAGAGGATCTTCAAAAGCTCCAAAAGCTTTATCTTTTGGTTGTTCATCTGCGAAGCAGTCATCCGCGCTAAAGCCTTCCTTTGCCCGACTTGCCCTACTCGAGCCGATCTGCCCGGCTTAGCCTGCCCAACTTAGACGACAGCGAGCACGGCTTACCCGAAAATCCCAACAAGCCAAGAAGCCGACCATCCGTCCTGTCAGCCCAATAGCAAAGGCAACCAAACCGTCCGCAGCAGCCGCTAGCGACGGCGAATATTGCCCACCACCGAGGGACCCTTTTGCAGGTAGATGATCATCACGATGACGAAAGCTAAGGTGCCGAGCACCGTCAAGATGCCGTACGAAACCGTGTACGTACCCGTAAGCTCCATCAAAACGCCAGGCAACAGGTTGAACAAAAAGCCGCCCGAGTTGTAGGCAATCTGCAGGTCCTTAACCAGGCGACCGCGCTCCATGGTAGTGGAAAGATCAAGCGACCACACGCTGATGCCCACCGTGCCCAAAGCGGCGCCCAAGCCCAGCAGCACCATGCCCACAGCGGTAAGCGCCTGGTTCTGTAAACCGGCAAAACAGCAGATCAGCAATCCAGCGATCATCATGACGAAGAAGATGGCCGAACCCATGCGCGTGCCCACCGCATCGAACACGATACCGGTCAGGAACTTGCCCATGGTAAGCGCCAAGCCTGCAACCGAAAGCATGATCGCGGAGTAAAAAGCCGGGAAACCCGACGAGGTCATCAGAATGCCCAGATAACCGAAGCCCGCGATGCTGATAGAGCCGATGCACACCATGCCGACGAACATCGCGTGATGCGCAATGGGCTTCAAAGGCCGCGTGGCGCCCATATGAACGTGGGGCTTGTCATCCTCGAGCTCATGCGGGTTAACGTACTTTTCCAGCCCCATTTCCTCAGGACGGTTGCGCAGAAGCAAAACCACCAGCAAGCCGACGACAAGGGCTATGCCCGCCTCAACCCAAAACGAAACCGACAGGGAGAAATTCTCGATAAGCGCATGCGCGACGACGGGCATGAGCATCGAGGCCACGCCGCTGCCGCAGGAGGCGATGCCCACCGCGGTGCCCACATTGCTTTCAAACCAGCGCCCAACCAGGAAGGTCATGCAAACCATGCCGCCCAGGCCGTAGCCCGCGCCGGCAACCACCGCACCTATCATGAACTGCCACAGATTGCCCGCAAAGCCATAGATCACAAAGCCCGCGCAGGTAAGGAAGCAGGCAATGGTCACACCCAGGCGGCAATCGAAAAATTGATACCACTTAACTACCAGAAACATGCAGATAAGCGACACCAAAGTGCGGCATGCAAGCACCAGGGAGCCGCCCGTATCGCCCACACCCGGGGTTGCGACGATATAGGTTTGGTACACGTTGAACGAGGTGCTGGGCAAACCGATGTTGACGAAGATGAATAGGAAACAACAGGCGCAAACCACCCGTTCGTAGTGCTTTGCCAGTACCGCCTTCATATGGGCACTCATCTTCTTTCGCCAGACAAAAGGTGCAGATTCATCAAGCGAGTATAGCAATTAGCGCATGCAGGCGATACATGAGAGAATGCATGACATCTGTTTATTTACAAAAGAAAAAGCTGGCTACCAAGCTGGCAGCGCGGCGCCAAAGTTCGACCACGGACCAACGACGCGGCGATATACCCACCAAGGACAGGAGTGCCCTTAATGGCAGAATTCATCTATCAAATGTACAAGGCTCGCAAGGCCCACGGCGACAAGGTGATCTTGGACGACGTGACGCTGAGCTTCTACCCCGGCGCGAAAATCGGCGTCGTGGGCCCCAACGGCATGGGCAAATCGACCCTGCTCAAGATCATGGCCGGCCTTGAGGAAGTGAGCAACGGCGATGCCAAGCTCACCCCCGGATACTCCGTCGGCATCCTAATGCAGGAGCCACCGCTGGAAGAGGGTAAAACCGTCCTCGAGAACGTACAGATGGCCTTTGGCGATATCCTGGCGAAAATCGAGCGCTTCAACGCCATCGGCGCCGAGATGGCCGAGCCCGATGCCGACTTCGACGCCCTTATGGAAGAAATGGGCAAGCTGCAAGACGCCATCGATGCCGCCAACGGCTGGGATCTGGACAGCCAGCTTTCCCAGGCGATGGACGCACTGCAGTGCCCCGACCCCGACATGCCCGTGAACGTCCTTTCCGGCGGCGAGCGCAGGCGCGTGGCTTTGTGCCGTCTTTTGCTTGAGGCGCCCGACCTGCTTCTTTTGGACGAGCCCACCAACCACCTGGACGCCGAATCCGTGCTATGGCTAGAGCAGTTCCTGCAAAACTATCCCGGCGCCGTGCTGGCCGTCACCCACGACCGCTACTTCCTCGACCATGTGGCCGAGTGGATCTGCGAGGTCGACCGCGGGCAGCTGTTCCCCTACAAGGGCAACTATTCCACCTACCTGGAAACCAAAGCCGCGCGCATCGAAGCGCAGGGTCAGCAGCAAGCCAAACTCGCTAAGAAAATGAAGCGCGAGCTTGAATGGGTGCGCTCAAGCCCCAAGGCCCGCCAAGCTAAGAGCAAAGCACGCCTGGCCGCTTACGAGCAAATGGAGGCCGAGGCTCGCGCCGCGAAGGATATCGACTACTCCGAGATCCACATTCCCGTGGGCCCGCGCCTGGGCAACAAGGTGCTGGTGGCCGAGCATCTGCACAAGGAATTCGACGGACGCGTGCTGATCGACGACCTTTCGTTCCAGCTGCCCCGCAACGGCATCGTCGGCGTCATCGGCCCCAACGGCGTCGGCAAAACCACGCTGTTC
>CAVAUO010000103.1:0-6042 GCA_963591685.1 Escherichia coli
AATATACATGGACCTTCTGCAGATTGAGCTGCTTTACATCGCCCATGTCAACGTTGATAACCACGGAGCATTTGCCATTAAGCTCCATGCCGCGCACGTTCAGCTCGTTCATGCTGTTGAGCTGCTCGGCAGTCAAAGTGACGTAAGCGCAGCCGGAGTCGCCCTCGTAATTGATCTCGATGGTGCCATTCTCACTGATCCCTACGTTGGCTCCCACATCGGCGACTTTCGCGAGGTCATCAGAAACCTTGGTCGTATAGGTTTTCACCTCGGCAAGATCGATGAACGGAGTGCTTGCCGTATCGGTGTCCTGCACGAGCTTGTTGGGCTTGTTGAACTGCACTTCGTTGATGGCAAGGTGGTTGCCGTTGTCCGTGACGGTCACGGTGTTCTTGCTGCCGATGACGAAGGTGCCATCGATATGGCCGTCAACGTCGCCGCTAGGCTCCGGGTACTCCTGGATATAGCTCAAGCCTTTGTAGCCGTAAGCATCGTCGTACCTGCCGTCCAGGCCGAAATTGTTGCTGCCCGAGAGCTTCTTGGTAAGGATGTTGCCGTAAATGTGGCTTGATGTGGTTACCTCGTCGAAGCCCGTGATATGGAAGCTGCCGGCAATGCCGAGCCACTTGGTTGCCACAGAATCGCGGAACGCGGCGTAGGCAGAGCTTTCAAAGGCATTCTTGGTGCTGTTCTTCTCGTAGGTGTAGTTGCCGTATTTGCCTGGCTCGATCTTGGTGCCTTGATCTTCGGATGACGAATCAGCGCCATCCTCTTCGCCGGAGTCGGAACCTGCGGACTCGGAATCAGCGCCGTCGTTTTCGGCAGGCTCGGCCTTGCCGCCCGCACCTTCATCTGCGCCGGCCGAGTTTTCCTGCGCTGCAGGGGCATCGCTTGCCGCATCGGCATACGAAACCTTCGTGATGGGCGAAAGGCCCAGCACCAGAATGGCCGTCATGAGCACGGCGAAGAGCGCCAGCGCAAGGGAGCGTGGCGATGCCGTTGCCGCTGCCGAATTCACGCTAGCCTTGTTAGAGCGATTGCTTTTCATGGAAAGATTCCTCTTCATATCTACTACGCTCCCATCCCGCTGTTAGCCTGCTTAACGCGCTTCTTGCGAAGGAGGAAGAATGCCAAGGCCGCGAGCAACAGAAGGGCGATAGCCCCTGCCGCGATAAGGCCGAAGTTGGGGCCATCCTGTACAGGATCGGCGACGGAAAGAGGCGTCTCAGCGTCGGTGATGCGCTCGGTGTAGGCACTGTCGCCACTTGGAGCGGTTGCGTTGCTCGTCTGGGCCGAGCTGCCGTTAGCGTTCGTGCCTGCAACGGAGGTGTAGGGCACAGAAGCCAGCAAGCCACCCGTGGTGCGAGAGCCGGTGGTGCCGGAGGAAGCCTTATTGCCCGAGGTATTGGTTGTCACCTTGCCATCGGAGTCGATGGTGTAGTAGCGAATACCGCCATCGATGATCTGCGTGCGCGTCACCGTGGTGTCACCCTTGGAGATTGCGCCAGGCAGCGCGTAGTAGACGGTGTAGGTGCGGTACGGATCGTAAAAACGATGGGTAATGGGCGCGCTCTGACCGCTCAGGCGCTCATAGTTTTCACCCTCGTAGCTGACGCTCTCGGGTGAGGTGATGGAAAGAGCAGTGCCGTTCGGGTCGCAGTTAAGCGTGGTGCTGCCAAGCTCGGTGCCGCTGACGGCGTCGACGTAGCGCACCTTCACGTCATAAGCGGAGGGAACAACCACGTCCGAGTTGGCGTAGTACACCGTATCAGAGAGCAAGCGGCCCTTCTTCAAGTCCTGCCAAGTGTAGCTGAGCTTGCTTTCGGTGCCGCAGCGCTTGTAAGTAACGCCGTCCTTCTCATAAGTTTCGGGCAGAGAGACCTCAGCAGCCTTGGAGGAAGTGACACTCGCCTTCTTGGACTCAACCAGCTCAACCTGGGTGTTGCCGTTCTTGCCGGCGCTCACCAAAGCAAAATTGACGATGTAGTCGAGGTTGGGTTCCTTAGCCTTGTAATTAAGAGTGTATTCTTGGGCGCCATCGCGCGTGAGGGAAAGCTGCTCGGCCTCCTTGGCGCTGTACTTATTGCCCAGGCTGTCGCTTGCACCATCGAGCACGTAGTACTTAACCTCGGAGTTCTTTGCCTGGGAGAAAATGGTGGCCGGAGCGTACAGATAACCGCCGGCGCCAACGCTCACAAGGTCAGCCATAAGCTGCTTACCGCTGGCATCAACGTATTTCAAGGCGACTTCCTGTGTAGTAGTGTCGGCTTCGGCCCGAGCAACGCAGTAGATACGCTGCGAAGGCGAGCTGACGGAAAGCTTCACCTGGGAGCTTGCGGACATGGGAGTGTAGACCTTGCCGTTCACCTCAACCGAGGCACGAAGATCAACCGGATTCTCCTTGTCTTTCGCAAGAAGGAAACTATCGCTGTCGAGGGTATTGCCCTCTTCGTCAACGTAAATCACCGAGCCCGTAACGCCCGTGCTTTCGTCCACTTTCTCGTAAGAAACCCAAAGGACGCCGTCCTTCAGAGTAGGGGCAACCTTATTGCTACCCACCAAGCGGTAAGTGCTATCGCCACGAACGATTTGCGCAGGCGCGGCAAAGGCAAGCTCGGCCTCGGAGGCCCTGGCGGTGCGAATGCCGATCATGCTCTGCTCGATGGAGCCGATAGGCTCACCATCGACCTGCATGCATACGGCGTAGGTTTTAAAAGATTGGAGGGCCGCGGCGCCCTGGCGATCCGCGGTCTTGGCCTTGTAGAAATCCAAGGAAATCTTGCCGCTGTGCTTGGCGACATAGGCGGCCTTCGCATCAAGCTGAACGACGCCGAAAGTGTCGTCAGCCTTGTCGAAACGATACTCCATATCGGAGGTCACGATCTTGCCGTCAACCGTGATATCGGCATATAAGGTGCCACCGGCAAGATCGGCCACCGTGGCACATTCAAAGGAATCGCCGCCGATTTGCAAAGTATCGGCACCGCGAACAACAAGCTCGCTCTCCCCTGCAGCCGAGGAAGCCTCATCTGCAAACGCCTTTGCGGGCGCTGCGACGAAACACGTCAACGACATCGATAGCGCAAGCGCCACGCAACAGGTGAAAAGAAGCGCAGTCGCGCTTTTGATCGCCCTCATGGAACCACCATTCCCTTACTCCGGAGCCCCCGCAAAGGGAGCGACCGGCGGCTTTCGCGCTTCTTTTCGCAATGGGAAACCCTGATGGTGCCTCACCCTTTGCGCAAAAGCCCTTCCTCCAGACTCCATTTTGCGTAACGTCCGCAAGCTCAAAGGTCGCAAACTCACGTGCAACAAGCCTTGCAACCCACCTTGCGCAAACGACGTCACGCGTTCCAATAAAAAACGATCACAAGTTGATTCGAAGATAACTTGTGACCGTAGGTAAGCATTGGAAATTTCTTTCCAAATGCTACAGCTATTTAAGATTTATTTCAGCTTTGCTTTTGTAAAATTTCGGGAATTGCGCAAATTCCCACATCTCTTTCACAAGTCGAGCAGCCGATTTTTACGATTTTGAGCTGAATTATGAGCAAAAAGCCGCACTGCCTAGGTTTGAATCAGCGTGCCGAGCGACTCTCGACGCGGCATCGATCCAAACATTAAGCAGTGCGGCCTAAGCGATTAAAGCTAAGCGCGCGAGGAAAGATCTTGGTAGATAAGGTGCAAGCCCTCAAGGGTGAGCTCGAGGCTGATTTCCTGAATGCTGCGCGACATCGGGGCGATGCGATGGGAAAGGCCACCGGTGGCAACGACCTTGCACTTGTAGCCAAGCTGTTCCTCGATACGCTCTACCAGGCCATCGATACGGGCTGCCTCGCCAACGGCAATACCTACCTGGACAGCTTCCGAGGTATTGCGACCGATGGCGACGCCGGGATCCTCAAGCTCGACGGAACGCAGAAGGGCGGCGCGCTGCACCAAGGTTCGAAGCGAAGTATCCACGCCGGGGGCGATGATGCCACCACGGAAGACCCCGTCCTTATCGATGACCTCAATATTGGTTGCCGTACCGAAGTCGACAACGATAACCGGGCACTCGAACTTGGCCTTGGCGGCAACGGCATCGGCCACACGGTCGGCACCAAGTTCAGCGAACTCGCCATCCTGAATGCCCAGAAGATGGCGGCAATTGTCCACCGAGACAATGATGGCCTCGACACCGAAGGAGCGCTGAATGACCTTTTCCCAGTTGTGGGTCAAAGGCGGGACGACGGAAGCGACGATGGCGCCCGTCACCTCGCTGCGATTGATGTCCTCGGCGCCGAGCAAGGCATGCAACTTGATCCTAAGCTCGTCGGAGGTGTAGTCGGTGTTAGTGGCAAGACGCCACATATGCAGCAACGCACCCTGCGCGTATACGCCAACAACCGTTTGGGTATTTCCAATATCGATAGTAAGCAGCACGGTAGTGCCCCTTTGCTCCCCTGCGTTAATTAAGCAACGTGTTGGATGCTACCACATCGCTTGAGCGCACTAGACGTTTCGCTAACGGATTGCAACACGGACGGCCTGAGCGACCAAAACAGCCAGAACCATCTTGCAGGCGTCGATGGGCACGAAAGGAGCGACAGCGGCAACGAAAGCAGCCTCGATGCTCATGCCCGCGGAAATGGACAGCCATGCCCAGCCGAACACGTAAAGAACAGCAAGGAAGACAATGCCCATCAAGATATTGCGAGCCAGATCGCCCGCAGAGATCTTAGCGCCCAAGAAGCTCTTGGTCTCGGTTGCGCTGAAGAAAGGAAGCTTGCGAAGAAGGTGGGCAACGCCCAAGGCGATGGCAGCGGCAACCAGGAAGCCGACGATGAAGCCGCCCGTGGGGCCGAGCAGAGAGGCGATGCCGCCCTTGAAGCCAGCGAAAACAGGCAGGCCAACCGCGCCAAGCACCAGGTAGCAGGCGATTGCGGCCAGAGCTTCGCTGGGTGCCAGCGCGAAGAGAGCGAACATGACGGCGAAGGTCTGCAGGGTGAAGGGCACGGGACCGAAGGGAACGGTGACCCAAGCGCCAACCGCCATCAAGACGACGGACAGGGCAACGTAGGCCACGGAGCGGGAACGGGAACGGTTGGTGGAAGGATTGACAGCAGCGGCGGTCATGACGGTCCTTTCATCTTCGCAGCAGCGAAGCTTAATGCGCCAGCGCACAGCTCCAAGAAGCCGGCCGTGCGAACTCCGTGCCGCACGGATAACTGGACACAAATACTAACTTGTCCATCATACGTAAGGCTCTCGGCGACGCAAGCATGAACGCGTAGCATTTTCGATTACCCAAAACCACAGAACCCACTCGCCCAAACGCAGCGCCCAAGTAGGCAAGCTGCGATAGACTTATCGCTTGATGAAGAGGGAGGAACCGTGTCACTACTTGAAATAATCATACTGGGTGTTGCACTTTCGATGGACGCTTTCGCCGTCACCATCTCCAACATGTTCGCTCACCGCGGCATAAGCACGCGTCACGCCCTGCTCATGCCCCTGTTCTTCGGCGTCTTCCAGTTCGGAATGCCCTTGATCGGCTACTTTGCCGGCAGCCTGGTTGCCGATTTCATCAGCCAGTACGCGGGCATCATCACCTTCGTCATCTTGGGCTACATCGGCGGCAAAATGATTTGGGATGCCTTCCACGAGCAGGAAGAGGAAAGCGACGACAAAGACCTTACCTTAGGCACGCTCACCTTCCAAGCGATAGCCACGAGCATCGATGCGCTCGGCGTCGGTTTCAGCTTCGCCGCCCTTTCCGTCGAACCTTTCAGCGCAGCAGGCATCATCGGCATCACCACCTTCCTGTGCATCCTCGTTGCATTGCGCCTGGGACGCAGCTTCGGGGGCAAGCTCGGCAACAAGGCCACCATCGTGGGCGGCATTGTGCTGATCCTCATCGGTCTGAAGTCGCTGCTCCTTTAGCGCAAAACGTAGGCTGGTGCCAACCCATCCCCTAACTGCGAGCACGAGAACGAGCACCCCGCTTCCTTAGCGGATAGCCAGCATGCGGGATCGAAACCCTCGACGCCTGCAGGAAGC
>CAVAUO010000104.1:0-5960 GCA_963591685.1 Escherichia coli
GATTTGGGTGAAGGTGCTTCGGGTTATGAGGGGTCTGCCCAACGCTCCGTTAAGGAAAGTTTTGCCAAAGAAGTGGTGGGCCCGGATAAAGCGGCGGATGCGAATGGGGCGGTAGATGCGGGTGAAGCGGTAGGTGCGAACCAAGCGGCGGGCACGAACTTTAAGCGCGGCACTTTTGCCTGCGTGCGAGGCTTGTTTGCTTTGACCTACGGATGCCATAAGGGCCTTTTGGCTGCAATATTCTTTGGGGTGCTTGGAAAGCTATGCTCGATGGGCGTGGTTGTTTTTGCTGCCTTTGGCGTTTTAGCCGCGCTTTTATCGGGACCATCCGACTTTATGGGCGGTCTTTTGGCAAATGTCTCCGCCGAAACCATGCAAGCCCCTATTTCGTTGCCTGTGGCCCTGCTGTTGTGCTTTGCGTGCGCTGTTTTGCGTGGTTTCATTCATTACAAAGAGCGTTTGCTTACTCATGACCAGACCTTTAAAACCCTAGCTCAAATTAGGATTCGGCTATTTGCGCATCTTCGGAAATTGGCCCCCGCTCGTTTTGCGGAAAAGGATGCAAGCAATTTGGTGTCATGCCTAACTTCGGACGTTGAAGAGCTGGAGGGTTTTTACTCAAAGGCGCTTGCTCCAGTAATTTCCAGCTTCATTACTGCGCTGTTTGCTTTGCTTTCGCTTGCTGTGCTGCTTGCTAGCTGTAATTCATCTGCATCTTTGGAGCCCGTAAGCGCGCCAACCCTTGCGTTGTTCTTTGTGCTTGCGGCTGCAGCTTACCTGGTTGAGCTATTCCTTGTTCCCTTGTTGGTGTCGCGCAGCGAAGGTGCAAAGGCTCGTAAATCTCGCCTACGTCAGGGGATTCTTGCTGAATTTATCGACGATAGCGTGAAAGGCTTTGCCGACCTGTTGGCTTTTGAGCGTGCGGATGAATATGCAAACGAAATCGCCAATCACCTTGATATGGGAAGTTCTGCCGGTCAGACTTATGCTCGCTCTTTTCGGGCGGTGCTTCCTGCTGCGGTCTCGCTCGCTTTCTGCGGCGCAATGACCCTTTTGGTGTGCGCTGTAGGCTCAGGCGCTTTAGTCTCGTTTGCTTCTGCTGGGGGAGCGGTGGGCAATTCGAGCGCTGTCGGAACAACCCTTGCGGGCTTTGTGCTTTATCTGGGTCTGCTTGTTTTCTTCGTTTTCTATGCTGCGCTCACAAATATCGAGGAAGTGGCTTCGCTGGGTAGTTCGCTTAGGCGCTCCATGGCTTGCGCAAAAGAGATTTTGGGCGTAATGGACGAACGGCCTGTTGTTGAGGAGACTCCTAATGCCAGGATTGAGGCAATCGATTCTGTGTGCGATTCCTTGTCAAACTGCGCAGAAGAGGACCCCCATGCTAATTTCGAGTCTATTGAAGTGGCTCAGCGGATAAAATCGCAGGTAGCGGCGCTGTCAGCGGATGATTACTTGCTTGAGCTTGAAGACCTTGGTTTTTCCTATGGTAAAAAACGGGTTTTAAATCAAGTGGATATGGCACTTGGAGCTGGGGTTATTGTTCGCGTTGCCGGAACAAGCGGCGCTGGTAAATCAACGCTTCTCAAGCTTATCGAGCGTTTTTGGGATCCTTCGCTTGGTCGAATTAAGATCCTTGGTAAAGATATCCGAGAGATCCCTTTTGCCTATCTTCGTCAGGCGCTTTCGTACATGGATCAGGATACCTATCTATTCAATACGAGTCTTCGCAACAATATCGCGCTTGGAAATCCGGCAGCAACTGACGAAGAAATCTATGCGGCTCTTAAAAAGGCAAGCGCTCTTGAAATAGTCCAAGCTTTGCCTGATGGGCTCGATGCTAATTGTGCTCAAATTGGGTTTTCCAGTGGGGAGCGCCAGCGCTTAGGTCTTGCGCGAACCCTTTTGTACGATGCCCCCATCATGCTTTTAGACGAACCAAGCGGCAACTTGGATAGTCAAACCGAAGCTGCGATTTTATTGGCGCTTAAGAATCATTGCGCAGATAAAACCATTATTTTGGTAAGTCATCGTCCAGGCTCGGCGCTTATAGCAGACGCGACTTTTGTTTTGTAAAGAAGACTTTGCAAAGTCTGAGGCAAGTTTGCAGTTCCTTTTCATTGGTCTCGAAAAGCTCTGACCTCTCGTTTCTAAAGTGGGTCGAGTTGTTATCGAAGAAAAAGGAACGAAAATGGACATTGCCACTTTGGTCATCGTCGGGCTCGTTATCGTCGTTGCTCTGACGTTTGACTTCACGAATGGATTCCATGACACCGCAAATGCCATGGCTACCTCCATCGCAACGGGCGCACTCAAGCCCAAGACCGCGGTCATCGCCGCAGGCACCCTTAACCTCGTGGGTGCATTTCTCTCTACCGAGGTCGCAAAGACGATTTCGGGCGGTTTGATTAACGAGGAAGCCGTGTCGATCGGCGCGGAGTTCATCTTGGCGGGCCTGATAGGCGCCATCCTGTGGAATTTGATCACCTGGTTGGTCGGCCTGCCTTCTTCTTCTTCTCACGCTTTGTTCGGTGGCCTGGTTGGCGCCGTCATCATCGGCGCGGGCGTTGAGGGCGTGAATTTCGGCGTGGTCGTCTCCAAGATTTTGATCCCCGCACTGGTTTCGCCCGTCGTCGCCGGCCTGGCGGCCTTCGTGGCGTGCAAGCTGATATTCTTCATCGTTCGCAAGATGAACGAGAAGCAGATGATCGATGGCTTCCGCCATGGCCAGACCATCACCGCCTGCCTGGTTGCCCTTTCGCACGGCACTAACGACGCGCAGAAGACCATGGGCATCATCACTCTTACCCTGATCTCCACCGGCCTTCAGACCTCCGGCACCGGCCCCCAGCTTTGGGTCGTTGCGGTATGCGGCCTGGCAATCGCTCTTGGCACCTACATGGGCGGCTGGCGCGTCATCCGCACCTTGGGCAAGGGTCTGACCGAGATCACCACCCCGCAGGGCTTCGCCGCCGAGGCAGCTTCCGCCACCACCATCCTGGTTTCGTCTCACTTGGGCTTTGCGCTTTCCACCACTCAGGTGTGCTCTGGCTCCATCATCGGTTCCGGCTTGGGCAAAAAGGGTAACGAGGTTTCCTGGGCTACTGCCGCCCGCATGCTCGTGACCTGGCTTATCACCTTCCCCTGTGCCGGTGTGATCGGCGCTATCGCCTGCGCCATCACCAAGTTTGGCATGTACGGAACCATCGGCCTGTTCATCGCCTTCCTGCTTCTGGCGCTGGTTATCTTCCGTCTGTCCCGCAGAAATCCCGTCACCGCCACTAACGTCAACGACAGCAAGGACGTTAGGCTCAATCCCATCGCAACCCAGACCAACGCCGCCGTTGGCCAAGCAGCCTAAAAGGAGAAAACATGGATGTCTTAATGAACTTCGTCGTTGTGTTGGCTGTTGCCGTTGGCGTGGCCGGGGCGATCGGTGTGCTCTACGCTTCGGGTTTGCGCCTGTGGGCTGCCGGCACCCTTGACAGCGCCGGTAACGCTCACCTGGGTTATCGGATCGTCTCGGTTCTGTGCTTCAGCGCTTGCGTCGCGATCGTTCTCTTCGCGTTGTGGCTCATGATCCCCGTCTTCCACTGATAGCGCCCGCCGTCGCGTTTTGCAGCGAACCAAGGGCGGCGCATGTTGCTCACCTTCCCTTTAAAGAAAGGATTACGGTCTTATGACTCGTTATCTTGTTGGCATCGATGGCAGCGTTCAGGGCAAGCGCGCTGCTCATTGGTCGGCCTATCAGGCTAATTTAACCGGAGGCGTCGTCTCGCTCTTCAGCGTGGTCGACCCCGTTACCGCCGCAGGCTTGGGCTTCGACTCCGAAACCTTCAGCCGTGCTGCGCAGGAATCGCTTGATGATGTGGTCGAATACATCAAAACCAAGTACCCGGACGTGTGCGTGAACACCAAGATCGTCATCGGTTCCGTTGTAGAGTGTCTGGTCGACGAGTCGATCGATCATGACATTATCGTCGTGGGTTCGCACCATGGTTTTGCCGGCGGGCGTGCCTTCGGCAACGCAACGGGCTTGAAAGTCTCGGTTATGGCGAGCGTCCCAACTGCGGTCATCCCGAGCGACTGGCGTCCCGAGAACGCCGGCGAGGGCATTGCCGTGGGCATCGGCCCCGACAAATCGGCCACCCAGGCTATTCAGTACGGCATTCAGCGTGCTCTTGCCACCAAGCAGCGCCTGAAGCTCGTTTCCGGCTGGGGTCTGCCCGCCTTCCTGCAGCGTCCGGCCGAAATCATGGGCGGCGGCATTGCTCCTGTGGGCGAGCAGTTCCAGAACACGCTCGACAGGCTGGTTGCCGACATCAAGGCTGAAAACCCTGGTCTCGAGGTCAAGGGCGTGTGCGAGGAAAGCTCTTCCACTGCGCGCGCCATCCTGGGTGCGACGCGCCACAACAACATGCTTGTCCTGGGCACGCACTCCTATGGTGCCCTCGGCCGCGCGATGTTTGGATCGACCACCTACAGCGTTTTGAACAACCTGCTCATTCCCACCGTCATCGTTCCTATGAAATAGGCTGGCAGGCGCCTTACAGCTTGGCTTTGCCTGCGGCGGGTTTGCGGCCGCGATCGCAGCCGCGATGCGTCGGCGGATGAGTTGCGGCCTCGAGGTGCTGGCAATTGAAGCTGCAAGGTGCTGTTGGAGGTCTTGGTCGCAGCGTAAGACGATGGCGGATAAGCCGTAGACCAGAGCGCCGACGGATTCACTGCGTCCAGCCGGCGTACCCCCCCTAGCTCAAACGCTAAAACCGAGCAAATATGCGAAATGCCTCCTTTTCCATTTCAGGAAGGGGAGGCATTTCCACGTCGGCGTTTCAGCTTCTTGCGGCATGTCGTCAAGTGTACGGCCGGGATGCTGAGCATGCCGGCCGAGCTGTTCGGCGTTGCCGCTGTTGCCGTTTCCTGCGCTTAGTCCTCGCGCTTCTTGCCCCAGAAGAACAGGGCAACGGTGCCGGGGCCCGTGTGCGAACCGATGGTGGTGCCGATGCTGTTGATGGTTATCTTGCCCGAGGTGTTGGGCATCGCCTCGGTGATAAGCTGCGCTAGCTGCTCGGCGTCTTCAGCGCAGGCGGCGTTTGCGATGAAGACCTTGCCATCGTAGGCGGCGCCCCCGTCCGCGCGCTCGAGCATTACCTCGACGGTACGCTTCATCGTCTTCTTCTTGGAGCGGATTTTCTCGCGGGGGATGAGCTTGCCCTCATAATCGACGTTGAGCAGCGGGCAGATGCGCAGCGCGTTGCCGACGAAGCCGGATACCGGGGACACGCGCCCGCCGCGTACGAAATAGGTAAGGTCGGTGCTGAAGAACCAGTGGTTGACGCGTAGTCTGTTCTCTTCGGCCCAGGCTGCGAGCTCGTCGATGCCCATGCCCTCGTCGCGCAGGTCGGCAAGCTTATCCATCAAAAGGCCGTAGCCCGAGCTTGCAGACAGGGAATCGACCACGATGATCTTGCGCTCCGGGTACATCTCGCGCAGGCGTCCAGCGGCGATGGTCGCGGAGTTAAGTGCGCCGGAAATGCCCGACGAAAGCGTCAGGTGCAGGATATCTTTGCCCGCCTTGAGATAGGGTTCCGCGTGCTCAATGTACTCTTCGGCGTTGGGCTGCGAGGTCATCGTCATCTCGCCCTGTGCCATGCGGGAGTAAAACTCCTCGTAACCGATGGTCTTGCCCAGGTCGTCTAAGTATTGCGTGTCGCCCAGGGTGAAGTGGAACGGCATCACCTTGATGTCGCGGGCGTCGAGCTGCTCGGCTGTTAGATCGGCGGTCGAGCAGCAGCTTAGGATGAAGTCAGCCATTTAGCCTCCTTGGTGTTTTCTTATGTGCAATATACCCCAAAAAAGCTAGCTGATAGTGCAGGTACGGCGCCCCAGCGGCGTGCGGACGCGGGAGTTGTGACCGGGCTGGTTTGGCCGACGGTGCCCTTGGGGGTCGGGCAGCGTCCGAG
>CAVAUO010000105.1:0-5927 GCA_963591685.1 Escherichia coli
GTGCACAGCCTGCCGATTATCAGGTCGAACAAATGCGTCGGCGTGCAAACCACACGCATGGTGAGCTCTTCGTTCACGTAAACGTCAAGGGAATGCTCAGCCTGCACCGTCATGGGTACAAGCTCGCTCGTCCCGTCGGAGGAAACCGTGCGAACTTGCACCGTGGTAATAGGATCAGCCGGATTCTCATCGCCTTCCAAACGAAGGGGCGCGCCCTTAGCAGCCGAGCTCGAAAACGACGAGGCGGATAGATGCTCGCCCGCCCCACGAAGAATATCGTCCTCTTCAAGCTCACCGGGAGTGGCAGGGAGCCAGCCGGTATCCACTTTGGCGTACCATTCGGAAAGCTCGCATATATCCGGATGCTCGAAAACAAGCTTTTTAGCCTTGATCGCTCGTGCCTCGTCCATGCGCAAGGAAATGCCGCAACTCGCGGTGATCGCGCGAGGCGTCGGGATAACGAAAGGGTCAAGGGAAGCCAGAATGTTCTGAGCAGCCATAGCTGCATGCGTCGAATCGAAAACGAGAACCCATTCGCGCTTCGCCTCCATAGCTTTCCTTTCGTTTTTGCTTCCCACCTTGGCGCACCAATAAGGTTGCCTACCAGGGCAAAAGTTTACGCCCTTAACCCTAACAAGCCCATCAACAAACAAAGGCATAGGTGGCAAAATGCTTCCAAGCTGCCACCTATGCCTCTTTCGGTATTCGTAGGCTAAAGCCCCATAGCTTTGCCGAGCCCGCTCGAGCAACGCCGCGCAGAGCAATCCGCGCTATAGGCTTTAAGCCATGAGCTTCTTGATGCGCTCCATGGCCTCGACCGTGCGATCGGCATCGCCGAATGCGGTAAGACGGATGTAACCCTCGCCCGAAGGACCGAAGCCGGCACCGGGAGTGGTGATGATGTTGGCCTCGGTCAGCAGCTTGTCGAAGAACTCCCAGGAGCCCATGCCCTCAGGGGTCTGGCACCAAATGTAGGGGCTGTTGACCGCGCCGAACACGGTGAAGCCTGCAGATTCCAGGCCCTCTTTGATCACTTTGGCGTTGTTGCGATAGTAATCAAGGGTTGCCTCGATCTGAGCGGCGCCTTCCTCGGTGTAAACCGCAGCTGCACCGCGCTGGATAACGTAAGAGGCACCGTTGAACTTGGTGGTCTGACGGCGATTCCACATAGCGTTCAGGCTCTGACCGTCGCGGACAAGATCCTTGGGAACGACAGTGTAACCGCAGCGTGCACCCGTGAAGCCGGCCGTCTTGGAGAAGGAACGGAACTCGATGGCGCAAGTCTTGGCGCCCTCCACCTCGAAGATGGAATGAGGCACGCCCGGCTCGGTGATGAAGCGCTCGTAAGCGGCGTCGAACATGATGATCGAGCCGTTCTCGTTGGCGTAATCGACCCAAGCCTTAAGCTGCTCGGCGTTAAGTACGGTGCCCGTGGGGTTGTTGGGGCTGCACAAGTAGATAACGTCGACCTTCACTTTGGGCAGCTCGGGCGAAAAGCCGTTTTCGGCCGTGGTGGGCATGTAATAAATGTTGGTCCAGCCTTGAGCTTCCTCGTCGTAGGTACCCGCACGGCCAGCCATGGCGTTGGTGTCCACGTAAACGGGATACACCGGGTCGCACACGGCAATCTTGTTGTCGATGGAAAGGATGTCGCCGATGTTGCCGCAGTCGGACTTGGCGCCATCGGAAACGAAGATCTCGTCGGCGGAAATGTCGACCCCGCGAGCCGCGAAGTCGGCCTTCTGGATCGCATCACGCAGGAAGTCGTAGCCCTGCTCGGGACCGTAGCCGTAGAAGCTCTCCGCATGAGCAAGATCGTCGACCGCGCCGTGCATGGCCTCGATGACGGCGGGAGCCAGAGGACGGGTGACGTCGCCGATGCCCATCTTGATCAGGTCGGCCTCGGGATGAGCCTCGGAGTAGGCCGCCGTTCGACGGGCAATCTCGGAGAACAGGTAGCTTCCGGGAAGCAGTTGGTAGTTTTCGTTGACCTTAGCCAAAAGAGTCTCCTTATATAAGTTGTAGACATGCAAAGTACCCTCGAGCGAAAAGGCCGACGCACAGGCTCCGCATGGCAAGACCGCACGACGTATGGCAGTCGACCCTATGCGCAGCCTCATCGTGCGCTAGCTCGCGCAGCGACCCGACACGTAGCCGAAGGCATTAGGTATTAGCCCTAGGGTAGCGAACCTTTGCCCCGTATTGCATGACGCTTAGGTAAAAATTCCCCGAAGGCCCCGCAACCGCAGCACCCGATTCAAAACGAAGCCGGGTTCAAGGCGCATTTCACCTTGAACCCGGCTTAAGAGCCTATGTTGGCGCGCTCTAGAAGTTCGTGAAAGCTCGCAATTCAAACGAGCGTCAGGGGGCGCTTCGTAAAAACTGGCCGAAGCGCTTACTCGGAGTGCCCGTGAACGGGGTGCTTCTCCTCGTCGGAAAGAACGTAATCATCGGGAACCGCCTCAAGGGCAACGGCGCAGACCTTGTACTCGGGAGTACGGCAAATGCGATCAAGCGCGTCCTTGGTCAGCCAGTTGGCGTTGCCGTCCTGGAAATGGAAAGGCATCCAGGTTTGACCAGGATTGGTTTTGCCGCTCACGCGAGCCCAGGTAAGGATGGCGCTTCTGCGGCTACTCACCTTCACGCGACCGCCGTCGATGATATGGAGCCTCTCGGCATCCTTGGAATTGACCTCGATAAAGGACTTTCCGGCAATCTGGTTGATGCCTTCGGTCTTATCGGTCATGGCGGAAGCATTGTAGTGGTACAAGATGCGACCAGTAGTGAGAATGAGCGGATACTCCTCATCGGGCAGCTCGGTTGAGGGGATGTACTCGGCAACCGAATAGGTTCCCAATCCGCGGCTGAACTTGCCCACGTGCATGATGGGCGTACCGGGATGGTCCTTGTCCAAGCAAGGCCAGCAGAGGCCACGCCCACCGACCTCGGAACTGTCCAGGCGTTCATGGCTGATGCCGTGGAAGCTCGGGGTGAGCTCCGCAATTTCGTCCATAATCTGCACGCTGGTAAGCTGCGGCTGCGGGTAGCCCATACGATTCATCAAGTCGATGAAGATATCGGTATCGAGACGGGTCTGGCCGGGAATGGTGACCGCCGTGCGGATGCGCTGAACGCGACGCTCGGTGTTTGAGAAGGTGCCCTCCTTCTCGGCATAGCTGCGGCCCGGCAAAATGACATCCGCGTACTTAGCCGTCTCGGTTAAGAAGAGCTCGTCAACCACCAGGAAGTCAAGCGACTCCAAGGCTTTGATGACGTGGTTGGTGTTGGGGTCGGTGCGCACCGGATCCTCGCCAAAGATGAACAGGCCCTTGATCTCGCCCGAGATCATCTTGGGGAAACACTCGGTGGCGTAGGTGCCCTCCCACTTGGGAATCTCGACTCCCCAATGCTTCTCGTAGCGCGCCATAACCTCTTCGTTGGCGAGCTTCTGGTAGCCGGGGAACTCGGCGGGGGTTGCGCCCATGTCGCACGCGCCCTGAACGTTGTTCTGACCGCGAACAGGGTTGACGCCGCAGCCCGGCTTGCCGAAGTTGCCGGTAAGCATAGCAAGGTTGGAAAGCGACATCACGCCCTCGGTGCCACCGGAATGCTCGGTAACACCCAGGCAGTAGACGATCGCCGCCGCATCGACGGATGCGCACAGACGCGCTGCGGCCACCAGGTCGGCAGCGGAAATGCCGCAAATCTCCGCCACGCGCTCAGGCGTGTAGCTGGAAACCATGTCGGCATACTCGCGGTAAACGTCAACCTCGGTTCGCGAGTTGATGAAATCCCAATCGATAAGGCCCTCATTGATAAGAACGCTGGCAATGCCATTGGAGAAGGCGACGTTGGTGCCCGGGGTGAGCTTGATGTGGATGTCGGCCATCTTGGACAGCCCGATATCGCGCGGGTCGACCACGATGAGCTTGGTACCGCGCTCAACGGCCTTGCGGATATGCATGCCGAATACCGGGTGAGCTTCTTCAGGGTTGGAGCCAACAAGCATGATGACCTTAGCGTTTTCGGCGATATCGACGATAGGGTTGGTCATCGCGCCGGAACCGAGCGTACGGGCCAAGCCGGCAACCGAGGGACCATGGCACACACGGGCGCAATTGTCGACGTTGTTGGTCTTGAAGGCCGTGCGCGCCATCTTCTGGAGCATGTAGATGTCCTCGTTGGCGGAGCGGGCACAGGCGAAGGCAGCCAAGGATTGACCGCCGAACTCATCGCGCAAGGCGCCCATCTTCTTGGCAACGAGGTCAAGAGCTTCGTCCCAGGTGGCCTTCTCGAACTCGCCGGTTTCCTTGTTACGGATCAAAGGCGAGGTAAGACGACGAGGCGAATGGACGAAGTCGAAGCTGGCGCTGCGACCCTTAACGCACAGAAGGCCGCGATTCGAGGGGCCATCGGCCGCCTCGACGTCGACGATCTTGTTGTCCTTAACCACCAGATAGTACTGGCAACCGGTTGCGCAGTGCGGGCAGGTGGTAAGCACCTTCTCGACTTCCCACTCGCGATATTCCTTACGGCGCTTTTCCGTCAGCGCGCCCGTTGGACAGGCCTGGGTGCAGTTGCCGCACGACTCGCAGGAGGTCGCCTTCCAATCATCGCCGAAAGGAGCCTCAATCGAAGTGCGCGTGCCCTTCTTGCCCGCAACGAGCGTATGGTTGCCGGCGCAGTTATTGCAAACGGCAACGCAGCGCTGGCAATGGATGCACAGGTTGGGGTCGTAAGAAATGAAAGGATTACCGTCGAGCACCGGCTGCAAATCCTGCTTGACCCCACCGAAGGATTCGGTGACGTCGTACTCGCGGCAAAGGGCCTGCAACTCACAGGCACCGTTCTTTTTGCAGCTGAAGCAGTAGTGAGTGCTGTCCAGGTTGTGTTCGGTGAGAATGAGCGACAGCGCCGTGCGACGCGACTCGATGACGCGCTTGGAATCGGTGCTGATGACCATGCCATCCTCGACTGGGGTGTTGCAGGCGGCAAGCAACTCGGCGCGCCCTTCAACCTCGACCACGCAGATGCGGCAGCTGCCAATCTCGTTAATACCGGCCAGATAGCACAGCGTGGGAATCTTCACGCCGGCCATGCGGGCGGCAGACAAGATGGTCATGCTCTCCGGGGCTTTGACTTCCTTGCCGTCGATGGAAAGTGTGCAAAATGAAAGATTAGACATACTGATGCCTGCCATCCTGCAGAACGCCGCAACCGTAGTGATCGCAACGCAAGCAGCGCCTGGATTCCTGCATTGCCTCTTCAAGACTCATCTCGATTTCAACGCCCTCGAAATCGCGTTTGCGCTCACGGGCGGGGCGCTCGGCGATGTTGACACGGCCGTAAGCCTGACGATCGTTGGCGCGAGGCGCGGGGGCACTTACGCCGCAATCGAGCTTGTGGTGATAGCCCAGGAACTCGTCGATGTTGCGTGCCGCAACCTTGCCGGCGCCGATAGCCTTGATGACGGTGGCGGGGCCGGTCTGGCAGTCGCCACCGACGAAGACGTTCTCAAAGCCCTCGGCCTTAAGGAACTCGTCGGCTTTGTAGGGCTTACGGGAGGAAACAGGCATGCCGTAATGGGTTGACATGATGTCCTGGCCGACCGCGATAAGAACGATGTCGGCCTCGATACGCACCTCGGGCTTGTCGGCCTTGGCCGGCGCAGGGCGTCCGCGCTTGACTGCGCTGATGTACTGGGGCTGAGCGATAAGAGCTGTGCAGTGGCCGTTCTCGTCGACCTCGATGCGCTCGGGGGCGGCAAGCGTCATCATCTCGACACCTTCCTGCATGGCCGACTCGATCTCGGAGTAAAGCGCCGTCATGTCCTCGATGCGGCGACGGTACACGCAGGTGACTTCGGAGGCGCCCAGGCGAACCGAGGTACGACAGCAGTCCATGGCAACGTTGCCGCCGCCGATAAC
>CAVAUO010000106.1:0-5900 GCA_963591685.1 Escherichia coli
AGCACAACCTTGCCAAGGTTGGGGTCGCGGGTTCGAACCCCGTCATCCGCTCCATGGCGACGTGGCCAAGTGGTAAGGCAGAGGCCTGCAAAGCCTTTACCCCCGGTTCGAATCCGGGCGTCGCCTCCATAGAATTTCAAGCAGAGCTTCGGCTCTGCTTTTTTCTTATACGCCGCTGATGGACTTGTCTGCTTGCTCTTCAATTTAGGGCTTGCCAAGTTGTGGCAGTCACGTATAATATCTGCTTGCACGCGGATGTGGCTCAGCTGGTAGAGCACAACCTTGCCAAGGTTGGGGTCGCGGGTTCGAACCCCGTCATCCGCTCCATTGATTTTTCGAGCAGGATCCTTCCTGCTCTTTTTTTTGCCGAATGGAGGAGAGCCGTGGATCTTTCGTTTTTTGCGACGCCTGAAGCTTGGATAAGCCTGGTAACCCTTCTTTTCTTAGAAATCGTGCTCGGTGTGGACAACATCGTCTTCATCATCATGACGACCGATCGCCTTCCTGCTAACTTGCAGACGCTGGGACGTAAGCTCGGTTTAGCGGGCGCCTTTGTTTCTCGTGCCTTGTTTTTGTGCTTTGCCTCGTTCCTGGTGAGCATGACGTATCCGCTGTTTCGGGTCCCCGTTATCGGCTGGGAGCCCAGCTTGCGCGATTTGGTGCTGTTCTTGGGCGGTTTGTACCTAATTTATAAAGGCGCAACCGAACTCAAGTCCCTTTTGGCGCTTGAAGAGGAAAAGGCCGATCAAGATGATGGCAAGCCTCGTAAGAGCATCGGGCTCGTGGGTGCGGTTGCGACCATCATGGTCATGGATATCGTTTTCTCCATCGACTCGGTTATTACAGCAGTTGGTCTTGCCGACCAGCTGCTTATCATGATTCTGGCTGTCATGTTGGCCATCTTGCTGATGATGGTTTTCATCGATGTCATCGCCGATTTCATCAACACGCATATCGAGATGACCATCCTTGCCTTAAGCTTCATCGTTGCCATCGGCGTGCTTTTGGTACTCGATGGCTTAGGCCTGCATACCGGTATCGAGATCGAGGGTCTGGGGATCTCGCTCGAGAAAGCGATGGTCTACTTTGCGATGGTGTTCTCGGTGATGCTTACTCTTTTGCAAATGCGCTATAAATCCAATCATGCAAAATGGGTTGCCGAGCAGAACATGGTTATTGAGCAGGCGATCGTTCAGGAGGCCGAGGAAAATCTTCCTCAGAGTACCGAGCGCGTAGCGCCGATCGCTAAGAAGTAGCAATAGCTTTTTGCTGCCTGGGCTAGAGAAGTGGCGAAAGCTTTGGGCGTCTTAAGTAAACAAGCCCGCCTGTGCGTTTGGCGAAGCACGGGCGGGCTTGCTTGATTTATGACTGCACGAGTGTCGGATTCCAAGCCTTAGCTGCGGCGGCGCTTAAGTTCCTCTTCTTTGTTGATGAAGTGATCGTAGGCTTCTTGAGTGACAAGCAGGCGGCATGCTCCCGGCAGGCACCTGACTTCGAGGGGCGTGGGAACCTCCGTTGGTTCGCCATCGTATTCCATGAGCATGCGCGGGCGCGCTTCGATCTTGATGTTACGCCCGCGATATACCTCGAGCCCGCCGATGGTGCGCGCAAGATTCCCGGTTCTGTCAATTGCCTTTGCGACCATCGTGGGCAAAAGTTCGATGGCGCTTCCGGCTTTTAGCACAACGATGTCTAGCTCGCCATCAAGAGGGGAATTGTTCTCCGATACGGTGAGGTCGAACTGGATTTTGTCGAAATTGGTGAACACGACTCCGATGCCGTCGGTTTCCGTTACCGAACCATCGATGTCAAGCTTGAAGTTGGCGTGCAGAGGCATTGGGTTGGTGAAGGCAGCCTGGAAATAGGCCGCCGCGCCAAGAAGCTGCTTGTTGGGCTGTGCCTCGCTCATGATAAGTTGGTCGTAGCCGCATCCAGCCATGATGCCGAAGCCGTAGGTTCCTGTTTCGCTTTTGATCTCGCCCAGGTCGAAGTCAAGGGTTCGGGCGTTGTCAACCAGGTTTACCAGGGCATGGGGTTCGTTAGGGGCGAAGAGGTTCATGCAAAGCAGATTGGCAGTACCCGCCGGGAAAGGCAGGATGGGAATGCCGGTGTAGCGCAGCTCATAGGCAACCGAGGTCACCGTGCCGTCGCCGCCGCAGGCAACGACGAAATCGAAGCGGTTCGCATCCTCCAAGAGTTCCGAAAGATTCACCGTTGCATCAAGTGAGCGAATGGTGACGGAGTCTCCGGCGATGGAGTACTTGCGTATGAAGTCGAAGATTGAATCATCGCCCAGGCCGGAGGCTACGTTGCGAATCACGAGTACATTCACGATGCATGCCTTTCTAGTGTTAATATTGGCGCACATAGTAACCCCAAAACGATGCCCGTATCGCATATTTTGGCAAAGCACACGCAAGCTGCATGACGAATCGGCCTACGAAAGTGCTTGGCAAGGTGAACTCCCGAGCATTCGGCTTGCGCCCTTGATTTCGGCGCTGCGCATTGCCTGGTGGCGATGTGCTTTTGCCGCAAGATTCTCGCTTCGTTCCTCTTGCCAAGCACTTCTTGTAAGGCTTCGGTTCTTGGCTGCTTTTCGGGGTGCGCCTTGGCATGCGGGCGATAAGGAGTCCTCTTGCTTATCGACACCGATGACGAGCTTGCGGCTTTTGCAAAGCGCTGCCAATCAAGCTCCTATATGGCGATAGACACCGAGTTCCTGCGCGAGAAAACCTATTTCGCGCGTTTGTGCCTGCTTCAGATTGCCATTGAAGGGGAGATCGCGATCATCGATCCTTTCCCGATCAAGAATCTGAAAGTTTTGGTCGAGCCCTTGGTCAACCCCGATATCGTGAAAATCTTCCATGCGTGCTCCCAGGATATGGAAATCCTGCATCATGATTTAGGGATCGTTCCCAGCCCCGTTTTCGACACTCAGGTGGCAGCGTCCATCCAGGGCAAGTTTCAGCAGGCTTCGTATGCTTCCCTCGTCAGCTCGTATTGCAGCGTTACGCTTCAGAAGAAGGATTCGTTCACGGATTGGTCGCGCAGGCCCCTTCGTCCCTCCCAGGTGGAGTATGCAGCCGACGACGTACGTTATCTTCCCAAGATTTGGCGCAAGATGACAGCGGATCTGAAGAAGGAAAATCGTCTTAACTGGCTTGACGCCGCCTTCTCCGAGATCACCGATCCCGCAAAGTACGAGATCGATCCGCGCGAGCGCTTTCGCAAGCTTCGTCGCGTGAATCAGCTTTCCCCGCGTCAGATGGCGGCCGCACGCGAGTTCGCTGCTTGGCGCGAGGAGCGCGCGATGAAGCGTGACATCCCTCGCAAGTGGATCTGCTCCGACGAGCAGATCGTGGAGGCTTGCCGTAGGGAGGCGCGCTCAATCGACGAGCTCTACATGGTTCGCGGTCTGAGGGATTCCCTGCGCAACGACGACGCGCGCAAGGTGGTCGCTGCTATCAAACGTGGCCTGGGGTGCCCCGAGGAGGATTTGCCGAGCTTCGGCAATCGCAACAGGAACGAGGCCAATGTTGATGTCGTGGTCGATCTGATGACGGCCATCGTTCATTTGCGTGCCAAGGAAAATCACATCGCCGTTCAGACGCTTGCACCGCACACGGAGTTGGTGAAGCTTGCTCGCGGACAGCGCAAGGACTGCACGCTTCTTAAAGGGTGGCGCAAAAAGGTTGTTGGCGACGAGCTGGTTGCCTTAATGGAGGGAAAATATTTGTTGGGACTTGATGGCGGTAGTTTGAAGATTGTTCGAAACGACTAAGCTCTTATAGCTTTCTTCAAGCTTTTGCCCGTATAGTTCTAAAAAAGAACAACCCCCTTCAAGGAGGAAACATGTCCTATTCGTATTTGATGTTAATCATCTTCACCATGGTCATCGGTGCTGGTGCCTCTTGGTGGGTTAACCATCAGCTGAAGAAGTTCGAGCGCGTTCCCAGCACCACCAAGCTCACCGGCTATCAGGTTGCCACGGGCATGCTTTACTACTACGGCGTCAAGGACGTTCGCGTACTTCCGGGTGCCGAGGGCGAGGACCATTTCAATCCCGTCGACATGTGCATCAAGCTTGGCCCCGAGTCCTTTAACGGCTCTTCCATCACCGCTGTGGCCACTGCATGCCACGAGGTCGGTCATGCTTGCCAGCATGCGCAAGGTTACGCTCCCATGAAGATTCGTGCAGCGCTTGTCCCTGCGGTCAACTTCACGCAGAATGCTTGGATTTTCCTGTTGCTTGCTGGCATCTTGCTGAACATGCTTGGCCTTGTTTATGTCGCTATCGCGTTCTATGCGGTTGCCGTTATTTTCCATCTGGTCACGCTCCCCGTCGAATTCGACGCATCGCGCCGTGGCCTTAAGTACATGCAGACAGTCGGCATTGCCCAGGGCGAGATTTCCGGTGCGAAAAGCGTTCTTACCGCGTGTGCCTTGACCTACGTTGCCGCGGCCTTGGTGTCCGTCACGCAGCTTCTGTACCTTTTGGGTACCCTGCGCAGCGAGTAGGCTTTGGCCTGGATTGCTAGGTCGTCCCCTTGGTTGAAAGTCCCCATCCAAAACCGATGAGCGTCGAGGCCGCCGTTAAGGCGGCCAAGGCGCTCATTTCGGATATGCGCTTTCGCATCATTGGAGAAGTGTCCGAGGTTTCCAACAAGCCGGGCTACAAGGCGGTTTACTTCACCATCAAAGATGAGGCGGCAAGCCTTTCCTGCATGATGTGGAAGAGCCGCTTCGAGGCCGCCGATGTGTTCCTCGAGGTCGGTCAGCGCATCGTCGTCGACGGCAAGTTCGACATCTATGCACCGCAGGGCAGAATGAATTTCGCGGTGAGCGCTTTGTCGCTGGAGGGCGAAGGTGAGCTTCGAGCGCGCGTTGCCAAACTTGCCGCACAGCTTGAGAAGGAAGGCCTTACCTCTGCCGCCCGAAAGCGCCCCTTGGTTCAGTATCCGGAGATCGTGGGCTTGGTCACCAGCCCCAATGGCGCTGCGGTGCACGATGTCCTGCGCACGATGCGCAGGCGTTGTCCATCGGTTCTCGTGCTCTTCGCCGGCGTTCGTGTTGAGGGAAAGGGCGCTCCTGCCTCTATGATCAAGGGCATGGAAACCCTTGTTGGCGCGGGCGCTGAGGAAATCTTGCTCGTGCGTGGCGGCGGTTCGTTTGAGAATCTCATGCCCTTTAACGACGAGTCTCTGGCGCGGGCCATCGCCGCTTGTCCCGTTCCCGTTATCACGGGCATCGGGCACGAGCGCGATACCTCTATCGCCGACATGGTGGGCGATTTGCGTTGCGCCACTCCAACCGCTGCCGCCGAGTCGATCATGCCTCATCGCGACGACCTGATCGCCGGCATCGACGCGCAGCTTTTTTCCTTGCATCAAAACATGTCTGCTCGTCTGAGGCGTTGTTGGGATTACTCTCAGGCGCGTGCGACGCGCCCTGCTTTGCAGGATTTCATGTCAATGTTTGCCACCGATCTTCAGATGGTGGATATCCTGCATGCTTCGCTTGAGCGTGGTCTGTCGTCCTTGCTTGAAGGCGATCGCCTAAAGCTCGAAGAGTATCAGTCGCGTTTGAACAGGGCACTGCCCAATGCACAACGTCAAAACGCCCAAGAGATAGCGCTTCTTGCGGAGCGCCTTTCGCGCAGTTTGCCTTCCGAGTTGCCAAACTTAGGGGATCAGCTTGCTCGCGCAGGTGCATCTTTGAACAAAGCCATGGGCTTGACGCTTGCCAGCAGCGCCTCTGAGCTTTGCTTGGGCGAGTCGAAAGTGGAAAAGCTCGGACAGGACATGCTCGCTCCCTTTGAGCAAGAGGCGGCTCTTTGCGCTGCGCGCGTCAACGATTTGTCGCCTTTGCGCACGCTTGCCAGGGGCTGGTCCATCGCCAAG
>CAVAUO010000107.1:0-5888 GCA_963591685.1 Escherichia coli
GCTTCTGATAAGCCTCGCCACTTGCAGCGACCGCTTCGTCGAAGACCGCCTTGGCTTCGGGATTAGCCTCGACCGTGTGAGGCACGACCACCGGCACACCCTCTTTGAACTTAACGTAGCGCTGGGACTGCTGGTTGTAGCTGGCCAGGCGATGGCGCACCAGCTGATGCGTGAGTGCGCGGGAAACGCCATCGATGGCGAAGGTGTAGCTTGCGTGCTCAAGCGTGGAAAAATGGCCCGAGTGCATGATGGTGCGAAGCACGCTCTGCTGACGCTCGGCGGGCATCGTTTCCATGAGCTCCTTTGCTCCAACGGGCGCGTAGCACAGGCGAGCTGCCGTCGCGATTGCACGCTCGGGGTCGGGCGTATGGTACAAAAGCTCTACTTCCACGATGCTTCCTTCTTCGATAGCGAACGTTCTTCAGCAAATTGGAGCCTTGACTCCAAAGAAAACGACTGGCTCCCAATTGTAAGCCAGCCGTCAAATGCAAAGCACGCGAAATGCGCCCGCACTTGGCATATTCGGAATATCCGCATAAACGTTTTGGCCTATTGCTCAAGGAGCCAGCCAAAAGAAAAGGCGCCCCGTAGGACGCCTTTCAAAACCCGATAAGAAAAAACTACTCTGCAGCAGCTTCGGTCTCGGTTGCCTCTGCGGGAGCCTCAGCAGCTTCCTCGGCAGGAGCCTCGGTTGCCTCAGCCTCAGCGGCAGGAGCCTCCTCGGCGGGAGCCTTAGCGGCCTCCTCTTCGGCCTTCTTAGCGTACTCGGCAGCACGAGCAGCCTTCTCGGCAGCCTTAGCCTCGCGCTCAGCCTTCTTAGCAGCCTCGGCGTCGGCGGCAGCAGCCTGCTTGGCAGCCTTCTTGGCGGCCTCGGCCTCGGCGACCTTGGCAGCAGCGGAACCGAACTTGTCGGAGAAGCGCTGGACGCGTCCGCCGGAGTCGATCAGCTTCTGGGTGCCGGTGAAGAAGGGGTGGCACGCATTGCACAGGTCGATGCGCAGCTCAGACTTAGTTGAGCGAGTCTGGAAGGTGTTGCCGCAGGTGCAGGTGACGGTGCAGTCAACATATTCGGGATGGATGTTTTGCTTCATTGATGGATCTCCTTATCACTACCTTGGTTTCCGTCCAAGGTGGAACAAAAGCCTGAATATAATATCACCCGCAAATTGGCGCCGCAAGAAAAATCTCCTGCAGCGCCAAGCTTTTACGAATATGTGCGTACAAGCAACAGGGCTATCTGCGCTTGCAGTGAGCGCGCCCCCGCAAGAAGGGGCTCTTGCGCAGGGTGCATGGAGCGCCCTTCACGAACGCACTCAGCGCAGGTGAAGTCGTTCTTGTGCGGGGCGTACGCATCACCTCCCCCGTGCCGCGCGGGCACTCTAAGGGCTACTTCTTCTTGAACTGGCTTTCGTGAGCGCGGAAGAAGTCGGTGCGGGGCGGCAGCTCCTTAACCGCATGAGCGCCGGCCGCCACTTCCTCGGGCGTGCACAGCTCGTCCAGATTCTCGAAGCTTCCCTCCCAGCTGAAGAACTTAGCCGGGTCGAAGGCCAGGTAATCACAGATCTTCTCGCAGCCGGAGGGAACCACCGGATGCATGAGCAGGGTCGCTACGCGCAGAAGGTAGCTCGAATCGAGCAACACCTGGCGGCGCTCGTCTGCGCTCTCGGACGCCTCGGCAGCCTTGATGCCGCTCGACCAGTATTTGTTGGCGTAGCGGATAAAGCCCTCCACCAAAGGCATGATGGCATGAAGCTCGACCTTGTACATGGTCTGGTCGTAGGCCTCCATGGCCTTCTTCGCCTCGGCGATGCACTCGGCGGAAACGGCGCCCAAAGGAATGGCACAGTCGAAGTTCTTCGCGGCCTCGTACATGCAGCTGCGCGCCAAGCGGTTGAACACCTTGGTAAGAAGCGCGCCTTCCTTAAGGGCAGGGTCGGCCACGCGGGGGTCGTTGCGCTTGGCCTCGTCGGCCTCGAACACCTTAGGCTTGAAACCGACCGACTTCTGGCCCAGCGCAAGCGCCAGCCAATGAGCACGAAGCTGCTCGGGCGTGTAGTAGTTAAGAAGTTCATCGGCAGTAGGGGGCTTCACGTCGCCGGAACTTGACGCCTTCTTATCGCCGAAAAGGATGTGATGATTGGCAACAAGCTTGGTCTGCTGCAAGGCGCCATCGGCCGGGAAGGCCACAGGAGCACCCTTTTGCAAGGCAGCCCAAAGAGCGGGCTGGGCAACGCCGTAGAAATACAGGTTGTCCTGGCCGATGAACTGGTAAATGCTCGAATCCGTGCTGCACCAGAAGTCACGCCAAGAGTCCTCGGGCAAGCCGCGCATATCGTTGGCCGCAATGGTCTCGGAGATAGGCGACACCAAACTCTCGGGCCAGCACCAAACGGTCAGGCCCTCGACCTCGTTGCCCTTGTCATCGGCCATGACCGGACATTGCACGCCCCAGTTGGCATTGCCGGAAATGCGGAAGGGAACCAAGGCCTTGCCCGTACGGAAGCGGATTCCCGCCTCGGTGAGGATGCTGCGCGCCTGGTCGCGGTCGTAGACGTTGTCGAACTCGAGCTCGAAGGATTGCTTGCCCTTCGCAGCCTCGCGGTACTCATGCTTGGGCAGCTTGGCGGCAAGCTTGGCGTATTCGTCGTAGAGCTCAACTTTCACGAAGATGATGGGGGCAACCAAAAACTCGCTGATGGTTTTGCTTACCACCGGACGTGTGCTTGCATCTTTGGCCAAACCCTCCACGTAGTCGCGCACAACAGGCGCCATCTCAGGAAGATCGAAGTACCAGTTGGCGACCTTTCGCATCTCGGGAACGGTGTTCGACACCTTGGAAATGGGATTGATCAGATCCTCGGGCTCGTATTGATGGCCCAAATCGCATTCGTCGGCGTAGGCCTTCTCGCTCTTGCAACCCTGTACGGGGCAATGCCCCTGCACCTGGCGGCCATTCAGGAACATGCCCACCTCGGTATCGTAGAACTGATTGGTGGACTCGAGGTGCAGATGCCCATTGTCGTAGAGCTCTTTGATGAAGGCGTCCATGACCTGCTGATGAACCTCGCCGCAGTGCCCGATGCCGGAGCCCTCGTAAATGTCGAGCTTGATGTCGTAGGCATCGAGGGTTGCCTTCTGGCGATCATGGTTGCGCGTCACATAGTCGACGATGCTGCCTTCGAGCGTGCCCGCCTCGACCTCTTTGCGATAGCCCTCTTCAATGGGGCTGCCGAAGCAGTCGGTGCCCGAGACGAAGCGCACATTGTCGGCGCCGATGCGGTCGCGCAGGAAGCGCGAGAACACGTCGGCGGGAACGAAGACGCCGCCCACGTGGCCGAAGTGCAGCGACTTGTTGCCATAGGGCATGCCCGCCGTGACGACAGCACGACGCGGCCAATTGACTTCTATGGATTCTTTAGCCAATGCTCATGCCTCCACTAAAACTCGGCATTTTCTTCCAGGGAGCGGCCCTGAGCCTTCTTTGCCGTGCGAACCAGGAACTCCTGATTGTTCTTGGTGGCGTACAAAGACTTGATAAGGGTTTCCATGGCGCGCTCGGTGTTGTTGCGGTTGGAAAGGATGCGGCGCACAGCCCAGATGAGCGGGGCTTCCTGCGGGTCGAGCAGCAGATCCTCGCGGCGGGTGCCCGAGGAAACGGGGTCGATAGCAGGGAAGATGCGACGCTCGGCCAGCTGGCGGTCAAGCTTGAGCTCCATGTTGCCGGTGCCCTTGAACTCCTCGAAGATGACCTCGTCCATCTTGGAGCCGGTCTCGACCAGGGCGGAGGCAAGGATCGTCAGGCTGCCGCCGTTCTCGATGTTGCGGGCGGCGCCCAGGAACTTCTTGGGCGGATAGAGCGCCGTGGAGTCGACGCCGCCGGAAAGGATGCGGCCCGAAGCGGGCTGCGCCAGGTTGTAAGCGCGCGCCAAACGAGTAAGGGAGTCAAGAAGAACGACAACATCCTCCCCTTCCTCAACCAGGCGTTTTGCACGCTCGATGACCATCTCAGCGCAGGCGATGTGGTTCTCGCAGGGCATGTCGAAGGTGGAAGCCACAACCTCGCCCTTGATGGAGCGCTGCATGTCGGTAACTTCCTCGGGGCGCTCGTCCACCAGAAGGCAAATAAGGTGAACCTCGGGGTTGTTAGCGCTGATGGCGGCGGCGATGTTCTTCAAAACGGTGGTTTTGCCGGCCTTAGGGGGTGAAACGATAAGACCACGCTGACCCTTGCCAATGGGCGCGCACAGATCGATGACGCGCGCGGTGATGGTGTTCTTACCATGTTCCATGATTAGGCGCTCATCGGGGAAAACAGGCGTCAGATCAGAGAATTTGACGCGCTTGCCCAGCTCTTCTATCGGCTTGCCGTTGACGCTGATGATGGTTTGCAGCGCGGGGAACTTGTCGCCCTGGCGCGCGGGGCGCGTCTGACCCTTGACCATGTCGCCCTTGCGCAGGCCGTTGCGGCGCACCATGGAAGCGTGCACGTAGGCATCGCCGGGGCCGGAAAGGTAGCCGTTGGTGCGGACGAAACCGAAGCCGTCGGGCATGATGTCCAAAATGCCCTCGACCTCGATGAAGCCCTCGGCCTTGATGGCGGCCTCGTACACCAAATCGACCAAGGCGGCCTTTAGCACGCCCTTGTGCTCAACACCGAGCTCGTCGGCTTTGGCGCGCAGCTCGGCGACCTTTAGGGCCGCAAGCTCCTCGCGGGAGGTCTTAGGTTGAACAGGCTTGTTGCGATCGCGCTTGTTCTTCTTGCGCTGCTCGAACTTCTCGCGGCGACGGTTGCGCGCATCGTTCTGGCTGTTGCGATCGCTGTAGCGATCGTTGCCGTTGTGGCCGCGATCGTTACCGCCTCGCTCGTTATCTTCGCGCTCGCGGCGGCGTTTGTGGCGCGGCTGCTCGACATCGGAGGAAGCGGACTCGGAGCCCTCAGCGGCGTTTGCCTCAGGCTGTGCCTGGCCGGCAGCTTCCGCGTCGTCGGCCTTCTTCTTGCGTGTGCGTGCTTGACGCTTGGGGGCGTCGTCGGCCTCGGAGCCAAGCTTGTCCTCGGCCGCATCGGCCTTGGCATCAGCGGGCTTACTTTCCTTGGCAGACTTAGACTCATCGGCGTGCTCGGAGCCTTCGGAGCTAGCAGGGGCGTCCTGCGCGGATGCGGCGTTGGCGGCCTTAGCCTCGGCGATGATACGCATAAGCTCCTCGGGGCTTACCGCATCGGAAAACACGGCGTCCTGTGCAGTGTCGGCCTTATCGGCGGCCTTGTCGGCGGCTTTGCGCGTACGCGTGCGAGCCTTGGGCTTTTCGGCCTCGGATGCCTCGGCGTCCTTCTTGGCGGGGCGGCCGCGACGGCGAGGCTTGCTCTCCTCTTCAGGAGCCGATGCATCGGCGAGCGCGTCGTCTGCGGCCTTCTTCTTGCGTGCGCGAGTCTGGCGCTTGGGCTTTTCCTCGGCCGCAGGAGCCTCGGTATCAGCGGCCTTGGCCGAGGTAGGCTCAGCAGCAGGGTCTTCTACGTTTGCGTCCTCAGAATCCTTCGCGCTCTTTTTGCTTGTCTTACGTGCCGCGGTTTTGCGGGCACGGGTTTTCGGGGCGGGGGCCTCTGCGGCCTCGGTGCCGGATTCCTGGGGAGCGGAAGCTAACTCGTGCTTCTCTTCAGGGGATTCACTCATGTAATGTACAGCTTTCTTCTTTGCGGCACCGCTGCCCGTACGGCGCAGTGCCCGTAATGAAAACCGGCAGCCCTAAAAGGCCGCCGGGTAAACGTTATTCTCCTAAAACCTTCTGCCAATCCTTCATGAAGGACTCCAAGCCGCGATCGGTCAACGGATGCTGGATCATCTTCTTCAAAACAGGGAAAGGAACGGTTGCGATGTCGGCGCCCATCAAGG
>CAVAUO010000108.1:0-5850 GCA_963591685.1 Escherichia coli
CGGCAGTTGGGAACCTCGCCCATAAGCTTCTTTAAAAGCCAACAGAGATCATGACCAGGAGCTTCCAGGTACGACCCAAGATCGATACCCGTCATGACGATTTCGGATACCCCGGATGCAACCAGCGTCTTCACCTCAGAGACGATTTCGCGGTAAGGCCTAGACCAAGCCTTACCGCGCGCCACATGGACGATGCAGAAGGTGCAGGCGTGATCGCAGCCATCCTGAATCTTGACGCCCACGCGAGCCGGGAAATCGCTGCCCACTCGCAGCGCAGCTGCCGAATCGGCCACATCGCCACTGTTCAAGAGATCCGACTTATCCACCACGGTGATGCGCTCGTCGAGGGCAGCATAGCCCTCGGGGTCGACGTTCGCCGCGCAACCGGTGACGACCACGCGTGCATGCTCGTTGGCACGTAAAGCCCGATGAATCGCCTTGCGAGTCTTTTTCTCGGCCTCGCCAGTGACGGTACAGGTGTTCACAACGATGAGCTCGGCGTAAGCGGCACTCACCATCTCACCCCCACGCGCAAGGTAGGCCTGAGCGATGCTGTCGGATTCAACGCGATTGACGCGGCAACCAAGGTTAACGATGCAAAACTTCATGGACTAACCCAAGCATCCAAGCTCGTGCAAGACCAACGCCGGAGCTACGATACCCGCGGTTTCGGTGCGCAAAATCGAAGAACCCAGGCTAACTAGTGATGCGCAGGGGTTCGCATCCAGGTAAGCGCCCACCTCATCAGAGCTCAGGCCGCCTTCGGGGCCAACGACAAGCGCAACACGAGCATCGGCGGGTAGGATCTTATGGGAGACGAGACCCCGATCAAGTGCTTCACGGATCGATTTGCTCGTTGGCGCCTCTTCCCAGCAAACGAGAACCGCCGTGACACCACGCAAAGCCTCAGCGCTTTGTAAAACGCTCATCGGGCTCAAAACCTCAGGAACGAAAGGCTGCCCTGATTGCTGAGCAGCGCTGCGAGCGATGGAACGCCAACGATCCAGCTTCCTATCTTTCTTCTTGGAGTCCAGCTTCATAACACAGCGGCTCGACGCTAAGGGGATGAATGCAGAAACACCAAGCTCGGTAGCATGACGGATGATGGTTTCCATCTTGTCGCCCTTGGCCAAACCCTGAACCAATATAAGCTCAGGTCGCTCCGGGGCATTCAGATGACGGCAGATGCGCACCAAGGGCAGCTTGCCGCCGAGCTCGACAAATTCGCATTCGAAGTAATCTTTTGCCGCATCGACCACGGCAACATGCTCGCCAACTTTGGCACGCAACACCTTCAGATGCTTCACATCGTCAGCGGAAACGCGCAGCTCGAAGGAGTCCGCAGCCTCCTCGGACAAAATCTGATCATCTAGATATAAATGCTGCAATGACATGCTGCTCCCTTAGGGTAGGTAGCGAGAAACGAAAGCCTTCGGCACACCGATAGCGGATTAGCCAAGAATGGATAGAAGCATACGTTAAGACGAGTCCTTCGCGCTTCGAGACCAGTCGAACACCGCACTAGTTGAAGGCATCCTTGATCTTCTGCAAGGGCGAACGGTGTTCGGAATAGTCCTCGCCCATTTCCTTGGCAAGCTTCTCAAGAAGCTCTCGTTCGTTCTTGCTCAATCGCTCAGGAACCCTCACGTCTACATGAACGTACATATCGCCACGCGAATCCTGGTTCAACCGAGGCATGCCCGCGTTGCGCACCCGCACGACCTGGCCATACTGACAGCCTTCGGGAATCTGAACCTCGACTTTCTCATCTTCGAGGATGCCGTCGACCTCGATCTTGGAGCCAAGCGCGGCCTGAACCATGCTAATGGCTGTAGAGCAATGCAAATCGTCGCCGTCGCGTTCAAAGAGCTCATGCTCTTGAATGCGTACCGTGACCACCAAATCGCCCGAGGCGGCACCGCGCACGCCAGCCTCGCCGTAATCCTTCAGTCGGATCGACTGACCACTGTGAACGCCGGCGGGAACCTCGACGCCCAGGCGCTGACGATCGGGGACGCGGCCCTGGCCTTCACATTCGGGACAGGGGTTCTCAACCGTTTTACCCGTGCCACCGCACTTAGTGCAGGTGGATGCGGACTGCATGGCGCCAAGGAAGGTTTGCTGAACGGTGACGACGCGGCCCTGGCCCTTGCACTCGGGGCAGGTAACTTCCTTGCCGTCTTCAGCCAAACCGGTTGCGTTGCAATCCTCGCAAGGGGTAAGGCGGTCGTAGACAATCTCCTTGCGAACACCGCTAGCGGCCTCTTCCAGGGTGATGCGCAGCCCAACGGACATATCGCGGCCCTCGCGACGCGCAGGCCTTCCCCCGCGCGATCCGCCGGAGCCGCCGAAGAAGGAACTGAAGATGTCGCCCATTCCGAATCCGCCGCCGAACAGGTCTTCAAGATCGACATAGGACCCACCGCCCGCAGCGCCGCCAACCGTGCCGAAACGATCGTATTGAGAACGTTTGGCAGGGTCGGAAAGCACGTCGTAAGCCTCGTTAAGCTCCTTGAAGCGTTCTTCGGCATCAGGCTCCTTGTTGACGTCGGGATGAAGGCTCCGTGCCTTCTTGCGAAAGGCTTTCTTAATCTCATCGTCCGATGCGTCCTTGCCGACGCCAAGAATCTCGTAGAGGTCCTTATCTGCCATATGCGTTGATCACTGTCCTTTTCGTATCTGAATTTCAAACAAAGTGCTTATATGCGTTAGCGCCTTGGCTACCAGTTGCCCAAGGCCTTCTTCGCCGCATGAACGGCGGCGATAACTTGAGAGTAATTCATGCGGGTGGGGCCCAAAATCGCAACAACGCCCCGAGATTCGCCTTCACCGAAATGGCTTGCCACCACGGAAACCCCATTAAGCTCCTCGGCACCGTTTTCGTGCCCAATGCGCACAAGGGGGCCCTCCTGGCTCACAGCATCGTCGTACACCTTAAGCAAGATGGTGTCGTCCTCCAGCTTGCTCAAAAGAGGAAGAAGGCTGGCCGAGGCACTGAACTCCGGCTGGGTCATCAGGTTGGCCATGCCCAGTTGGTAGGGGCGCCTTCTACGGTGACTGGTCAAACATGCGGAAAGCTCGCGAACGAGCAGGGCAAACAAAGAATCTGAAGCTATCTCGGCGTCCAACTCTTCCGCATCGAGGTTTCGCTCAAGGTAGCGAGAGCCCACAAGATTGTTGAGCTTTTCCTGGACGCGAGCGATGGCATCCGCGTCAGCGGCCTCGGGCAAATCGACATTGCGATCGAAAACCTCGCCTTCAGGGCTAATCGCAACCAGAATCAAACGCCGAGGGCTCAACTGAACCAGATCGACCACCTTAACGTGCAGGGCCAAGGCACGCGGCGGGACAACTACGGCAAGGCAGTCCGTCAAGCGCGAAAGCGCAAGCGAGGTGCGCTCGATAAGATCATCGAGCTCCTGCGCGGTGGCGCGAAGCTCCTCAAGCGGAAGTTTGCCCGTATCGCCCTTCCAGTGGGCAAGAAGCTCGTCCACGAAAACGCGATAACCCAAATCGGTGGGAATCCTGCCAGCAGAAGTATGCGGCTGGGCAAGATAGCCCTCCTCTTCCAGACGGGAAAGCTCGTTTCGAATGGTGGCGGAACTGCAACCGAGCTCATAATTGTCGAACAAGGTCTTAGACCCAACAGGGAGCGCCTTGCTCACGTACTCCTCGATCAAAGCGCGCAAAACCAACTGACGACGATCCGAAAGCATGTCCACCCCCACTGCGTACTCGTTGCGAATATTCAAGCAAAGGTGATTTTAGCAGTCTCAACCATCAAGTGCTAATACCTATGAAGAAGAGTTCATACCTACAAACGCACAAACGCTACGGAGCCAAATCGAGTATACGACCGTACATCCGATTACCCAACAACCAGCCCTTTTCGGTAGGGACAAAAAATCCGTCCTCGTAACTCGCATAACCATCGTCAACCAGGGAATCAAAGGTGTCCCACGCATCGGGCAAAACGAAACACGCCTTGACGACCTCGTCGCCAGAAATGCCTACGGTACGGCGCATGCCCAACATCAAATCCTCGGCAACACGCTGTTCGTGGGATATGCGCTCGATCACGCCATCTTGGTCATAGCGAATGCGACACGAGGCGTTCTGCTTCATGCCAACCGCTCCCCTGCCCAAGCCTAGATAAGGAATCCCCGTCCAATAAGCCTGATTGTGTCGGCTGGCACCGCCGGGCTTGGCATAGCTTGCCACCTCGTAGCGCCTAAAGCCAGCACCCTGGCATTTCTTAGCGGCGAGCTGCATCATCTCGCAAGCAAGGTCGTCGTTTGGACACGGCAAAAGACCAGCCTCAACAGATGCATCAAGCGGCGTGCCCTCCTCCAACGTAAGCGGGTAAATGCTCAAGTGGTCAACACCGCACGAAAGAGCGCGCTCCAAGGATGCCTGAAAGTTAGTCAGGCTTTGATTGGGGAAACCGCACATCAAATCGATGCTCACATGCTCAAACCTTGTCAGCGCGGTATCGATGGCGCGAAGCGCATCATCTGCCGAATGAATGCGGCCGAGCATGGCAAGCTCGTCGTCGTTGAAGCTTTGAACGCCCAAAGACAAGCGAGTAACGCCCAACGCGAAAAGATCCTTGACCATGGGGGCGGTAAGGCTGTCGGGGTTAGCTTCCAGGGTGAACTCCACGTCTGGCTCAACGCGCATCGATAAGTTCAAGCAGTAAAGAAGGCGAGCCAGACGGCGAAGGCCCAGGTAACTCGGCGTTCCGCCTCCAAAATAGATGGTTTTCACATCTTTTAGAAGACCGAGCGCAGACGCCTTGCGAATGTCGCGCTCTAGAGACTCCACGTAAGCATCGAGCCGTGGGTCGTCCGAGCATGCCGCCTCGGTTGTGAAATCGCAGTAAGCACACCTTTTTCGACAAAAAGGAATATGGATGTAGAGGGCGCCGTAGGACTCAAACCCTTCGTCAAGCGCCCAAACAGGCAGCTGCCCATCGGCAACAACGCATGAGTGGCTCGTTGAAAAAGAGGCCTCCATCAGCGATTCAGCTCCAAAAGCTCGTCGAACAATGCTTCAAAGTCCTCGTAGCTTTCAGCCTGATTGATTTTGCCGCGAATCTTGGGCGCTCCGCGCAGGCCAGCGCAGTACCACATCGCATGTTTGCGCATCCTGACGATGTTGCGCCCGCATCGCTCGGAGAGCAGACGCGCATGACGCTTGGCCATGGTTACGCGCTCCTCAATTCGGGGAGCCCGGGCAGGTTCACCTGTTTCCAGAACGGAGCGCACGTCGGCGAAAATCCAGGGATTGCCCTGCGCACCACGCCCGATCATCACGGTTTGGCATCCAGTTTCCTCAAGCATACGAGCGGCATCTGCGCCGCAAGTAATGTCGCCGTTGCCTACAACGGGAATGGAAACTGCATCAACAACCCGAGCGATCACGCCCCAATCGGCGCTCCCTCGATAAAACTGCTGAGCAAAGCGTCCGTGAACGCATAAGGCATCAGCCCCCGCCTCCTCCAGGCGACGAGCGAAATCCGGAGCGCTTTCCTGGTCCATTTCGAAGCCGCGGCGAAATTTCACCGTTACCGGACAGATCACCTGCTCCTTGACGGCCGCAACGATGGAAGCGGCTAGCTCGGGATCGCGCATCAAAGCGGAACCATCGCCCTTACCCGCAATCTTTCGGGCGGGGCAACCCATATTAATGTCGATGGCGAAAAGTCGCTCGCCCAACAAATCCTCGATGGTGCGCGCCTCGCAGGCCATGGTCGAAGGCTCATGACCGAAAATCTGCACGCTCACCTTGGACTCAAGCGGCGAGAGCCTCATCAGATCCTGGGTTTTGCGATTGTTGTAGCTAAGGGCC
>CAVAUO010000109.1:0-5604 GCA_963591685.1 Escherichia coli
CAAATCAGACGGCCGCAGGCAACCAGCGCCAGCAGCAAAAAGAGCATAAAGGCGACGGCATAAATGCCAGGAATGCCGAAAATGCCGAAGCCCCCCAGATAATCATGGGTAGATGCAGCCTGATTGCGGCCGCTGCGCGCTGAACGTGCGCCACGGGACGTGCGAGGCTCCTGCGGCAGCGCGTTTGCGGGCTCATAGCTTGAGCGGGCACTGCGAGCGCTTCGCCCGCCGGTTCGTCTTTCGCTGTCCATGCGGTAAGAATCACGCGAAGAACTGCGCGCGCTCCTGCGCCCATCCTCCGGGCGAGACGAACGATTGCGTCCCTCCCGTCCATTGCCAAAGCTATCGTGCATACGGGTTATTCCTTAGCCACCGCAGCCAAGCTCAAAGACAAGGACAGGTTGCCGGCGGAGTCCGTCTTCACAACGTCTTTGGAGAGTTTGATGGTCTCGGAACTTTCCGCAGCGGACATGCCGAGCTTTTCCGCCTTGTCGCGCAGATTGGTGGGGCTTGCCACCAGGCTCTTCTGAATGGTGAGCGATGTGGTTTCGGATTCCAGGTCGCTGATCTGAGTGCGCAGCTCGCTCGTCTGCTGTGCGGTGTTGTAGGAAAAACCGACAATCGTGATCTTCGCAATCGAAGCGATGGCGAAAACCAGGATCAGGGCGATGATAGGTTTGGCAAGGGAGCGCAGGTCTATCCCGTGCGATTGGGACTTGCCCCCGCGAACAACGCGAACGCTCGCCCTCGAAGGGCTGGTAGTCTTGCGCTCGGTGCGCGCCGGGCTGCTTGCAGGGGAAGAATATTTGCGCCGTGCGGGTGCGGCCGCATTGGCGAGTGCTGGTGCTGCCATCTTACGACCTCCTTACCGTGGGCGCTTGCGTTTCATCTGTTCTTAGCGCCCCGATAAGGGCTCTAAGCGTTTTCGTCCAAGCGCATTGCCACGCGGAGCTTCGCGCTCCTGCTGCGAGCATTGCGCTCGATTTCCTCTTTGCAAGGAAGAATAGGCTTCCTTGTGATGACCTTGAGTACCGGCTTGTTGCCGCACACGCACACCGGCAAATCGGGCGGGCAAGTGCAACCTTGCGAGAATTCGCGGAACATATCCTTGACGATTCGGTCCTCAAGCGAGTGATAGCTGATAACCGCTATCCTTCCGCCGGGGTTAAGCCAACGGATGGCCGATTCCAAACCGCGCTTCAAGACATCCAGCTCGCCGTTCACCTCGATGCGCAGAGCCTGGAAGGTTCGTTTCGCCGGATGCCCGCCGCTGCGCCTCGCCGAAGCAGGAACAGCGGCCTTGATGATCTCGACAAGCTGCTCGCTTTCGGTGATGGGGGCTTTCTTGCGCGCCTCCATCACGAAGTCGGCGATGCGGCTTGCCCATTTCTCATCGGAGTAATGCCGGATGATCCGAGCGAGATCTGCTGCGTTGTAGTTGTTGATGATCTCTGCTGCGGTTAGAGTTTGATTGCTCGGGTTCATCCGCATATCCAAAGGGCCGTTCTCTTTAAAAGAGAAGCCGCGGGATGGCGTGTCGATCTGCACGGAGGAAACGCCTATATCGAACAGGATTCCGTCGATTCCAGGTATTTCAGCCTCGGTGAGCAGACGATCCAAGTCCCCGAAGTTCCCCGCGAGCACGCTTATCTCCGGGCGCGACTCAACTGGCAGAGCCATCAGACGCTCGGTGGCGGCGGCGCGGGCTACCTCGTCTTGGTCGATGCCGATCAAATGGCCCTCGGGCCCTAAGATCTTGGCAACTTCCAAAGAATGTCCCGCCCCTCCGAGTGTTGCATCCACGAACGTGTGGTGTGGTTGAAGTGCGAGTTGCTCGAGGCACTCGGAAAGGAGGACAGGGATATGCCGGTATTCGCTTGTCATCGTTCTTCGATACCCAACCTTGGTCTTCTAGTCGAAGTCGAGAGCAAGAGCCTGCAGCTCAAACTCTTCCCAACGCTGAGTGTCCCAGATCTCGATGTGCTCGCAATCACCGATGATGGTGACGTCCGTCGACAGACCAGCGCGCTCGCGCTGCTCGGTTGTTAGGCGGATTCGACCACCGTCGTCCATCTGACAAGGCTTCGAACGAGAGGCCATGACTTTGCGGAAGTTGCGCATTTGGCGGTTGGAGGGATCGTATCCACCCTTCTTATCGAAGTAGTGGTCCAACCATTGCGTGTACTCCTCCGGATCGAAAATCATGAGGCTCGGGTTCTCGGGATCATCGGACAAGACAACTTTGAGATCTCGCTTTAAGTCCTTACGAAACTCAGCAGGAAGCGACAGGCGGCCTTTCGCATCGATTTTGTGGCGATATGAGCCTTCGAACGCGGCCATCTATCCCTCCCTTCAAGAATCCTTAGGGACTTTCGCGACTTCAATCCTAAGGCAGCGGGGGTCGATTTGCAACGATTTATGGGATTTTATGGGCAAGTTTGGGCAGACGAACCACCCACGCGATGTAGTGGCAAGAGGTACTAATTGAGATGCAACTAGATATAGTGCTTTAAGGTTTATTTAGCTACAAATTAGGTCTAATTTGTTCTACTTTTGCCCGAAAATGCTTTCCCCTGAACTTGATGGATTTTCGAAGATCGCTTCACATTTAGACCAAATATCGCCTCGCTTTGCCCATCGAAGCCCATTTTCGAGCAAAAAGTGGGGCGTTTTCCCCTGAAGGGGCGAGGCTGCCCAGCCCCATTAAGAAGCAAAGCAAGCCAAGCGCATCTAGTGCAAGGCGGCGCGCGGATGAGCGCTCAGATACTCCTCCACCAATTGGCGCGTTTGCACATGGGTGTAAATCTGGGTTGTCGAGATATTCGCGTGCCCCAGCATCTCCTGGATCGCACGCAAGTCGGCTCCGCCCTCGAGCAGATGAGTCGCAAACGAATGCCTTAAGGTATGCGGGTGCAGACCTTTGATTCCTGCGCGCAAGCCCTCCCGCTCAACGATCTTGCAAACGCTCTGCCGGGAGACCCTGCGCCCGTGCGCGTTCACGAAAACGGCGGCGTTGGGCGTGGTGGTGCTGCAACGGATAAGGGGGCGATCCTCGGCAATGTAGGCGGACAGCCAGCTAAGCGCGTAGCCGGAAAGCGGGACCACACGCTCCTTGGCGCCTTTACCCATCACGCGCAAATAGCCCTCGTTCAAAAGGACGCGGTCGAGGTCGAGCCCGCACAGCTCGCTCACGCGCAAGCCGCAGCCGTAGAGTACCTCCAAAATCGTGCGATTACGACGCGAAAGCGGCGTGGAGACATCGCAACCTTCAAGCAACTCCTGCATCTTCTCTATCGAAATGACATCGGGCAGAGCCTCGGGTTGCTTGGGCAGCCCGACGTTGGACGCAGCGTTCTTCTTAACGTAGCCCTCAAGGACGATGAAGCGATGGTAGCCCTTAACAACCGAGATCTTCCTTTTGATGGTTGCAGGCGTGCGGCCCATTTCCGAAAGTTCGCGCTCGTAGGCAAGGATATCGTTGCGCGTAATCTCGGAGGAATCGCCAATCCCCTTTTCGGCCATGAACTCAAGGTACTGGTTCAGGTCGCGCGTGTACGCATCAACGGTGCGTGGGGACGAACCACGCTCGGCAAGCAGGTAGGCGATATATTGACGGGCATAATGCATGTGCCCCATTCTACGATGTCGAATCGCGGAATGGGGCACACTGAAATCAGTCGTTATTGAAGTCGCCGTTAATTAAGCTCAAAGCTCGCGCGGCGACGAACGGGCAAACTCGCCCGCCGGCACTCCCCTGCCGAGCACAATCGCTTAGCGGCGACGATGCACCGACAGTGGGCAAACCAGCAGCAGCAACGCGCCGGTCGGCGTCAAATCAAAGCCAAAAGCTACTTAATGGCAGCCTTCACCAAGCCGACGAACAAGGGATGGGGCTTGATGGGGCGGCTCTTGAACTCGGGGTGAGCCTGGGTGGCAACGAAATAAGGATGGCCGGGGATCTCGATCATCTCGGTAAGGCGGCCGTCGGGCGACAGGCCGGAAATCTTCAAGCCGGCCTCCTGCAGCTGATCGCGGTAGGCGTTGTTAACCTCGTAGCGATGACGATGACGCTCGTAGATGATCTCCTCGCCGTAAATCTGGTTGACGAGCGAGCCCTTCTCCAACTTGCAGGGGTAGGCACCCAGGCGCATCGTGCCGCCCTTGTCCTCAACGTCCTCCTGCTCGGGCATCAAATCGATAAGCAGGTAATCGGCGTCCTCGTCGAACTCGGCGGAAGTTGCGCCCTCCAAGCCAACGACGTTGCGGGCGAACTCGCACACGGCCGCCTGCAAGCCCAGGCAAATGCCCAGGAAGGGAACCTTGTTCTCGCGAGCATAGCGTGCCGCCTCGATCTTGCCCTCAAATGCGCGCTGGCCGAAGCCGCCGGGAACAAGGATGGCGTCCATCTTGCCCAGCACCTCCTCGGCGTTGTCGTGGTTCAGTTCCTCACCATCGATGAGCTGAACGTCAACGTGCACACCGTTGGCAACGCCGGCGTGGCCCAAAGCCTCGACGATTGACAGGTAGGCGTCGGGCAGGTCGACGTACTTGCCGACAACGCCAACGCTCACCTCGCCCTCGCAGGAGTCGGCGGCGGCAAGGAAGGTCTTGAGCGGGGTCAGGTCGATCTCGCCGGCCTCCAGACCGAAGCGATCGAGTACCTTCTCGTCGAAGCCCTGCTCGCGAAGAGCGATGGGCACTTCGTAGATGGAAGGCGCGTCGATGCAATCCAGAACGTCGCCAGGAGCAACGTCGCAGAACAGCGCGATCTTCTTGCGCACGCCATCCGAGATCTCATGGTCGGAGCGGCAGACGATGAAGTCGGGCTGGATGCCAAGCGACCTAAGCTCCTTAACGGAGTGCTGAACGGGCTTGGTCTTAACCTCGTGAGCTGCGGCGATGTAGGGAACCAGAGCCACATGGACAAAAAGGACGTCGCCGTAGGGCTTTTCCTTCTTAAACTGGCGAGCAGCCTCGATAAAGGGCAGAGACTCGATATCGCCGATGGTGCCGCCGATCTCGGAGATGACGATGTCGGCGTTTGACTGCTCGGCGATACGGCGAAGGCGCGTCTTGATGGCCTCGGTGACGTGCGGAATTACCTGAACGGTGCCGCCCAAGAAGTCGCCGCGGCGCTCGCGCGCAATAAGGCTCTGGTAGATGGAGCCCTGGGTGAAGTTGGACTCGCGCGAAAGGCTCTCGTCGATGAAACGCTCGTAATGGCCCAGGTCAAGATCGCCCTCATGGCCGTCGTCGGTGACGAAGACCTCACCGTGCTGGAAGGGGGACATCGTGCCAGGGTCGACGTTGAGATAGGGATCCATCTTCTGCATGGTCACTTTATAACCGCGTGCCTTAAGCAGATGACCCAGGGAAGCGGCGGTGATGCCCTTGCCCAAAGACGAAACGACGCCGCCGGTAACGAAGATGTGTTTGGTCATAGTTCTCCTATCCATCGAAAACGAGCCATACGGACAAAGCACGCCTTCGCAACGTATAAAGCGTGCCCAGAAAACAAAAAAAACGCTTGCTCGGGCAAAATGTCCTGCAAACGTTTTTTTATTTTAAGATGCTTTGCCCGCGCCGCGCATGGAAGCTTTCATC
>CAVAUO010000110.1:0-5513 GCA_963591685.1 Escherichia coli
GATCAGGGCAGTTACACCGATATGGACTACTACGAGCAACGCGAGTTCTTCGCGCGCATCAAGGATTTCTACGGCGCGCTGACCAACGTCGAGCCTTCCACCTACAGCGAGCCGGTGAGCCTTGAGGGCTCGGGCACGGCAACCCAATGGTGGAAGAAGAGCTCGCAGTCTTAAAGTTCCACGAATTTCAGGTCGGTAATTTGCCCGCCTTCAACGGTGAGCTTGATGATGCTCTTGTTGCTACCGCCTCGCGGTTTGCGCGTGCTGCCGGGATTGAGGTAGCGGATGTCGTCAATCACCTCGTCGCGAGGGATGTGGGTGTGCCCATGTACGACCACCTGGGTTCCTTCAGGTGGAGTGCGGATGTCCTCGGGGCGATGCGTCATGAAGAATTGCACGCCGCCTAGGTTGAAGCTTTCATTGAGTTTGGAGCCGCCCAGCTCCAAGGCATCGCAGTTGCCGCGCACGGCGATTACGGGGGCGATGGTTTCAAGCTCCATCAGCACCACGGGGCGCTCGACGTCACCGGCGCACAGGATGTAATCGCAGCCGCTAAGCGCTTGGTAGGCCTCGGTGCTAAGCAAGCCGTGGATGTCGGAGCATATTCCAATGAGCATGAGCGTTCCATTTCGTTAGGGGTGGCGTCTTGGCGGGCGAGTCGTTTTGCAAACCTGTCTGCTTAATTCCTCGGGCGAGGAGAGGTACGATCGCGCGTACGTGCCGCATTGTGCGGCTTCGTCGATGCGGCGCGATGCGCCATGGCCAGCAAAAACTCGTCGCCGAGCAAAACAAAAGGTGGCAGGCCGAAAACAACCTGCCACCTGTGGTTTCGTGGTGCGCTGTGAGAGACTCGAACTCTCGACCTTGGGATTAAAAGTCCCCTGCTCTACCAACTAAGCTAACAGCGCACGGTGCAGCTCATTGTAAAGTTGCGAGCCGCTTCGGTCAATCGTAAAGAGGGATTTTCATCGAGCAGGCGCACTTTGCGCACGGCACGCCCGCCATCGCGTGGCTTACCATTTGTTCTTGGTTGCAAGCACATAGGCTTGGCGTGCGTAGGCCTTGCGTTTGTTCATCAAGGGCTTGCCGGCGCGCTCGTAGCACTCGCAGAAAGCTTCGGTGGCCATGTCGACGTTCTTCCAGGTTTTCCAGTAATCAACGGATGTTTTGCTGCCGTTGATTTTGTAATTGCTGCCAAACCATTCGCTGTAATGCTTGGTGCCGTTGAGGGTATAGCCGCTGAACTCCATGAACAGGAAATCGAGCTGCACGTAGATGTTGCTCATCGGCTTGCCCTTAGACTTGGCGTAGGCCTCGAGCGCGTCGTAGCGGGTTTCGGTCATTTGGAACAAACCGTATCCGATAAGGCGGTTTTTCTTCTTGGTTGCTGCGGCGTCGACCTTGCCGTTTTCATCGAGCACGTCTTTTGAGGTGCAGGTGGGGTTGAGGCTCGATTCCTGCTGGGCATTGCCTACGATGGCAGCCGCAACGGCCTTGGAGCAGCCCTTCTTTATTGCGTACTGGTAGATGATCTTTGCGTTGGCGGTGTTGCTGAGCGCCAGTTTGTCGCCGCCCGAGGTATCGCTGTTCACCGAGCCAGAGCTTTTAACCTTGAAGGCTTGGCTTACCAGGCGCGAGCTTGTTTCGTGCACGTACACGCGCAGGCGGTAGGTGTAGGTGCCGGCTGCCAGCTTGCCGCAGGTCAGTGTGTTGTCGATTTTGCTGTTGTAGATGGTATAGCTCTTTTTGTTAGGCTTCACCGTTACCGACTGCACGGTTTTGCCTGCGGAGTTAAGGATGACCGTCTTGATCTTTTTAATGGGATAGTTGGATTTCACGGTGCCGCAGAAGTCGTAGGCGCTGCCGAGTGTGATTTCGGCGGGGTAGGAAAGCTGCGAGCCGTAGATCTTGGTTACCGCGCATTTTTTCTTGGCGCTCCATGCGCTGTACACGATTTTCTTGCCGGACTTTTTGTAGGTACGTGCCTGCACGTAGTATTTTTTACCGGTTTTGAGATTGGTGATCTTGACCGTCTTGCTGGAGGATTTCTTGGTCTTCGCGCCCTTCATATTTGAGGAGGTGCTGTAGCGAACCTGATAGCCGGAAACCCCAGACTTCTTGGCGAGCGTGGCGGTAATACCCGATTGAGATTTGGAATAAAGCTTGGTGATCTTGGTTTTTGCCGGCGTGGCAGCCTGCGCCTGCTCCACTCCAAGGAGAGGCTGGATGGCCACGCTTGCGGCGAGGGCCAGGCTTATGAGCGCGGCGCCCGCGATCAAGCGTAGAGGCTTTGTGTTCAGGGTTAAGGCCGAGCTGTGTTTGTGCTGCATTTTCGTCCTTCGTTTGTACGGTGCGGCAATTTTACCAAGCGTATGTGAAGGACGGAAGGAGGCCTTGTGAGCTTTGGTCGTGCGTTTTGACCATGCTCCTCGACCCTGTGCCCAGCGCAACATTGCGTGCGCTGGGCCTGATGTAAGCCCATGCTGGGCGCTGGGCAAGGCTGTGCTGGGTGAGCGCGACCCGGCACCGAAGCACCGTATCACTGCCGAACATCGCGAGAAGCAATCTATTGGTAGCGCAGCGTTTCGGAGGGGTTGAGCTTGGCGGCCTTCGCGGCGGGGTAGTAGCCGAAAACGATGCCAATAAGTGTGCAGATGGCAAACACCAGCGCCACTAGCCCGGGGCTGGTCACGGCGGTAAGACCTTCAAAGCTGCCCTGGGCGCTTACGATTGCCTGGGCCAGGGCTTGCGCGCCGCCCCATCCGGCGAGTGTGCCCACCAACCCGCCGACAAGGCATAAAGCGATGCTTTCGCTTAGGAACTGCAGTTTGATGTCGATGGGTCGTGCCCCCAAGCTTTTGCGCAGGCCGATTTCGCGATAGCGCTCCGTCACGTTGGTGAGCATCATGTTCATGATGCCGATGCCGCCGACGCTCAGTGCGATGCCGGCAACCAGCGCTGCCAGGGCGTCGAAGGCCGTCGTGAAGCTCGCAAGGCTCTCCTGCGCCGATTCGGTGGTGCTTGCGCTGTAGGTGCTTTGGCTGCCGTCCTCGTCGTAGCTGATGTTGTGGCGCGCGACCAAGGCTCCCTCAATCTGCGCGGCTGTGTAGCTGACGTCGGCATCCTCTGCGGCCTGGGCGTAAATCGAGTCGACCTGATTTGCCCCCAGAAGGACCGAGCACATGTTTTGGTAGCTTACGTAGCCAAAGCACAGGCCGCTGATTCCTTGCAATAGCTGGCTCGATTCGCTCACGCCGACGATGGTGTAGCTCTCGGAGCCGAGCGTGATCGTTTGCCCCACGGGGTTGTACGAACTGTCGCCGTAGATACTTTCAACCGCGTTCTCGTCGATGACCAGCTGATTCTCTTCGTTGTCCTGGTAAGCACTGCCTTTAATCAGGCTAATGTTCTGCATGCTGAAGTACTCGCTGCTCACGCCGGTGAGTTGCAAGGTCGTGCTGCTGGACGACGAGCTGCCCGAGTTACTTGAGCCCGAGGAACTGCCGGTCGTCGTGCTGGAGCTGTTTGCCGTGCTGGTCGACGAACTCGACGAACTTGACGAGCTTGCCGTTGTGCTGCCGACGCTTTGGCTCGTGCTCGCCTGCGGCAGCGCGCAGCTCACGTTGTCGATGCTCTGTGCAAGGAAGTCGGCGTCATCCTCGCTAAGCGCATGCTCGCTATCCTGGCTGGTGACGGTGATGACTCGCGCGCTTCCTAAGCCCATGGAATCCTCGAGCCAGTTCTCGAAGCCGGTGATAAGGCTTGCCATCACCACTACGGAGGTGATGCCGATGGCGATTCCCAGAATCGTGAGCGCCGAGCGACCCTTGTTGGCCAGAAGGCTCGCGCGCGTTTCGTGCATTAGGTCGGGAAATCTCATCTTTGGCCTGCGCTTTCCTTGGCATGGCCAGGAACGATGAGGCCGTCGCGGATGACGATTTGCCTATCGGCCTTGGCGGCCACTTCGGGGTCGTGCGTGACGAGGACGATCGTACGCCCCTTGTCGCGCAGCTTTTTAAAGGTGTCGATTACCTTCGCGCTCGTTTTCTGGTCGAGATTGCCCGTGGGCTCGTCGGCAAGGATGAGCGCCGGGTCGTTCACCAGCGCACGGGCCACGGCCACGCGCTGCATCTGGCCGCCCGAGATCTCGTTGCCACGATGCTCCAGGTATTTAAGGGGGAACTCAGCAGCGGCAAGCGCTTTGATGGCACGTTGCTCGCGTTGGGCTACCGGGCAGCTTTTGTTGTAGACCAAAGGCAGCATCACGTTGCGCAAAACGCTCGCGCGCGGAAGCAGGTTGAAGCTTTGGAAGACGAATCCGATGCGGCTCGCGCGCAGGTAGGCAAGTTCTTCTTCGCTGCAGCTCGAGGTATCAACCCCTTCAAGGAAGTAATGCCCGCTGGTGGGGACGTCCAAGCATCCGAGGATGTTCATGAGGGTCGATTTGCCGCTGCCGCTGGGGCCGACGATGGCGACGAACTCGCCTTTCTCGACGGCCAGGGAAACGCCGCGTAGGGCGTAGGTGGTTTGGTCTTTGCTGAAGTAGGCGCGGTGCAGGTCCGTCGCTTGAAGTACGTAGGACATGGGTCTGCCTTAGTTTCCGCCGGGCGCGCCGCCGTCGTTACCGCTGCTTGGGGGAGTGCCGCCCTGGCCACCGCCCGAGCCTCCCTTGCCGCCGCCTTGGCCGTTATCGCTGCCGCCAGGTGCTCCTTGCTGCCCGTTGCTATCGGAGCCTCCCATGCCGCCTATCAGGGAGCTCGCGGCATCACCTTGGCTGGAATCCGAGCTGTCGGTGTTCACTTGGTAGTTCACGACGATTTTGTCGCCTTCGGAAAGCTCGTCGCTTGCGACCGCGGAGGTCTCGTCGTCGCTGCCCTTCACCGTAACGGCTACTTGGGAGGTGCTGCCATCGTCGGCCTGGACGGTCACGGTGGAGCTGTCGCCCTGGGTGGATACGGCGCTCGTGGGAACAAGAAGCGCGTTCTTGTATTCCTTGTAGGTGATGGTCGCCGTGGCGTTCATGCCGGTGAGCATCCCGCTTGTGGGCTTCTTGATCTTCAGCGTGACCGTGTAATAGGCAGTCGAGCTGTCGTTGGATTCATTGGCGGTGGAACTAACCTTGCTTACCGTTGCCGAGGTTTCCTTATCAAGTGCGGTGACCTTCACCTTTGCGCTTTGGCCCTTCTTGATGTTGCCGATGTCGTATTCGCTGACGTTCACCGCCAGGGTCATCGTGTCGGTGTTGCTGATGGTCACGGCGGCACCGCTGCTCTCGGTGCTTAGCTGGTCGCCCGCGGCCACGTTCACCGCCGTCACGGTGCCCGCCTCGCTTGCGGTTACGGTTAGGTCGTCAAGCGCATCGACGGCGTCGGTATAGCTGTCGCAGGCATCCTCGTAGCTGCTTTTCGCGGAGCTTAGGTTCTCGGTTGCCTTGGTCACGTTCTCCTCGGCGGACTGCACGGCACTCGTGGCCTCGCTTAGTTGCGAATTGCTGGACGAGTCGTTGGCTGTGC
>CAVAUO010000111.1:0-5402 GCA_963591685.1 Escherichia coli
TCCTGGGCTTGAGCCGCACCGCCGGCAAGCGCAGTGCCTGCGAACAAAACCCTGCCTACTTACCCGCCAGGCGCGCGATCACCGAGATAAGGCGCTCGCGCTTCAGGGGCTTCATCACGTAATCGTCCATGCCCGCTTCCTCAGCGGCGCGAATATCGTCGGCAAAAGCGTTGGCCGACATACCGATGATGGGCACGCTTACGGCGTCGGGCCTGTCGAGTGCGCGGATGCGGCGCGTTGCCTCAAGCCCGCCCATAACGGGCATCATGACGTCCATCAACACCACATCGAAAGTGCCCTGGGGCATACCCGAAAACGCATAGAGGGCTTTTCGCCCGTCGCGCACAACGTGAACTTCAGCACCAGCATCTTCAAGCACATATTGCGCGATCTCGAGGTTAAGCTCGTTGTCCTCCACGAGCAAAATGCGCACGCCATCGATGCTTTCCTCTTTATGGCAATGCTCCTTCGGCAAGGAACCAAAGTCCTCCCCCGCTGGCGCCTCGGGCGCCTCAACGCCATCAAGGGACAAGGTGCCCACAAAGCGTTTGCCAACCGAATCGGGCGAAAGACCCATCGCTCCCGCCGTCTCGTTTGCGCGCAGTGCCGCCTCGTACTCTTCTTTGCTCAAAGACTCGAAAGGCAACACCACCGTGAAAACGGAGCCTTTGCCAAGCTCGGTTTCGAGGGTGATCACGCCGCCCATGCTATCGACGATCCTCTTCACAATGGCAAGGCCCAAACCCGATCCCTTGTAGGACGTGCGTCCATCGCTGCGCTCCTGGGTAAAGGGCTCGAAAACGCGCTTTGCGAAGTCGCGACTCATGCCTATGCCGTTGTCCGACACGCAAAACTCGATGACGACGCCCCTGCCCTCGGGCTCGAGGCCGCCCTGGGGCAGCTTGAGCCCACGAACACAGCGCGCCTCCTCGAGGTCAAGTTCTCGAACGCCGCCTGTGACCTTCCCGCCACACTCGGTGTACTTGATGCCATTGGACACCAAGTTCATCAAAATCGAGCGCACATGCATAGGGCTGCCCATGAGGTACGGGTGTGCAAGCGCGTCCTCGCCAATAGACTCGGCGTTAACGCCTTTGCTTGCCGCAAGCGATGCCTGCGCAGCGCTGATGTCGTGCAACATGTCGAGTAAATTGAAAGGCTCGTTGGTAAGGTTGAGGCCGTCGGATTCGATCTTCGACATGTCAAGCACGTCGCTCACCATCTCGAGCAGCTGGTTGGCGGCGGCATCAATCTTGCTCAAACAATCGTTCAGGCGCTCGGGGTCGTCCGCGTTCTCCTTAGCGATGCCGATCATGCCGACGATGCCGTTGATGGGCGTGCGCACGTCGTGCGACATACGCGAAAGAAATTCGGTTTTGGCGGCATTGGCCGCCTCGGCGTCAAAGGTCTTGCGCTCAAGAAGGCGCTTTTGATTGTCGATGAAAATGAAGAGCATGGTCAGCGTCATGCCCATGCTCGAAGTGGGAACCAGGGGGAACTGGAATTGGAAAACCGTTCCCGCAAACAAAGGAAGCACGTACTTCACGCAATCGAAGAGCAAGGTGCGATTTGCGCGGGCCGGCTTGCGCAAATAACCAAGAATCGAAACGACGATGGCGCCCACAGTATAGCCGTTGGCAAGAACGAAAACGAAGATAATGTACAAAGGGCCGCGCTCGTAGCTGCCATCAGGGTTGATCTTGAACACCCAGCCCGTCCACAGCGATAGCACCAGGAAAACAACAAGCAGGGCAACGGGCACGGCGAAGGCAGCAGCCCACCGACGATCCGTGATAACCCGCGAATCAAAAAGCATGGCGCAGTAATAAAAGAAGAAGCAGGCAATGCACCCCGCCGACAAGTCGAAGGCAAAGTTGAAAAGAAAGTTGCCCCAGAAGCCAGCCGAGGCGCCGATGCCGACGCACAAAGCATCCGACAAAACGGTGACGGAGGCGGCGACGCATAACATGACGATCCGGGATTCCTCGCGACCGAAGCCGGGGGTGCGGGTGAGCTTAAACGCCAAGAACACGTTTACCAACAGCAGAAACAGGACATAAAAAGAGTAGCTCACACTTGCCATGGACTCCATAAGCACCCTCCCTTCAACAAGCCGGAACCTGGAAGAAACAAACCAAACAGGCAGTTCGCCTAACTTTATTGTTTACAGGCGCAAGAAGCAAACGTTGCAAGGAAGCATCGTCGAAAAACCGTGCATTCGCTCGCTTTACTCCGATTTCAAGATTGCAGGCTGCCTTTGCTTCATTACCGTTTAAGCTAGGAAGCGCATTGAGGGGCATTCGGGCGGCGTCAGCCAAGCTCGGACGGTAGGTGCAAGCGAGGACGCGGCGACAGGCCAAACTCGAACAGAGGCCGCAGCCCGTGCGAACCGCAACCGCACGCAGCAGGCAGAACAACACGAGCGAACCTGCGACCAAGAGGGGCAAGAGAGCAAAACCACGAGCACGAAACGAGCAACGTGAATAAACAAGAACAAGCGCAGCTGAATGCCCAAAGCAGCAACGCCACCCCGCGCAATCTCAGCAGGGCAAGCATGATCGAGATGTTCTTCGATTTGGTGTTCATCTTCTGCCTGAACCAGCTTATCCCCGTTGTCACGCAGGCGCCCTCTGGCTCGGTTGATTGGAGCACCTTCTACACCTTCATTTTCACCACGGTGCTTTTGCTGCAAATTTGGTTCGACGTCACGCTATTCATGAACGGCTTCGGGACCGCCGGCCCGCTCGATGTGCTGTTTTTGATAGTCAACGTGCTTTTGCTCGTGATCATGGCGCAGGCAGCAAGCGCAACATGGGAAAACTACCTTGTTTACAACACCTGCTGGACGCTTATCCTGGCGAACTGTTGCATACACTGGCTGGTTCGTTTGAAGATGATCAAGAACCCCGACCGGCAAATCATCCACATCGTTAGGCGAACCGTGGGCGTTATGTGCGCGCAGATCGTCGTCATTTCCGTTTCGGATTTGTTCGTGGGCTTTGCAGGACAGGCCCTATGCTTTGTGGCGCTGGCCTTGGGCTTTTTCAGCTGGAGCGGACGCGATGCCAAGCGCATGAACTCGCATCGCTACCAGCACCTGGCCGATCGCTCATCGCTGCTTATGATCATGACCTTCGGCGAGACCGTGATTGCCGCCGGAACCTACACCGGCGCGCAGGAACATATGGTTTCGGGCTTGCTGAACATCCTTACCATCTTGCTGATGTTTTTGGTGTACGCCATCGAGATCAACCGCGCGCTGGACATCACCAAACTGAAAAGCGGTCTGGGATTCATGGCTATCACCACCATCCAGGCCCTCATCATCACCAACTACACAGCCGCATTCGACCTGATGGTCCAAGGCGAAAAGCTGTGGATTATGGATGGCAGCCTGTATTTCTCGCTCAGCTTGGCGGCATTTTTGCTGAGCTTCTTCGCGTACATCCCCTTCAACAAAACGGGGCGCACGAAAGGGAAGCGATGGATAGCTGTCAGGTTAGCCGCCTGCCTTGCCTGTCTGGGAGTTTCGGCCGTATTCGTGAAGATGGCCTCGGGCGCGCTGAGCCTTGCTGGTCTTAGAGGGCTTCTTTCCGGCGCACTTGACACGGTAGGCGGCTTGGCGCCCCTTTTGCTGCACGTTCATGGGGCTGGGTACGACTTCGCGCCCTTCATATCAACCTGCGCCGGTTTGATTTTGGTGCTCATCGTCATAGTGCTGGACTGGCGCAATTACGGTGAGGAGCCCCGCGGCATGATGAAGAAGCTCTACGGTGATTTCGAGGGCCCCAAGCGCATGTAGGCATTGGGGTGGGCGCCAACCGAAGCCTATCTGAACAATTCGTCGTGGCTGCCGGTTCTTTCGAAAAACGCCACCTCGTCGCTCGACGACCAAATCACCAGCCAATCGCCCGCATTGGCGACATGGCATTCGTTGCGCCCAGCCCAATTACCGCCCAAGCGATGCATGTTATGCCTGCGTTTTAGGACCGCCAAAGACTCAGGTGTGTTCTCCAAAACTAAATCGATAAGACGCTGGAGCTCAATCAGGTCCCAATTGCGCCGCCTAGCCTTTTTCTTAATATCGCGGGAAAACGCGGCAGAGAAATCCGCAGTGAGCCTACCCATTTACGCCATCGCCGCCGCGATAAGATCGGCTCCGTTGTCGAAACGACCCTTCTCACCGGAGGCGAGGAAGGCATCGGCCTCACGGATAGCCTCCAGGCTCTCGGCGTTGGGCTCCTCGGGCGCGAAAGTAAGCGGAATGCGTCGGGTATTCACCATCTGCTTGTAGAATGCGCGTGTGACGGAAGACAGATCAAGGCCGTAGTAATCGGCCACCTCGGCGGCGCCCCGCTTAAGTTCATCGTCCATGCGAATAGTCAATGATGAGCTAGCCATTTCTGCTCCAATCTTCAGATGTGTTTACAAAAGTATTATAACGCACATACAACGTTGGCGTGTTGTCCGCCGATGAAAAGCGTGTTTTGCACGTGCCCTTATGCAAAGGGTGAATCACGCTAAGATGCTCGGCGAGCCGAGCTCTGCCTGGAAGGATGACGAGGATATCTCCAAGAAGAACCTAGCCGAAAAAATCGAGAATTGGACCATTAATTTATCATGGGCTTTCGAGCAATTGATAGAAGTACCCTATATGGGTATACTTAGGGTAAATGAAAGGAGCATACCATGCCGGCATTAACAGCACGCAAGGCGGAAGGGAAGTTCCGCACGACCGACGAAGTGAAGAATCGAGCTACCGAGATCTACTCGCACTGGGGGCTGACGCTCTCCGACGCCATCAACGTGTTCCTGGTTAAATCGATCGAAGTCGGCGGCCTGCCGTTCGAGATGCGCCCAGCGAAGATGCCCTCCCTCGAAAAGATCATGGCGCGCTCCTACAAAGCGCCGCTCAACGACGAGGGCGTGCCGATCCTCCCCGCCGACTGGGCCGACAACGATGAGTAACAACGCTCCCCAGGCTTGGGAGGTCTGGCATGCGAGGTTCGATTTCGAGGGCGGAAAGGGCTATAAGTACCGCCCCGTCATAGTTATCGGCAGCAACGACGACGGCAGCGCCGTCATAATGGTCACCAGCTCGACCAACAAGCTCCATCTCGAGCATGATGATCAGCTCGTCCCCTTCGAAGGCGATAACCATGCGGATATCCATGTTGACGCTCGCCTCGAACTCGCTTGTTCCCTGGATGCGCTTCGTCCTCAGGGAAGGATGCCACGGGTTGAGAGAAAGGGTGTGTGGTTTGTTGTCGACCATGCCGCGCTCGATGGCCGTCAGCTTCTTGTAGTGCTTGGCGAAATCCTTCTCGAGCTAGAGCCTATACGCCATCTAGACCGCCTTGTGCAAGTCGGCAATGAGGTCCTCGAGCATCGTAGACCAAGGC
>CAVAUO010000112.1:0-5256 GCA_963591685.1 Escherichia coli
GATGACCCTGCAGATCTTCGTGATCACGCTGGTGGGTGCCTTGCCCTTGGGCGTTGTCGTTGCTCTTGCGCGTATGTGCAGCTTCAAGCCGTTGGCGCTTCTTGCCCGTTTCTACATTTCCATCCTGCGCGGCACGCCTTTGATGCTCCAGCTTATGGCCTGGATGTTCGCTCCGTACTACCTGTTCGGGCTTTCGCTTGGCTCCGACTGGAAGTTCGTTGCTTGTGCGATCGGCTTTATCCTCAACTACAGCGCTTATTTCGGCGAAATCTACCGTTCGGGCATCCAGTCGATTCCTCGCGGTCAGTACGAGGCCGCTGAGATTTTGGGCTACACCAAGGCCCAGTGTTTCCTGAAGATCATCTTGCCGCAGGTTATCAAGCGTATCGCTCCCGCCATCGGCAACGAAATCATCGCTCTTGTTAAAGACACCTCGCTCGCCTTCGTTTTGGGCATCATGGAGATGTTCACGCAGGCGAAGGCATTGGCTGCGGCGCTTGCCAACATGACGCCTTACTTCATGGCGGCGCTCATTTATTGGTTCTTCACGCTTTTTGTCGAGTTCGTTTTGAACAAGATCGAAAAGAAGCTTTCCTACTACCACGACTAGGGCAAGGGGTTACACATGTCGAACAAAAACGAAGTGCTTGTCCATATTGCCGACCTGCATAAAAGTTTCGGGGCGACCGAGGTGCTCAAGGGTATTTCGCTCGACGTCCACAAGGGCGAGGTGGTGGCCATCATCGGTTCGTCCGGTGGCGGCAAGTCTACGCTTTTGCGCTGTGCAACGCTGCTCGAAACCATGGACAAGGGCACGCTTGCCTATGGCGACGTGGTGGTGGCCCAGGATAACGAAAAGGGCCAAGCCGCCTATGACAAGGCGGCCATGCTCAAAGCGCGCACCAAGTTCAGCCTGGTATTCCAGGATTTCAATCTGTTTCCGCATTGGACGGTGCTGCGCAACGTTGCCGACGCTCCGCATAACGTTTTGGGCAAATCCAAGGCCGAGGCGGAAGAGACCGCTCGTGCTTTGATAAAGAAGATGGGCCTTGAGGGCAAGGAAGACATGGTTCCTTGCGACCTTTCGGGCGGTCAGAAGCAGCGCGTTGCGATTGCCCGTGCACTGGCCATGAACCCCGAGGTGCTCTTTTTCGACGAGCCTACCTCTGCGCTCGACCCTGAGCTTACACGCGAGGTTTTGAAAGTCATCCGCGATTTGGCTGCCGAAGAGATGACCATGGTGATCGTTACGCACGAGATGCGTTTTGCCGCCGAGGTCGCCGACCGCATCGTGTTTATGGACCGTGGCGTTATCGTTGAGGAAGGCCCTGCCGAACAGGTGTACAACAATCCTCAGCATCAACGCACGCGTGATTTTCTTTCGCAAGCGAGCGAGTAGCCGGAGTATTGGCCGCCCTACGGCACCGATTTCATTCAAGTTAACGAGGTAAAGGGTTCGATTATGCCGAAAATCTATTTGGTGAACATGGACTTCACTCAATTCGACATCGAGGAGAAGATGGCAGCCGAGGCAGGCATCGAGCTTGGCTTCAGTCAGGAGCGCGATGCGAAAAGCACGATCGCCAACTGCCAGGATGCCGACGGCATCGTCACCTCGTACGGCGATTTCGACCGGGAGCTTTTCGAGTCCTTGCCTAAGCTCAAGGTCGTTTCACGTACCGGCGTGGGCTTTGACTCAATCGATGTTCCCGCTGCCACCGACAACGGCGTGTTCGTGTGCACGGCCCCCGGCTACGCCAACGAGGTTGTTTCCGATCATGCCATCTCCATGGCTCTCGGCGTGCTGCGCCGCACCAACGAGCTTGATGCCGACATTCGTGCCGGTATTTGGGATTTTGCTCGCCGTCGTCCCTTGGGGCAGTGCCATGGGCGCACTTTCGGCGTTGTGGGCATGGGCGCCATCGGCCGCGCCTGCGCGCGCAAGGCGGAAGGTCTGGGCTTCAAGGTGGTTTGCTGGAGTCGCTCTTTGATCCCTGGGCGTCGCACGCCCGAAGGTTATGAGTGCCTGACTTTCGACGAGCTGCTCGAAACCGCCGACGTCATCAGCATCCATACGGCGCTCACGCCCGATACGCATCATCTGTTCAACGCCCGCGCCTTTGCCAAGATGAAGGACACCGCGGTGCTGGTGAACACATCGCGAGGCCCTGTTGTCGATACCGATGCCTTGGCCGAGGTTTTGTGCCGTGGCGAGCTGTGGGGTGCGGGTCTGGACGTTTTCGAAGGCGAGCCCGCCGATATTACGCGTCCTATCTTTGCAGCTCCGCATACCCTTTTCAGTGCGCACGCTGCGTACTGGTCCGAGGAGTCGGGTGTCGAGCTGCGCACTCGCACCATGCAAAGCGCGATAGATGCCGTCCTCGGCCGCAAGCCCATCGATTGCCTAAACCCTACTGCCTGGGATTAGGTCTTATTCGCATAGCCTTTTGTTTCAGATTTTTATGTAGGCAGTGGTTCGTCCACCGCCTACTTTTTTTATTATGTCCTCGTCGAGCATGCGTTTAAGTTCGCGCTCGATGCTGGAATCGCTGATGTCGGGGCAGCGTTTGCGAATGTCGTCTTTGCTAATTTTGCCTAATTCATATTCAAAAGTTTCGGCGATGCGCTGAGCTTTGCTTGTTGCGCGTATGCTTGCCTCTACGCAGTCGAATAGATCGCGATAGGCGCAGCAAAGAATCCCTAGCATGAAGTTGATGAAGGGCGCCTCATCGTTGTTTCCGTCTTCCCAGCCCGTTGAGCTTTCCGCCAGTGTTTCGTAGTACAGGTCAAGATGCTTACCGATAATTTCTTCGATACTGATGTAGCGTGGCACCAGGTAGCCGCACTTTTCCAGCAGAAGCACGGTCAACAGTCTGCTCATGCGCCCATTTCCATCGTTGAAGGGATGGATGCTCACGAAATCAAAGACAAAGCGCATTGCAAGCAAAAGAGGGTCTGCGTTTTCTTTTGTCGTAGCCAAACGGTAGGTTTCACAAAGCTCTGCGATGGCATCGGGTGTGGCAATGGCGGGCGTTGGCTTAAAGCGCACGTAGCTTGTCCCGTCAGCGTGCTGTGCAACGATCTGATTGTCGGTGTCTTTCCATGAACCACCATAGGAGTAGCTGGTGTATTTCATTAGGTCACGATGAAGCTGCAAGATAACGGCGGGCGTAATCTGGATATATCCATATTGGTCATGGATAAGGGCGAGAACGTCGCGATAGCCGGCGATTTCTTTTTCGCTTCGTGTGTTGGGCGTAGCCTTTTCATTGAGAATCTGTTTGAAGCGAGCCTTGGTGGTTACGATGCCCTCGATGCGATTGGATGCTTCGGTGCTAGCAAAGTGCGCCTGCTCATGGAGCGAAGTTAGGATGGCGGGCTTTGCTGTGTTCAAGAGGGCTTGTTTGCCTTTGAATTCGCGTAAACAAAGAAGAAGACGCAGGGTTTCTTCGTTGTGTAGCAACTTGGATGTTGCGTTGTAGTCGAATCGTCGCACTTCGATCCTCCTTCCTAATCTGCATCAAATATAGCTTAAATGATGTAGATTAGATTCATGAAAGAGGGAACTAAAGCGCAAATCTGTACTAGTCAAGCTTCGTAGACACTTTTTTCGATTTCCCATGATCCCAAGTGGACACCTTGGATGAAAATCGCTTAGGCTTCGTGGACACCTGGGCTGGATTTCGCTTTTTTCGGCGGACACGGCCTTCACCGAAGCGCCCCGTCGCTCGTGCCGATCGCGTTCGCTCCCGCGGATTCCTCCGCCCTCCTGAGCTTCTCGCGCACGAACTTAGGGGTCTCGTCGAGCACCCTCGAGGCAAAGGTGTTCCTTCGCTCGACACCGCCCGCCGCATACTCGTCGTAGAACTCGTTCGGGCTCTTGTATCCCAGCGACCAGCACGGGCGCCTCTCGTTGTACCAGCCGATGTAGTCCTCTATCAGCTGCGGCACCTCCCAGTCGGCCGCGTCATATAGGCCGAAGTCGCTGAAGAGCTCCTCCTTGATCCAGCCGTTCAGCGACTCGTTCACCGGGTTGTCGGTCGGCTTGCCCGGTCGCGAGCAGCTTCTGACGATGCCCCTCTCCTTTATGATCTCGTTGTAGGCTTTCGACGTGTAGACGCTGCCCTGGTCGGTGTGTATGACGCATATCTCCCCGCATCCGGCCTCGAGTTCCTCGACCGCCCGGGCCTTCGCCTCGTCGATCTCCGCCATGGCCTGCTCGAGCCCCTCGTAGTAGATCCCGGGCCACCCGCGGCGCTTGGTGAGGCCGTGCCCGATGATCTGCTTGGTGAAGACGTCGAAGTAGAGCGCCAGCTCGAAGTAACGGCTGCGCGTCCAGAAGGCCGTCATGTCGGACACGATCACCTGACGGGGCCTGTCGACCGTCTCCCAGGTGGCGAAGATGAGGTTGGGGTACGGCTCCCGCTGCGTCCTCCTCGCGCCCTTTGCCCCGTGCTTAGTCCGGGCGCGGATCCCGAGGTGACGAAAGCAGCGCCTGATGTACTCGGCGGACACGGCGATTCCCTCGTTTCTCGAGAGGTAGGCGTGCACCCACCTGTAGCCGTGGGACGGATGCGCATCGTGGCATTCCTGCACGAGCCTCAAGATCCTCGCCCTGTCCTTCGGCGGCGCTCCGTCGCGCCCCCTCCATTTGTAGTACCCCGACCTGCTAACCCCGCACAGCGAGCAGAGCTCCTTGACGGGGAACTCCCGCGAGAGGGCGTCGATTATCGCGTATTCCTCTCTGATAAGGGCACGAATCGACCCGGAGTCCCATCTTCGTTCGGGATCCGGGTGTAGCCTTTTTTAGGCGCTCCAACTCTATGCGAGTGCGTATGAGCTCGCGCCGCAGGTTCTCCTCGGTCTCGTCGATGCCCGCAGGGAGGATCGACGGGGTCTTCTTTGAACGGTACAGGCCGGCGAGGCCGTCCGCGTCGTAGCGGCTCAGCCAGGTCTTGAACGCAGCCGTGCTGACGTTGTTGGCGCTGCAGAAGTCGGAAAGCTTCACGCCTGGGCTTCGTCGGTAGAGCTTGATGAGAAGCTCCTTCTCGAGCGGGTTGAGCTTGTTGTATCCCATGCGCAGATCACCCTCCTAAAGGGGTTGTCGCGGCCATTGTAAACCAACGGCCGCAGGCTTATTCGTCGCATGGAAATCCGGACTTCCGTGTCTACTTAGACGTTAGCAGCAATCTATTAGCTGAGATGCGGTAGTTACGCCCAATAAATCTAACGCGAAAAGCCGCTCATCAAGGCGTT
>CAVAUO010000113.1:0-5082 GCA_963591685.1 Escherichia coli
TCCTCCGAAGTTAAAGTGGAATCGCTTCGTGAGGCTTTGAACGCTTTCGAGCTGCCTGAGAACCCTTGCAGGATTGAGCTCGCGTAGGAAATCATCGCGCTCGTCGTCCACGATGAAGTCCTTCGCGTAGAGCTCCATGATCTTGCCAAGAGGAAGCTGCTGCTCTAGCGCCTGAACAACACCCGTACTAAGGTAGCCCTCCTCGATCTTCACAGGCGAAACGGAGCCCGTCTTAAGGTTGACGAGCAGGATGCTGAGGTAATCCTCGCCCAAAGCTTGCGTCACCGACCTGCTTTGAAGCAACTCGCGACGGGCCCTGTCCACCTCGAAGAGCGCCTTTTTAAGCGAGGCGTTCTCCTGCTCGGCATGCAGGGTGCGGCGCAAGACGCTCGTCTGGTAAAGGTAGAAGTAGAACATCGTGCTATAGACCATGGCGGTGCGGCCGACGTTATGCACATCGAACAGCGTTTCGGCCCCCATGGAAATGGCCATGTAGAGCACAATGAGCACCGTAAGACCGAAGTCGAAATAAGGGTGCAGCTTCTTCTGCCGCACCACGAAGACCAGCATGATCATATACACGACGACGATAGCGATGGGGAAAAGCCCCAACGGACCACGGACGAAAGTGTTGGTTGCGTCGTAGGAATAAACGATGTCGGTGAAAAAGACCGAAACGGCCGCCAGCACATCAAGGGCCATAGGAAGGCAGAGCAAGCAGTTCTGCAGTTTCGTGCGCTTCTTGGGGGAGAGCATGAGGATGAACAGCATGAGGATGAGAGGACGCACGATGTAGCCCGTTGCGCTGCACAGGTCGCGCCAGACGGTGTGATACTCAAGACTGCCAAGCCAAATCTCGACGTTGGCAATGCAAAGTTCAATTGCCTCAGATGCCAGGATGGCATAAAAGATCCAACGCGAGCGCTTGTCGAGCACCCTGTTACGCATGTTCAGCAAGAACAAGAAGCAGATGCCAAAGATAGGCGCCAGGTTGCTGAGCCATATCTGGTCTAATCCCATGCAGGCCCTCTCTCAGATTTCGTAAACAAACAGTCATTAGAAGCATAGAACGAAAAACCGCATCCCGCTATCGACAATCAAGTCGCCGCCGCCGCGCTGTCGGCGCCATAGGATGAACGACAAAGGGGTCGCCGCTCAATGAGCAACGACCCCTAAATAGCAAAATGGCCAGAAAACGTGTATAAGGAAGAATCCCTCGGCTAATCGGCCTTCCTTAAATACTTGCTAAGTATTTGCTAGATGCTTGCCACCTTTTCAAGGGCGTTCAACACCCGAGCCTCCTCGTCGAGCGAGAAGCCATCAACGCCGACGATGTTTTCCTTTGTCACGCCATCGACACTGCCGAGCTTCACGGTGTGGCGCAGGTACGAGCGCACATCGACAAAACTCGGAAGAAGCGACTTGCGAGTCTTTTCCTGCAAGCGAGCGACGATACCGTAGGCGCCCCAGTTGGAAACAGTGGCAATAACTAGCTTGTCAACAGGAGTTTTGCAAGGACGGATGGGCAGTTCATCATGGATTTCATCCAAAAGCGAACCCATGCCGATCTCGTTACCGCCGTCACCCACGCCGATGGAGGGAACCTTGCCGCGCGAAAGCTCGAACAGGTAGTCGACCTTCGAGGTGAGCGGGGCAACCGAAACGCCGCGCATGTTGGCGTAGTCGTTGTCCTCGTTCACGCCGCAACGCTCGATGGCGACGATGCCCACCGGATTGCGCTTGTCCAAAATCTCCTGGTAGCGCTCCTCGCCGTCTTCGGGGGTTACCACCTCAACGTCGAAGTCGGCGAAATAATCCAGGCCAAAGTCCTCGCAGACGAACACCGGCACAAAGCCCAGGCGGCGCAGCGCATGCGCCAGAGCGACCGTGCCTGCAGGACCATCGGTCTCGGGCTGGCCGGCCACGAAAAAGCCCGTGGTGAGCAGAACCGTGCCGCCCTTTTCCCAGGACAGAATCTCGTCGGCGGCCTCACCGCAATAATCCTTGGGCAAGTAAGGGCGCAGCAGGGTCATGCCGCGGCGCGAGTAGCTCAGGATAACGTCTTCAACCGTTGCCATCGTGTTCCTTTATGCCTCAGTTGCGGCCAGGAACTCGTCCATAACGGCCTTGCGAATGCTCTCGATAAGCTCAGGCTGCTTGCCGCCCACGGGGATGCCGTCGATCTCGTTGGCATGCAGGCACAGGTTGCTCGAGCTGGAAACCAAAACCTCTTCGGCGTCGAACAGGTCGTCCAGGCTGAACGCGGTCTCGGAAACGGCGATGCCCAGGCGCTTGCAAGCGGAGATGATGTGGGCGCGAGCGATGCCGGGAAGGATGAGCTCGTCGCAGGGGTGCGTGTAGAGCTTGCCGTCCTTAATGATATGGACGTTGCTGTGTGCGCACTCAGTGACCTCACCGTTGGGACGGTAAAGAACCGTTTCCTTGGCGCCTGCACGCTTGGCCTTCTCGGTTGCCATAACAGAAGGAATCAGGTTCAGGGTCTTAATGTTGCAGTGGAAGAAGCGGGTATCCTCGGCAGTGATGAGCTTGATGGGCTCGATGCCGTCGGAGATGCTTGCGGGCTTGAGCATGACCCACAGGTTGCCAGGACCCTCGGTGAAAGCGTGGTCGCGGATGCCGGTGCCGCGCGTAACCTGGTAGTACACGAACAGATCGCCCGTATCGACCTTCTTCACCAGGTCGCAAAGCAGGTCTTTGAGCTCCTGCTTGGTAACAGGCATCTCGATCTCGAGCAGAGCGGCGCTGTTGAAGAAGCGGTCGATATGCTCGTCGATAGCGAAGATTTTGTAGTTGCGGGACGGACCGGCATCGTACACGCCGTCACCGAAGAAGTGAACGCGATCGTTGAAGGGAACAACAAGCTCGTCAAGCTCGCCGATGTGCTCGACGCCATCCTGGCCCTTGTAGTAACCGAGGTTCTTCATGCAACATGCTCCTTTATGTTGAACGTATTAGCTCCAAGCAAGCCATCTGGCGGATGCGCCCTTTGGCAGATGCTTGGCTTTGCATTATCAGCAACGAAAATAGCGCAGTGATGTTTCAAACACGTTTATTTCTTTGAAGGAGCGCATGCTAGAGGCTGGGCGGCAAAAAGCCCACCACTCGCCGGTCGGCGAACGGTTTCATGTGACACAATACGATGACGAAGGACGCAGCTTCATAGCCTCAGGAGGAACGATGGCAAAGCGGAATACGAGTAAATGCGCGGTGGCGCATCTGTGCGGCGCCTGCGACGCCATCGACGTCCCCTACGAAAAGCAGCTTGCCGAAAAGCAAGCGCGAATCATCGAGCTCTTCGACGATCTTGCCGACGAGGATTGCGCGCTGCACCCCATCTGCGGGATGAGCGAGCCTTACCACTATCGCAACAAGGTCGCCTCGCCTTTTGCCCCTGGCAAGCGCCTGAACTCAAAGGGCGCACGGGGCAAAGGGCGAGCTGCGGGCAAGGGTACCCGCGGTAAAACGAAGAGCGCAGCACGCCGCGAAATCCTGTGCGGCATGTACGCCAAAGGAACGCATCGCATCATCGACAGCTCCTGCTGCCTGCTGGAAAACGAAGAAGCCAAGCGCATCATCCAGGCGATTAAACAGCTGATGCCCAAGTTCGGCATCGAGCCCTACAACGAAGACACCGGCGCAGGCTTCATGCGCCACGCAATCGTGCGCGTTGGGCACAGCACGGGCGAGATTTTGGTGACGCTCGTGACCAACGGCTCGCAGTTCCCCGCATCGAAGGCCTTCTGCCGCGAGCTCTGCAAGCGCGTGCCCAGCATCACCACCATCGTGCAGAACGTGAACACGCGTCAAACCAACGTGATCCTAGGAAACGAAGGCGAGCAGCGCCTGTACGGCCCGGGCTTTATCTTGGACGACTTGTGCGGCCTGCGTTTTCGCATAAGCTCGCACAGCTTTTACCAGGTGAACGCCGCGCAAACCGAAGTTCTGTACCGCCGCGCCATCGAGCTTGCCGAGCTTACGGGCAACGAAGTGGTAATGGACGCCTACTGCGGCACCGGCACCATCGGACTGGTTGCCGCAAAGGGGCCTGACGAGGCACCCGGTGCCGGCAAGGTTATCGGCGTAGATAAGGTGCCCGAGGCCATCAAGGACGCCCGCAACAACGCGCACCACAACAAGATAGAAAACGCCGAGTTCTTCGCCCAGGATGCCGGCGACTTCATGCAACGCTTGGCACGCGAGGGCGGGCAGATCGATGTCTTGTTCATGGACCCGCCGCGCGCAGGCTCGAGTCTGGAATTCCTCCGCGCCACCTGCGCGCTTAAGCCTCGGTGCATCGTCTACATCAGCTGCGGGCCCAACACGCAGGCACGTGACGTGGACTACCTGGTGAATAATGGTTACAAGCTCACCGACATCCAGCCCGTCGATATGTTCCCCCACACCGAGCACATCGAGAATATTTGCCGTCTTGAGCTAAAGGATTAGGGATAACGCGGAGAATTGCACCCAGGTATCGGCACCCAGGTATCGATATCTTCGCGGTAGACGGAACTTTGCGAGTACCGGCCGCCGTCTCGGGGCAGCCGTCGGGGCATGAGCCAAAGGCGGGGCAAGGGCTCGCCCAGAATGGGGCCGGGGTTCGCAACTTGGGCCAGAGCTCGAAATCAGGCGGCGCTTGGTCAAAACCCTTACCCCGGGGTAGGAGTTTTGACCAATCAGCACGTTTGCAGGATTTCGCCAGGGAAGCGCATTACAAAAGCCCAGGTCAGAGGGATACGGGAATTGTAAAGCATGGTGCTGAGCGGCTTTCGATGCCGTTCATGCCTGAAAATTTACCCCCAGAGAGGACTTTTGACCAAAAGGCCCCCATTTCGCGGATCTGGCTTCCCTAGGAGGCGACTATTGACCATCTCGAGGGGAAACATAGCGGAGTGAGACAGCAGAAGAAACCTGCGGAAAGATTCAGCCACGGAGCGGCGGACGCGGCCCCTTGCAGGTACCGCCCGTTCCGCTGTTCGAGAAGGCAGTCCATACGGACTGCCTTCTCTCATGCGCTCACTGCTTCAGTATTTTTATGCGGATTCCTTCGGAATCCTCTTT
>CAVAUO010000114.1:0-4893 GCA_963591685.1 Escherichia coli
ACGGCAAGCAGGTCGTTCTCGTTGACGACGTCCTGTTCACCGGCCGCACCGTCCGCGCCGCGCTCGACGCTCTGCGCGACATTGGTCGTCCCGAGAGTGTCCAGCTGGCCGTTCTGGCCGATCGCGGTCATCGTCAGCTGCCCATTCGTGCCGACTACGTTGGCAAGGAAATCCCGACCTCCCGCGAGGAACAGGTCGCCGTTTTCCTTAAGGAAACCGACGGGACGGATGAAGTGCAGATCAGGCAGGTTCCCGCAGGCGCTCGCATCGGCGCCGTTCCCACCGGCCAAAACGCAAGCCCTGCAGGAGGAGAGGACTAATGGCCTTCAACCATAAGCACCTTATCGATATCAACGAATATTCGGCCGAGGACATCATGACCATCCTGAAGACGGCCGACACTTTCCGTGCCGTCAACGAGCGCCGCGTGAAAAAGGTCCCGACCTTGCGCGGCTTCACCGTTGTCAACATGTTCAACGAGCCCTCGACCCGCACCCGCTCTTCCTTCGAGCTGGCCGAGAAACGCCTGTCGTGCGACACGCTCAACTTCGGCGGGTCCAGCACCTCCACGGTCAAGGGCGAGAGCCTGGACGACACCGTGGCAACCTTGTGCTCGTACAAAATCGACATGATCGTCGTGCGCGACAAGCACGCGGGCGTGCCACGCCAGGTCGCCGAGAAATCCGGTGTCCACGTCATCGACGCGGGCGACGGCAAGCATCAGCATCCTACGCAGGCGCTTTTGGACCTTTACACCATTTGGCGTCACAAGGGCAGCTTCGAGGGCCTGAAGGTCGGCATCATCGGCGACATCAACCATTCGCGCGTATGCGGCTCTCTGGTTCCTGCTTTAAAGAAGATGGGTGCCCACGTGACCTTCATCGCGCCGAACACGCTTTTGCCCGCGCGCCCCGACGTGCTGGGCGCCGATCGTGTCACCAGCAAGCTCGACGAGGTGCTCCCCGAACTTGATGTGGTGTACATGCTCCGCATCCAGCTCGAGCGCTTGGAGGGCGCGCCCTATCCGAGCCTGCGTGAGTACAGCATGCTCTACGGCCTCAATCGCGAGCGCGAGAAGCTCATGAAGCCTGACGCCATCGTGTGCCACCCTGGCCCCATCAACCGCGGCGTCGAGCTCGATAGCTTCATGGCCGACCACCCCACTCATTCGGTGATCTTAGACCAAGTGTATTCCGGCGTTCTGGTTCGCATGGCCGTTCTGTATCTGCTACTTGGAGGAAACGAAGATGAAAACGCTCATTAAAAACGTACGCGCCGTCGATCCTCAAGTCGGCCTTGATGCAGTGGTCGACGTCCTGATCGACGAGGATAAAATCGCCCAGGTGGGCACTGATCTTGCCGCCGCCTCGCCCGAGGCTGCTGCAGCCGATGAGGTGCGCGACCTTACGGGCAAGGTTCTTGTCCCCGGCCTGGTGGACATTCACGTTCACCTGCGCGAGCCGGGCTTCGAGTACAAAGAGGATGTGGCCTCGGGCACGCGCGCTGCTGTGCACGGCGGCTTTACCGACATCTGCTGCATGGCCAACACCAAGCCCGTGGTCGACACCGCGGCGCTCGTCGAGTTCGTTAAAGACCGCGCTCTTTCTGCTGACAACTGCAACGTTCACGTGGCGGGCGCCTGCACACAGGGCTTGAAAGGCGAGGCCTTGGCCGAGATGGGCGACATGGATGCCCACGGCGCGGTTGCCTACACCGACGACGGCCGCGGCATTCAAGATGCCGGCATGATGCGCCGCGTCATGGATTATGCCGTGCAATTCGGCCACCCCATCATGGATCATTGCCAGGACGAATCGCTGGTCGATGCAGGCCAGGTTAACGAAGGCGTCGCCTCGACGCGCCTGGGGATGCTTGGCTGGCCGGCCGCCGGTGAGGAGCTGCACATCGCGCGCGACATCGAGCTCGCTCGTTTGACGGGCGCGCACTTGCACATCCAGCATCTCACTTCCGCGCACGGCCTTGACATCGTGCGCAAGGCTAAGGCCGAGGGCTCCACGGTCACCTGCGAGGTCACTCCGCACCACATGTTCCTTACCGAAGACCTTATCGGCGAGGATTACAACACCTATCTTAAGGTCAACCCGCCACTGCGCACCGCCGAGGACGCCAAGGCGCTCATCGCCGGCGTGGTCGACGGCACGGTCGACTGCATCGTCACCGACCATGCACCCCACTCCGAGAACGAGAAGGCCCGCGAGTTCGAGCTAGCGCCCTTCGGCATGACCGGTATTGAGACTTCGGTGGGCGCGGTGCTTACCAACCTAGTGAAACCGCAGTTCATCGGCTACGACCGCATGGTTGAGCTTATGGCTGTCAACCCTCGCAAGATCATCGGCATCGAGCCGGTCAAGATCGAGCCCGGCTCGGCTGCCAGCCTCACTGTCATCGACCCTGAGCTTGCCTGGACGGTTACCGCCGACGATTTCGAGTCTAAGGCGAAGAACTGCGGATTCCTTGGCGCTGAATTCGTTGGGCGCGCCACTGACGTGTATGTTAACGGCGTTGCAAAGATGCGCGACGGCGAACTGGTAAAATAAGCTATGGCGTAAACGGCGCCTGGGCATTGCCCGGGCGCTTTGTTTTTTCAAGAAAGGAAACCCATGGGAGTCAACCTGAGTGGCCGTCACTTTCTCAAGTTGCTGGATTTCAGCTCCGAGGAAATCACCTACCTGATCGATTTGGCCCAGAATTTCAAGGACCTCAAGCGTACGGGCACGCCCCATGCGCATCTTGCCGGCAAGAACATCGTTTTGCTGTTCGAGAAAACCTCCACGCGCACCCGTTGCTCCTTTGAGGTCGCCGGACGCGACCTTGGAATGGGCGTGGTCTACCTTGACCCGGGTTCGTCGCAGATGGGCAAGAAGGAGTCCATCGAGGACACCGCGCGTGTGCTCGGGCGCATGTTCGATGGCATCGAGTATCGCGGTTACGGCCAGGAAATCGTTGAGGAGCTGGCCGCCAACGCCGGCGTTCCCGTGTGGAACGGCCTTACTACCGAGTTCCATCCCACTCAGATGATCGCCGACATGCTCACCCTGCGCGAGAAGTTCGGCTCCCTTGCCGGCCTGAAGCTCACCTTCATGGGCGATGCCCAGAACAACGTAGCCAATTCGCTTATGGTTGTTTGCGCCAAGCTCGGCGTGAACTTCTGCGCCTGCGGTCCTAAAGAGCAGATGCCCGAGCAGTCCTTGGTGGACACCTGCCGCGCCATCGCTGCCGAAAACGGTTCTGAGATTCTGTTGACCGAGGACGTGGCCGAGGGCGTTGCCAATGCCAATGCCGTGTACACCGACATCTGGGTTTCCATGGGCGAGCCCGACGAAATCTGGGGCAAGCGCATCGAGCTTTTGCAGCCCTACCAGGTAAACGCCGAGGTTATGGACATGGCTGCCGATAACGCTATTTTCATGCACTGTCTGCCTTCCTACCACGACACCAAGACGACGGTCGGTGCCAACATCGCTAAGAAGTTCGGCATCGAGGAGCTCGAGGTCACCGACGAGGTCTTCGAGTCCAAGCGTTCGGTCGTTTTCGACGAGGCGGAAAATCGCATGCACGCCATCAAGGCGATCATTTACGCAACTTTGAAGTAGTTGGCGCGCCAAGGTATCCTCTTGGTTTTGCGCTTCAGCGCCCGCGACGAGAGCGCGCTTATCTAGCCCTGTCATGCATTTCCAACACGACAGGGCTCTTTTGCGCCCTTTATTTAAGTAACACTACGTCACTTAAATGAGCTATACTTTGCCTTGATGAAGGGAAGGCAAAGCAAGCAAGAAGGAGCGTCAAGGTGAATTACCGCGAATTTAAGGATGCCCAGGTGTCTTTGTACGGAATGGGGTGTATGCGTCTGCCCGTGATCGATGGCGATAGTGCGAAAATCGATGAAGAGCAGCTGTTCAAGATGGTTGATTATGCCATTGATCAGGGCGTTAACTATTTCGACACTGCCTGGGCATACCATTCGGGCCAGTCGGAGATCGCCATGGGGCGCGCTCTTGCCCGCCATCCACGTGAGAGCTTTCTGCTTGCCGACAAGTTCCCCGGCTATGATTCGGCCAACTGGGGCAAGACCGCTGAAATCTTCGAGGAACAGCTGCGCAAATGCCAGGTTGATTATTTCGATTTTTATCTATTCCACAACGTGTGCGAAGTGAACATCGATGCGTATCTTGACGATGCGAAATATGGCACCTTCTCGTATCTGATGGAGCAGAAGAGAAATGGCCGCATCAAGCATCTTGGCTTTTCGGTTCACGGCACCACCAAGACAACCGAGCGCTTCCTTGAGGCTTACGGCAAGGATATGGATTTCTGCCAAATCCAGCTCAACTACCTTGATTACGAATTCCAGGACGCCAAAGCCAAGCTTCGTTTGGCCAAGGAATACAATCTGCCGGTCATTTGCATGGAGCCTCTGCGCGGCGGACGTTTGGTGAACTTGAGCGAAAAGCAGGAGGAGATGCTGCGCGCCGCGCGTCCGGACGAGGGCAATGTGGCTTGGGCGCTGCGTTATCTGGCCGCCCAGCCCCAGGTGCTTACCATTTTGTGCGGCAGTTCTTCGTTTGAGCAGGCTAAGGAGAACATCGCGGTCTTGTCTGACGACAAGCCCCTTTCTGAGGCGGAGCTTGAGGTGCTCGACGCCGTTGCCAAGAACATGATTGCAGGCGATGTCTCGCCTTGTACCGGGTGCCGCTATTGCGTCGACCATTGCCCGCAAGGGATCGATATCCCGCGCATGCTCGAGCTTTATGCTGAGCACAAGTTCACTGGTGGTGGCTTCCTTGCCCCGTTCGCTATCGGGGCAACGCCTGAAGGCCAGCGCCCTGAGGACTGCCTGCAGTGCGGCGCCTGCTCCGAGGTGTGTCCCCAGCA
>CAVAUO010000115.1:0-4871 GCA_963591685.1 Escherichia coli
CTCCGACGACCTCGCCGCAGGCCGCGATAAGCTTGGCCGCGAAATGCGCAAGCATGGCTTCGGCATCTCCAACGCAAACGCGACACGTGCGCTGAAAGAGGTCTCGGAGACGCTTGGGTACCGGGCTCCTGACGACATGTTCGTATGCTTGGGCAATGGCAAGGAGAGCACGCAGCACGTTGCCAATCGTCTTCTGAAGATTTTGGTGTCGGATTCCGAGGAGGAGTCGAGCCTTCCCGTTTCCGACCTTGGGATGTCCACCGGCAAGATGCCCCCGATGCTCACGAGCGTCAAGCGCCCGCGTCGTAAGGCGAAAAGCTCGAACGGCGTGGTTGTTCAGGGCTTGGACGATGCGGCGGTTCGCCTTTCGCGCTGCTGCAACCCCGTTCCCGGCGACGATATCATCGGTTTCATCACGCGCGGCAGGGGAGTGTCGGTTCACCGCGCCAATTGTCCCAACGCCAAGGACCTTATGAATCATCCGGAGCGCATAATCCCCGTTTCTTGGGCACAGGCCGGCGAGGTTCCGCAGGATTCCGCATTCAATGTCGAGGTAATCGTCGAAGCTGTTGATCGCATGAACCTGCTGATGGACGTGGCGAAGGTTTTCTCCGAAAATGGGGCGAACGTTATCGGAGCCAATACCATTACCCACAAGGACGGCATCAACGAGATGCGCTTCCTGTTTCAAATCAGCTCGCCTGCGGCGATTGATCGGATATTGAAGGGATTGCTCGAGGTCGATAGCGTATTCGGTGCTCGCCGCGTCGTCCCCGGTGCCCCCTCGAGGAAACAACGTGGAAGGAAGGCTTAAATGTCTCTTGAGCTTGTTCGCAGCAAAGGCGGCCTGGCCGTCAAGGGCGCTTGCGTGGATGTCTCGTTTCTGGTGTTGGGCCCTATCGAGAACAACACCTATTTCATTTCCAACAAGGATTCCCTGATCGTGGTCGATCCTTCGTGCCAAGCCAAGAAGATCTTGGATTTCCTTGGTGGCAGGAAGCCCGATGCGATTTTCGCGACCCATCATCACCACGACCACGTGGGTGCCCTGGCTGAGCTTCGCGAGAAAACTGGCGCCTCCGTTTACGCGTCGGCCATCGATGCGAAGATCATCGAGAACCCGGATCTGTATCCTTCCTATGGTGGCAAGGCCAAGCCCTGCAAGGTTGACAAAAGGCTGCGCGATAAGGACAAGGTTAAGGTTGGGGGCATGACCTGGCAGGCCATTCTTACGCCAGGGCATACGCAAGGCGGCATGTGCTTCTATCTGCCCAGCGAGGAAGGAAGCGACCTTTCCGGCTGGAACGTTTTGGTTTCGGGGGACACTTTGTTCTGCGGCTCCATCGGGCGCACCGACTTCAAGGGCGGAAGCATGCCCGACATGCAGCGATCCCTGCGCCGTTTGGCTCAGCTGCCCGATCGCACCCTTGTTTTACCGGGGCACAATGCCTTAACCACCATTGCCGACGAGCAAAAGCGCGTGTTCCGCTATTACTGCTAAGGGCGTCTTTGCTCAAGGCTGCTCGGTTCTTGGTTTTTGCAGGGTTTTGTAGCAGGCGGGGCTTTTCGCATCGACTAAGGCGTCCAACCGACGTGCATGCCCGATGATTTGCCATATGCTGACAAAACATTTACGCCGAGCTGCTCTTTGCCCCTTCTGATGCACTAAAATCCTAGGTAGCGAAAAACGCTGTTCACGCACGGGGTTGTCCCGGAGCCTTCACCATATGAGAAAGAGTGGCAAGATGTCCAAAATCATCAAGAAGAAGAGCAAGAAGCGCCTTGATTACTTCGATGCTTTCGAGCGTCATGCAAAGCTGTGCCTGAAGGAGATCGAGGAGGTCCGTAAGTGTTTCGACAATTACGGTCACTACGATATGAAGGAGTGCCTCGACGCCATCCATGAGATCGAGAACGAGGCCGACGAGGTTGCCCACGAGGTATGGGACGCTATCCTGCCCGATTTCGTGACGCCGATCGATCGTGAGGATATCATCAAGCTCACCACTTCGCTCGACGATCTGGCAGATACTCTTGAAGAGATTTACCAAGGTTTCTATATGTACGACATCACCGTCATGCATGAGAACGTCAAGCCTTTCCTGGACATCCTGTATCGCGAGTGCGACAAGCTGGTTATCGCTACGGTCGATTTCCGCAACTTCAAAAAGTCCAAGGACTTCTTCCCCTCGATCGACGAGGTTTTCGCTTGCGAGGACGAGGCCGATCTCCTCTACATGCAAACTATCCGATCCCTGCATTCCAATCATTCGCAGGATCCTTTCTACGTCCATGTTTGGACGCGTATCTTCGAGACGCTCGAGGACTGCGCGGACAAGGGCGAGGACATTGCCGATCTTATGCATGCCATCATGCTTAAGAACGGCTAAGATATATGCCTTGAAGAACCTGATTTTGCGCCCTGGGTTCCGGGGCGTTTTCTTTTCATAAGGAAGAAGGATATGGCTCTTATAGTTACAAAATTCGGCGGCACTTCGGTGGCGAGCCCCGAGCGCATCAAGAGCGTAGCTAAGCGTCTTGTTGCCAAGCGTCAAGCGGGCGACGACGTTGTTGCCGTGGTCTCAGCCATGGGCAAGACCACCGATGAGCTGGTAAGCCTTGCCAAGGCGATGAACGGCGCTCCTGCTAAGCGTGAGATGGACATGCTTCTTTCCACCGGCGAGCAGACCTCCATGGCGCTTTTGGCTATGGCCATTCAGGCTTTGGGATATAAAGCTGTCAGCTTCACCGGCTGGCAGGCGGGCATCATCACCGACAGCGAGTTCTCGCTCGCTAAGATCGAGAACATCGACGCCCATCGAATTCGCGAGGCGATTGCCGACGGTTACATCGTGGTTGTGGCCGGTTTTCAGGGCTTGTCCGATTCGGGTGACATTACTACTTTGGGTCGCGGCGGCTCCGACACCACGGCGGTGGCTTTGGCCTACGGCATTCAAGCTGATATGTGCGAGATTTACTCCGACGTCGACGGCGTGTATTCGGCGGATCCCCGCGTGGCACCCCGCGCCCGCAAGCTCGACTACATTTCTTATGACGATATGCTTGAGATGTCGAGTGCCGGTTCCGGCGTCCTGCAGGCGCGAGCCGTCGAGTTCGCTCGTAAGTACAAGGTCGTTATCCATTCCCGTTCGGCGTTCTCCGATGCGCCCGGCACTTTGATCAAGGAGGCTGTGCCCACTATGGAACAGGCTGTTGTTTCCGGTATCGCTCATGACACTTCCGAAATCCGCTTCACGCTTCGCGGTCTGCCCGACAATCCTGGTGTTGCGGCTAAGCTGTTCGCCACGCTTGCAGCCTACAAGGTTTCGGTCGACATGATCATTCAGAACAGCGTTGCCAACGGCAAGGCTAACATCAGCTTCACTTTCCCCGGTAGCCAAAAGCAAGCTGCTGAGGAGGCTGTGTCCCAGGTTAAGCGTGATATGACCTTCGATAGCGTCGATGTCGACGAGGATATCGCCAAGGTTTCCCTGGTCGGTACTGGCATGAAGTCGAGTCCTGGTATCGCTGCGCGCGCTTTTAAGTCGCTTGCCGATAACGAGATCAGCATCAAGATGATTTCGACGAGCCCGATCCGCATCTCGGTCGTGGTGGAGGCAAGTCAGGTCACCGCTGCGGTTCGTTGCCTGCATACCGAGTTCGGCCTGGATTCCGATACAGTGTTCGAGGAAACTCAGCTTTCCGCCGAGGAAATCGCAGCCAAGATGAGCAAAGGCCGCTAGTTTCAGTCTGCTTCGTCTCAAACCTAGCAAAGGGCACGATTCGAGCTATTGAGCGAGAGTATCCGTGGCTAAATCGAAGACTTAGCTTTTGCAGGGCGTCGGCATCAGCCGGCGCCTTTTTTGTGAATGCGTCTGTTTTGAATTTTTTATATCGCGCGACAACTATCTTTCACGCTGTTTTTCCTGTTCAGGGAATCGTTCGATGCTCCAAGTTTGGATTTATCTATGGAGGTTTCGTTCCAGGTTAAGAAACCTTCATCCAACAAAAAAGCAGCCCGTAAGAGCTGCCTAGCTTGTTAGCTTTGCGTGGTTTCTGGATAAGGAAACTTAGGAATAGCCCAGGCTATTTCTCTTTCTTGGAAACGCACAGGAGAATGCCGCCGATGACGTTCACGAAAATCAAGGTGCAGACGGCAAAAGCGACCGAGTTTGCCTTGGTGCCTTTGTAAATGCCCCAGCTATGCACCGTCATGGGGATCATCCATGCAAGAGGGATGATGGCCCAGCAAACGGAAACGGTGGAAATGACGCACAGGATGAAGTTGATGAGGCGCAGCATGCTATCTTGCTCGCTCAAGGGGTAGACGACGCTGCCGTCGGGCTGAACGATCGTCTGTGCCTGGGCGGCTCCTGTCATATAAGGGTTTTGCGGTGCGTAGCCGGGAGCCTGGTAGGGCTGTTGATAGCCAGGTTGGGCATAAGGTGCCTGCTGCTGTTGGTAGCTGCCTTGTTGATAGGCTTGCTGTGAGGCGAAGTCGGTTTGGGCCTGACTGGTCAGATTTGCCCCGCAGCTAGCGCATACGGGGGCGCCGTCGGTGTTGGGGGCTCCGCAAGAGGGGCAATTCATGGAAATCCTTTCCTCGGATTTTGCATTGGTGGTTTTCGTTTCAATCACTCTATCACACCGCAACCCTGGGGCTTGACGCCGCTAGGGGTGCTTTTGCACCCAGCGCGACTCTGGCGTTGTACTATTTGCCTAATTTATCCCTTGATACTAAGGAGTTTTCCATGGCTTGGACCAAGCAGATTCCTGCACATCCCGTTGTTGCCGTAGCTGGTGCCACGGGTGCTGTGGGTAATGAATTCCTGAAGGTGCTGCACGATCTTGACTTCCCTGCATCCGAGGTG
>CAVAUO010000116.1:0-4820 GCA_963591685.1 Escherichia coli
TCAGAGATGAGCTCGCGCTTCTCGAGCTGCATGAACTTCTCGTAGGCCTCGCGACGAAGGGTCTTCTCCTCCTCGTACTCCTCCTCGAGGTCGGCGATGCCGGCACGAATCTCGTCGGCGGAGAGGGGCTCCACGTCGCCGAACTCGTCCTCGGTGGCCTCGCCCTGCTCCTTCAGGCGCTCGATCTGGTCGTCGCGCTCGGCGTCGAGCTCCTCGAGGTCAGCGGCCAGCTCCTCCTTGAGGGTGTCCGCGTCCTCCTGACGGGCCTCGGTGTCGACGTCGGTGATGATGTAAGAAGCGAAGTACAGAACCTTCTCAAGGTCCTTGCTCTTGATGTCGAGAAGACGGGCGAGGGGGAAGGTCGCGGGGCTCTTGAAGTACCAAATGTGGCTCACGGGAGCGGCAAGCTCGATGTGGCCCATGCGGTCACGACGCACCTTGGCGGTGGTCACCTCAACGCCGCAGCGCTCACAGACGATGCCGCGGAAACGGATGCCCTTGTACTTGCCGCAGGAGCACTCCCAGTCCTTGGAAGGTCCAAAGATCTTCTCGCAGAACAGGCCGTCCTTCTCGGGCTTGAGGGTACGGTAGTTGATGGTCTCGGGCTTCTTGACCTCGCCACGGGACCAACCGCGGATATCCTCCGCACTTGCGAGGGAAATGCGGATCGCGTCGAAATTGTTGACGTCAAATTCGGACATTTAGTTCTCCTCTCCCAAACCGATCAGGTCGATGCTCTCGTCGCCGGAGTCCTTAAGAAGGGCTGCGGTCAAATCGGCGATGGAGCCCAGCAGGTCTTCGTCGGCCTCGGTGTCAAGAACGGGAGCCTTGGGCTCTTCCTTGGCACGAGTTTCCTCGGGGTCGGCGGTAACGTCGATGGTGCCGCCATTGCCCTCGAGCTCGACGTTGAGGCACAAGGAACGGAGCTCCTTGATAAGAACCTTGAAGGATTCGGGGACCTCAGCTGCGGGGATGCTTTCGCCCTTGACGATTGCCTCGTAAGCCTTAACACGGCCGGAAGTGTCGTCGGACTTAATGGTCATGATCTCCTGAAGCACGTTGGAAGCGCCGTAGGAGTACAGGGCCCAAACCTCCATCTCGCCGAAGCGCTGGCCGCCGAACTGAGCCTTGCCGCCCAGAGGCTGCTGGGTGATGAGGCTGTAGGGGCCGGTAGAGCGGGCGTGGATCTTGTCGTCGACAAGGTGGCCCAACTTCAGGATGTAGGTCTGGCCAACGGTGATGGGCTCACGGAACTTCTCGCCCGTGCGGCCATCGAACAACCAGGTTTTGCCGGTTGCGGAAAGCTGGGGAACGAACTCGTCGCGAGCCAGCTCGCCGAACTTGGCATGGTTTGCGTTGATGAGGTTGCGGTTCGCCTTCAAGATGGCGTCGGAGATTTCCTCCTCGGTTGCACCATCGAAGACGGGGGTGGCAACGTACATGGGACCCTCGACGACCTCGTCGGTTTCCTCGGCGTCGGACCAACCCCACTTGGCTGCCCAGCCAAGGTGGTTCTCAAGAAGCTGACCGACGTTCATACGGGAAGGAACGCCCAGGGGGTTCAAGATGACGTCGATGGGCGTGCCGTCTGCCATGAAAGGCATGTCCTCAACGGGGAGAATACGGGAGATAACACCCTTGTTACCGTGACGACCGGAAAGCTTGTCGCCCTGCTGGATCTTACGCTTCTGGGCAACGAACACGCGGACGAGTTCGTTGACGCCGGGGGCAAGCTCGTTGCCGTCGCCGCGGGTCTCGCGACGCACGTCGATAACGCGACCGCCGGAGCCATGGGGCACCTTCAAGGAAGTATCGCGAACCTCGCGAGCCTTCTCGCCGAAGATGGCGCGCAGCAGGCGCTCCTCGGCGGTGAGCTCGGTTTCGCCCTTGGGAGTGACCTTGCCAACCAGAACATCGCCAGGGCCAACCTCAGCGCCGACGCGAATGATGCCGTCGGCATCGAGGTCGGAAATCATCTCTTCGGAGATGTTGGGGATCTCGCGGGTGATCTCCTCGGGTCCGAGCTTGGTGTCGCGCGCATCGATCTCGTACTCGGAGATGTGGATGGAGGTAAGAAGGTCCTCGGCGACCACACGCTCGGAGATGATGATGGCGTCCTCGTAGTTGTAGCCTTCCCAAGGCATGTAGGCAATCATCAGGTTACGGCCCAGGGACAGCTCGGCATGGTCGCAAGAAGGACCATCGGCCAGAACGTCGCCGACCTCGACCTTGTCGCCAGGGCGCACGATGGGCTTGTGGTTGATGCAACCACCCTGATTGGAACGCTTGAACTTGGGAACCAAGTACTCGTCGTACTCGCCATCGGGGCGCTCGACGATGATGGTCTCGCCATCGACGTAGTCGACGACGCCGGCGTTCTGGGCAACCAGAACCTCGCCGGAGTCGACAGCCAGGCGATGCTCGATGCCGGTACCGACCAAAGGAGCGTCGGGACGCAGCAGAGGCACAGCCTGACGCTGCATGTTGGAACCCATCAAAGCACGGTTAGCGTCGTCGTGCTCGAGGAAGGGAATCAAGGAAGTTGCGACGGAGGTCATCTGGCGGGGCGAAACGTCCATGTAGTCAACGCGATCGGGCGTGACGTCCATGGCCTCGCCGAACACGCCGCGGGAGTCGCGGCCACGGCAGAGAACGCGCGTTGCGGGGATGAAGTTACCGTTGGCGTCGCGGCGACCGAACTCACGGGTCTCAAGGTCGAACATCTCGTTCGCCTGAGCGATGGTGTGATGCTCTTCCTCGTCGGCGGTCATGTAGTCGATCTCATCGGTGACCTTGCCGTCGACGACGCGACGGTAAGGAGTCTCGATGAAGCCGTAAGGATTGATGCGAGCATAGGTTGCCAGCGAACCGATAAGGCCGATGTTGGGACCTTCAGGAGTCTCGATGGGGCACATACGGCCGTAGTGGGAGGTGTGAACGTCTCGAACCTCGAAGCCTGCACGCTCGCGGGACAGACCGCCAGGGCCAAGTGCGGACAGACGGCGCTTATGGGTGACGCCTGCGGCGATGTTGGCCTGGTCCATGAACTGGGACAGCTGGGACGAACCGAAGAACTCACGGATGGCGGCGACGATGGGACGGATGTTGACCAGCGTCTGAGGAGTGATCTCGTCAGGCTCCTGCATGCCCATGCGCTCGCGAACGACGCGCTCCATACGGGAAAGGCCGATGCGGAACTGGTTCTGGATCAGCTCACCGACGGTACGGATGCGGCGGTTGCCGAAGTGGTCGATGTCGTCGGTGGAGAAGCCCTCCTCGCCATCGTGCAGAGCAACGATGTAGCGCATGGAGGAGATGATGTCCTCCTGCGTGAGGGTGGAGCAATCGTTCTCGGGGTCGAAGCCGAGCTTCTTGTTGATCTTGTAACGACCAACCTTCGCCAGGTCGTAACGCTGGGGATTGAAGAAGAGGCCGTCGAGCATGGTGCGTGCGGAGTCAATCGTAGGGGGCTCGCCCGGACGATAGCGACGGTAAAGCTCGATCAGAGACTCTTCCTTAGTAGTGGCGGGGTCGCGATCAAGGGTGCGGATGACCATCTCGGAGTCGCCCAGGATCTCGATGATCTCCTCGCGGGTCTCGGCGATGCCGAGGGCGCGCAGAAGCAAGGTCGCGGGCTGCTTGCGCTTGCGGTCGATGCGGACCGAAAGGATGTCGCGCTTGTCGGTCTCGAACTCGAGCCATGCACCACGGGAAGGAATGATCTTGGCGTTGTAGAGCGTCTTGTCGGAGGTCTTGTCCTGCTCGGCGGCGAAGTACACGCCGGGGGAACGAACCAGCTGGGAGACGACGACGCGCTCGGTGCCGTTGATGATGAAGGTGCCGCGCGAAGTCATGAGCGGGAAGTCGCCCATGAAGATCTCCTGCTCCTTCACAACACCCGTCTCGGTGTTGACGAAGCGGATCTCGGCGAACAGCGGAGCCTGATAGGTGACGTCGCGCTCCTTGCACTCATCCACACCGTACTTGGGATCGTCAAAGCGGTACTTACCGAACTCGACGAACATATTTTTGTTGTTGGAGTAGATGGGGCTGATGTCGGCGAAAGCGCTTGCGAGACCTTCCTCGACGAAACCCTTGAAGCTCTCCGTCTGGATTGCGATAAGATTGGGGACGTCCATGACGTCGGGAATCTTAGCGAAGCTTCGACGATTCCGATAACGGCTGGTAGAAGCCTGGTTTTCAGATTGAACCACGAACTGTTTCCTCCTTCGATGGAACCGGGTTGTTGGCTAAAAACACAAATACTAAAATATATGTGCGAACCCCCCCTTCGTCAAGGATTTTTTTTACTAATTATGTAGCTTTTGTGTTCTTTCCCAATATTTATCAAAAGCGCTTCAAACAAGAAGAAGGACCCCCACGGGGTCCTTCCCTATTCGGCTTTGCGATACGCGCGCAGCTTTAGCCGACAAATAAATGCGCGTTGGAGACTTGGCGCGAAGGAGCCTTAAAGCTTGCGCACCTTACGGCATTTGATCACCGATTTGTAGTGCCTAAGGCCACTCTTGGGAACCTTGATCTTGGCCTTCTTCGGCAAGGACTTGAAGGTCTTGTTGCGCACGAACAAGCTCTTGGACTTGATCTTCACGAGCTTGAGCTTCTTGCAGCCGGCGAAAGCCTTGGTTCCGATCTCGGTCACCAGGTACTTCTTGCCCTTGATCTTGATGCTCTTGGGGATGGTGATCGACTTTTTCTTCTTGTTGGACAGGCCCACGACCTTGACGCTGCGACCGAAGGACGCCTTAGTACAGGTCACCTGATAACGAACGCCCTTCTTGGTGACGATGGAGCCCAAAAGC
>CAVAUO010000117.1:0-4773 GCA_963591685.1 Escherichia coli
CGCATCGGAGCCGTCCTTGCCATGGCCTTTGTCGTCGGCGTCATCATCTTGCGAGGACTTTGCCGCCCAAGAGGCTTTCAGGGATATATCGCCAATAACCGAGGAGCTGAAGTCGTAGTCCGCGTCATCGAGCTTCCAGCCCTTGAAAACGTAGCCTTCCTTCGTCGGATCGACAGGCTTCTGCGCGGTGTTGCCATAATCAACCGTCTGATCCGCTACCGAGCTTCCGCCGTCCGTGCCGAAGGTCACCATGCATACCTTGGTTTTATAGCTCGCCTTAAGCGAAACCCCTTCGGCCGGCATCGTGAAGGTGAAGACCTCTTTATCTTGGAGGCTGTCGAAGCCATCGATCCTGCCGGAAACAAGCTCCCACTTATCGAAGACCTTGCCCTCGGGCGCATCGCTTGCCTGGACCTTTACCTCGTCCCCAACGAACGCGGCCGAAAGCTCGTGATCGTCAGCATCGCGTGCAACGCCATCCGATACCGCGATTTCGTATTGATCTTTGATCGAGTAGTCGTACTCGACGATATCCGTTTGGCGATTGCCCACCTTGCCGTAAACGTACAAAGCCGAAGATTCGTTGACCGAGATCGGATCGCTATATTTGACGAACGCATCGGGCGATACGGACGAGGAATCCTGCGAAGCCGACCCTCCATCGGATACGCCCTTCTGGCTCGCCTGCGAATTTTTTGGCACGAGGTAGTAGTAGATTTCCGCCGAGCTGGAGCTTGCCCAGCCTTCGCCTGCGTAGAGATTCACGCTTTGGGTTTCGGACGAACCGGACGCATAGGTTCCCGAGGCCAAGCTCGAGCTTGGCGTGTCCAGGTCGTACAACACGAAGGTCTTACTCACATCATGCGACGCACCGGCCAAATCGGTGAAGCTGCCCTTCACGGTGAAAGAACCCGTTGTCTTGCTTTCGTCGATGCTTGACGTGTCCCATGCGACTTCCGCACTTTTCACCGTACCGTCAAACAGATACTCAAGGCTCTGCGGCAACTTTGCGGAATAATCCGCAACACAAGCAACGCCCGCGTCGGAAAGATCCGTCAGAACCTTGCCAAACCCGGAAGCGCTCCCCGTTGCAAGGTTGTAGGTGATGGTTTGAGTGTTTTTCGCCTCGTCGATTTCCACAGACGCCTCTTTGCCGTTAACCCAAGCAACAAGGTTCTCTGCGAAACCGTAGCGATAGCTATCATCGTCTTCCAGCTTGGTCGTAATCGTTGCCGTGTATTCGGTGTCGCCTTGAGCATAAGATCCAGCGCTGCCGCCATCCTCTTTCGCCCAGCTGATCAATATGCCGTCGTTTGCGGCATCGGTGACCTTTCTGTCGCTCGTGTCTTTAAGCGTGCAGCGCAAAAGCGCCGATGGGAACTCAGCACCCGCCGCAACAAAAGGAACCTCGATATCGATAGAGCTCACCAGCGGCTCGTAATACGCCGTCAAGGATACATCGCCCTCCAGCTTGGCGAAGCTGAGCTCGTGGGTTTCCTCGTTCTCTTCAACGCCTTCGGGCAGGTTGGCCCATTTCACGAAGCGCATGCCCGCCGCATCCGGAGGCGCAACGGTCGGGGAGCTTTCCTCGGTTTGCTGGGTATAGTAAGCAACCTGCGAATCGTCGTTTATGTTGAGCTGCGAGATTTTCAGCACATGCTTTTCGCCCTGCGGCCAATAGCTAAGGCCACCCGTGACGATGACATTGCCATCCTCAATTCGGGCAGTGCATTTCTCGTCATCGACCGTACCGTTTTTAAAAGTGCCATTAATGGTTACTTTTGCCTGATCAAGATATTCTTCAGGCAAGGCCAAGCCAAAGGTTTCCGCAATATCGCCCTTAACGCTCAACTTGAACATGACGCGCTTTCTCACCGTGAGGTCCTGCACCTTGAACTCCGTGATATCAACCAAGTCTGCAAGCTGGGCGCTTGGAAGCTCGTAAACCTTGCCCTCTGCATCGGTGAGCTTAAGGCCGCTTACCGTGACCTTCTTTTTGTCGAAGGAGTCGTCCCAACCATTCTTATCGCTCAGCTGTATATCCAAGCTCGATATAGGTGCCGCATAGTGGGCATATACGCGAACATTGGACGAAGGCATGTCGAAAGTGACGCTACCGGAGCTCGCATCAAGCTTAGTGGTATCGCCAAGGCCCTCGACGGTCCAATAATCAAGGATGTACTTAACCGAAGTGTCGCCTTCCTTCACGTACTTGACATAATCGTCGGAATTCAGAGTGACTTTCTCGCCCGGGCGCAGGTACTTAAGCGCCTGTTCTTTAGGCGTGTTTCGGACGGAAAGCCAATGCTCGTCGGTTAGATACAGCTTGCTTTCACCACAGATAACCGAGTACGAGCCGTTATCCGAAGAAAGGACGGTTTGCCCGGCTTCCTGCGACCACGCATTAACAAAGTCTTTGCTCTCGCTTAGAACCCTCTCCCCTCCGCTATAGCTAAGCAAGCTAACGCCAATTCGGCTTTCGTGCGTAGGAGGATTGGAGGAATCGACTAGGATTTTTTGATTTCCGTATAAGGTAAGGTTCTTCTGCTCGTGCTTTACGTAATTATCTTTGACGATGCATTTGCCCTTTAAGGTGAGATCCTTTTCTTCACAAGGCCACGTGCCTGCGGATTTCATGGACGCCTTATTGTCGCTGATGTCCACATTCTCAAGCTCCAGGCTTCCGTAGTAGAAAATGCCACCGGCGCCGTTTTTCGCCTCGTTATCCTTAATGGCGATGCCCTTAACGTAGGTTTTCAAGCTGCCCTGCGTATACGAGTCAACATCTCCGTCAGAATAGAAGGCGGCTATAGCTGCGCCGTCCGAAGCGTAGTTGTCGCAGATCTTTCCGGAATTGTCATCCGAGACGATCTTGAAGGTGCCGCCGCCCTTGATGTACACGCCCGCACCACGGCTGTAATAGGTATATCCCTGCGAGGTTGTTTTCGTTGATTTGTTGTTGCATATGCTCGAAGAATTGTTGAGCTTGACGGTGCAGCTGATAGAAGTGAATTTCTCGTTCCGGATATAGATTCCCGAGCCGTTGTATACGGCGTGGTTGGAATCGATCGTTGAGTCGTCCAGGGTAAGCTGCGCTGAATCGGCAAGGGCGATCGCGGCACCTGCGTTGCCCGCTTCGTTCTCCTTGAAGGTGGACTTTTTCGACAGGCTGACCGTGGTGCCATCGTCGTCGACGTAAAGGCCACCGCCATACTTTGCGCTGTTCTTGCTGACGCTCGAGCCATTTTCCAAGCTCAGGCTTGCTTCGTCGTTAAGATAGATGCCGCCACCGCTAGAGGAATCACCGGCGCTGTTACCGGACACCTCGGAAGCGTCGAGGGTGAACTTGGTGCCGTTGTAGTAATCGTAGATGCCGCCACCGTCTTTGGACGAAGTGTTGCCCGAAATGGCGGAACCGTCTTTGATCTTTACCTCGCCGTCCTTGCCGTTGTGGTAAATGCCGCCGCCCTCGCTAGCAGCGATGTTGTTCGAGACCTTGGACTTGGAATCGATGGTCAAGTCTGTGTCGTTGCCGTCGATGTAGATGCCGCCGCCGCATTTAGCGGAGTAGTTATTGCTCACTTCGCTGCCGTTTTTGATCGTGATGCTACAGTCGGCTTTCCTGACGTAAATGCCGCCGCCGCTCGATTCCGCATGGTTGTAAATGACCTTCGTGTTAGAAAGCTCAACAGTGGAATTTGAGCCGTGAACTGCGATTCCCGCACCGTAGCCGTAGTTGTTGAACCAGCTGTAGGTGTCGGTGACGTTACCGGCAATGGTCACGTCGTTGGCGTAGAGCTTTGCCTTGTTGCCTTTGAGCGCAATTCCGCCGGAGCCATATTGGTCGTCGCAGGCGCCGCCGGTGATCAAGCCACCCTTTATAACGGAGCTACCTTTGCTGTCGGCCCTCCAGAACCTGTTGTTGTCCAACAAGTTTCCTTTGTGCTCAAGCTTCTTTTCGGCATCGGAGCTTCCGCCGTTGAGGGTGAGCGTCGCTCCCTCGTTGACGACGATAACGTCCTGATCACCCGACCCATACCAACTCGTTGAGGCCTTACCACGGTTGATCATGTGACCATGAAGGTTGATGGTGTAGTTTCGGTTTGAGGGCACCTCGATGCGGAAATTACTTGTGTCCCAATCGTCTGTAAGGTCCACAACGATGTTACCGCCCTCGCTTTTGGCACGATTAAACAAACCCGAAAGATCGTCTTTAAAGCTGAGGGTCTTCGCACTACCATCGGCGGTGTAATAGGTCATCGTTCCGGAGTTGGCGTAGGCATGCGCCGGGCTCGCGAAAGCAAAGGCCTGCGAAAATGCGAAAACGGCCACCAGCGCAGCCGCGTAAGCGAAAATTCGCTTCTTGCACAAATTAAAGGAAGCTGACTTCATGCGAATTCCTTAGAGCTCGTTATCTCCAAATAAGGCAGGGCAATTTGATGCTTTTTGCAGCTTACCGCTTCTTGGAACAAGTTCACGCCGGGTTTACGCGAATGTAAAAGCCATGGCGCAAATAGCGGCATTCGCCCTGGCTCGTGGGGCGGCGATCGGGAACCCTTGCATGTGCCGCCCGTTCCGCTGTTCGAAAAGGGCAGGCTCATAACCTGACCTCTCTTTATGTGCTCATAAGATGGCGGCGGACGCGGCCCCTTGCAGGTACCGCCCGTTCCGCTATTCGAAAAGGCAGTCCATACGGACTGCCTTTTCTCATGCGCTCACTGCTTCAGTATTTTCATGCGGATTCCTTCGGAATCCTCTTTTTGGTTTTCAGAG
>CAVAUO010000118.1:0-4772 GCA_963591685.1 Escherichia coli
ACTTAGCAATAAGACTCTTGGGTACAGGCTGCGCACCGATATGCATCAAACGCCATTGATCGAGCTTGTAATCCTCGACTGAAAGCTCGCCCTTCTCAAGCGCAAGCAAGATATCTTGCGCCCAAGGAACCAACAACCAAACGATGGTGCAGCCTTCGTTGCTCACCGTCTCGAAAATGGACTTGGGCGTGACTCCACGCAAAAGCACCGCTTTGGAACCGCTGAACAGGCTGCCCATCCAATGGAACTTAGCACCCGTGTGATACAGGGGCGGAATACACAGGAACACGTCATCGCGCGTTTGACCATGATGCTGCACTTCAACCTGAGCCTGATGGGTCAAACTTTGATGGTTGTGCAGAATCGCCTTGGGGAAGCCCGTGGTACCTGAGCTGAAGTAAATGGCCGCATCGTCCGAGTCGGACAAGGGAATCATAGGATCGGAGCTGTGGCAATAGCCAGCAAGCTCGCGATAGTTCTCCGCAAAGGAAGGGCAATCGTCGCCCACGTAGAAAAGCAGACGATGACGCGAAAGCGTAGGCGCAATAGCTTCAATACGACCGATAAACTCAGGACCGAAGAAAAGTACGTTGATGTCAGCCAAGTCGACGCAATATTCAATTTCGTCAGAGGAGTAACGGTAGTTCAAAGGGACGGCAACGGCGCCGGTTTTAAGGATGCCGAAATAGATAGGCAACCATTCAAGGCAGTTCATCAAAAGGATGCCAACCTTCTCGCCCTTTTTGATGCCGCGTCCCAGAAGCAAGTTGGCTACGCGATTGGACTTCTCGTCGAACGCGGCCCAGGTGATCTCCCTACGGAAGGGCTGGGTTTCCGTTTCCTGCACCAGGTCGTAATCGCGCCAGGTAACGTGGCGAATTTCCTGAATCTCAGGGTTCACCTCAACCAATGCAACGTCGTCGCCATAATTATGGGCGTTATAACGCAGGTAATCGATGACCGGCATCTCTTCAGCTTCCTTCGTTTCGGTTTCATTTCGTAAGTTCAGATATTACCTTACTTACTAAAGTGAAACGCGAATATTAAGCGATATAACAAAATATGAAAGCATACGGCCAAAAACCGGAAAGGCTACCTTTGCCCATAGCGGCAAAAATTCAAAAGGCCGACACAGCCATCGATCACATCTTCATAAGTTGTTTCGAAATCGCCGGTATACCAAGGGTCGGCAACATCGCCGGCCTTGCCAGCAAACTCAAGTAGCTTGTGGATTTTGTCCTCCGCCTTAGCACCAAAAACCTTGCGCATGTTGCGAACGTTAGCCTCGTCCATCCCAATAAGAAGGTCCCAAACCTCGGATTCGCTAGCAATAAGGCGCCTCGCCCTTCGCGAGTCGTAAGGAATGTGGTGCAAATCTAAAATCCTACGCGTGCCATAGTGAATATCGTTGCCTATCTCCTCTGAGGAAGTAGCAGCACTTTCGATAACGAATCGGGAAGCCAAGCCAGCGCGAGCAACCAGATCTTTCATAACAAACTCGGCCATAGGGCTTCGGCAAATGTTGCCATGGCAAACGAAAAGAATGCGGATCTTCTTACCTAATACGCGCTCATTGAAATTTTGATCTGCGGTTTTGCTCATCGAATCTCCTTGCTGAAAACCTTAAGGTAATGCAAACGGGACCCAGCCATGCAGACCAGGTCCCGTGCTTTATCTAACTCATGAATCCGAGCTAATTACGGATACGCTTGTCAACCTTAACAGCAAACCAATCGCAGAAAGACTGGAAGCCCTGAACGAGTATGACGCAGATGACAACCGCAACAACCATAACGTCAGCCATCCAGCGCTGATAGCCGTAGCGAATGGCGATATCACCAACGCCGCCTGCGCCGATGGTGCCCGCCATTGCCACATAACCGAAGAGGTTGACCCAAGTAATGGCAACGCCGCGAATCAAGGAAGGAACGGATTCCTTGAGCATGACCTTGGTAACGATCTCGAAGGTGGTGGCGCCGAACGCCTGAGCAGCCTCGATGAGGGAGCCGTCAACCTCCGCAATCGACTGCTCAACGATACGCGCTACGAAAGGCGCAGCCGACAAGGTCAAAGGCACGATGGCGCCAGGGACGCCCAGCGAAGTGCCGATAATAAAACGCGTGAACGGGATGATGGCGACCATCAGGATGACGAACGGAATAGACCTGCCAATATTGATGATCCAACCGATAACGGTGTTGACGACGCGCATAGGGTGCAGGCCTGTCGGCGTGGTAAGCGCAAACGCAACGCCCAAGGGCAAACCGATGATATAGGCGAAGAAGCAGGAGGCGAAGGTCATGACCAAAGAGTCAGCAATGCCTTGAGCGAAAAGATCTCCGTACGATGCAATGAATGAAGTAACGATATCCATAAAGGCACCTACTCCCTACCAGCTTGATGATGGGAAATGAGCTCTTTCGTCACGGGGTGCTGGGGGTTGGCGAAAATATCTTCGGTAGCTCCCTCCTCAACGATGCGCCCCTTGTCAACCACGGCAATGCGATTGCAGATATGCTGAGCAACCTCCATCGAATGGGTAATGAGGATCATGGTGACGCCCAGACGATCGTTGATGTCCTTCAGAAGATCCAAGATCTGAACGGTGGTCTTGGAGTCCAGAGCGCTCGTTGCCTCGTCGCATAAAATGATTTCAGGGTCGGTGGCAAGAGCGCGAGCAATCGCAACGCGCTGCTGCTGGCCGCCGGAAAGCTGGCTGGGGTAACGATGCTCCATGCCTTCAAGGCCAACAAGCTTGATAAGCTCGAGCGCTTTCTCGCGTGCCAGCTTTTCGTCGGCCTTGCGAACCTCGAGGGGGAACAAGACATTCTTCAGCACACTTGCCTGCTGAAACAAGGCAAAGCTCTGGAAAATCATGCCGATCTTCGTGCGCAGATCGCGCAGTTCCTTACCTGAGTAATCGGTGACGTCGACCCCATCGATCACGACATTGCCCGAAGTGGGACGCTCAAGAAGATTAATATGGCGCACCAGAGTTGACTTACCGGCACCGGACGAGCCGATGATGCCGAAAACGTCGCCATCGTTGATAGTCAGAGAAACATCGTCAAGAGCCTGAAAAGACCCTTCCTTGGTTTCATAGACCTTCGAAATGTTCTTGATTTCGATCATGGATTTACGCTTCACCTTCCTTTCTTGAATATCCTTGGAGGCTCAAGCCTCTACTAATTACCCAACTATTGCTAAACAAAAAGCCCTTACGTAAACGAAGCGCAAGATGCTCACTATAGCCAATTGAAAAGGATGCGTCACTCTTTTGATCGAGCGACGCATCCTTTAGTTAACGACTATGAGTGCGAATCAACTCTTAGAAAACCGGGAGGACAGCGCCCTTATAGTTCTCGTTGATGTAGTCGCGAACCTCGTCGGAATGAAGAGCCTCAGCAAGAGCCTTGATCTTCTCGGAATCCTGGTTGCCGTCCTTCACGCAAAGGATGTTTGCGTAGGTCTGAGCAGCGGTACCATCGGAAGCCTCGACAGCAAGAGCATCCTCGGAGGGGTTGAGGCCAGCCTCAAGAGCGTAGTTGGAGTTGATGGCAGCAAGCGCGATGGAGGAATCCTCGTAGTTCTTGGCGACGGACGCAGCCTCAAGCTCCTTGAACTTCAGGTTCTTGGGGTTCTTCGTGATGTCCTTGGTGGTAGCGGTGATGCCAGCGTCCTTATCGAGCTCGATCAGGCCTTCCTGCTCAAGAAGAAGAAGGGCGCGAGCTTCGTTGGTGGTGTCGTTGGGAACGGCCACGGTGTCGCCGTCCTTAAGCTCGTCGAGGCTCTTGATCTTGTTGGAGTACAGACCGAAGGGCTCGTAGTGGATGGACTCGACGCTCACCAAGTGAGTACCGTTCTCCTCGTTGAAGGAGTCAAGGTAGGGGGTGTGCTGGAAGTAGTTGGCGTCCACGTCACCGTTCTCGGTTGCGGTGTTAGGCTGGACATAATCCTCGAATTCGGTGACCTCAAGCGTGTAGCCCTGCTTCTCGAGGAGGGGCTTAACGACGTCGTTCAAGATCTCAGCATGAGGAGTGGGGACAGCCGCGACCTTAATGGTTTTATCTTCTGAAGAGGAACCGGAGCAACCGGTCAAAGCAGCAGCTGCGATTGCGATTGCCGCCACGCCAGCAACGGCTGCGAAGCCGAAGCGCTTAAGAGTTCCTGCATTTGCCATGGGGATTTTCCTTTCAATGGGTTTTGCACGTTTTGTGCGGATTTAGGATGAGAGCCTTGAAATCCATCTCGCATCGAGTCAACTGCTTGGCGAAAGTGTTGACGAAGGGGAAACTGCGAGATGGCCCTACATTCGACAGCCAGGACCTGCGGAACAAGCGCCGAAGGGCATCCAGGAAGCTGATGCGATATGTGTCTTCGTGCTGTTCAAAACATGAATCCTTGTCGTTTGCAATGTTAGGAGGGTTTCCCGAATCGCTCTCTTGCCTCTCGGGACGTTGAGCATATTGCCCAACGAGCAGGCGCTTTGCAAGGATTTTGGCTATCGATAAAATTTTTAGCCAGGTATTAAACCTGGTCAGAGCTATTTTTTAACCAATCCACTTCGTCGACTATTCGACGGATGACACAAGCTTTAGGGGTAGAATGGTCAGGCGCTAAAGGACGAAAACCCATCGCTCCAGCGACGCAAACCGCCAATACATAGGCTCATCTGCGTCTTAGCTCGAAGCTTGAAGCCCGACTACCATCGGGAAATCGACACGCGCATCTTTTTAAGGTGCGTAAAGGAAAGGGACCTACATGATTAACAT
>CAVAUO010000119.1:0-4756 GCA_963591685.1 Escherichia coli
GGCACGCACGGCATCGGCGCGGCCATTATCGTGCCGCTGACCATCGGGAAGGAAGTCGAGGGCACGCTGAAGTTCTACTACCGCCGCGCCAGCAATATCGGCGAGACGCAGAAGTCCATCGCCATAGGTTTCGGGCAGGTGCTTTCCACCCAGCTTGCCGCCGCAGCCATGGAGGAGAAGGCGGCGCTGGCCACCAAGATGGAGCTGAAGATGCTCCAAAGCCAGATCAACCCGCATTTCCTGTTCAACACCATCAACACGATGGCTTCTTATTGCCGCATCGACCCCGACAAGGCACGCGTCATGCTGCGTGAGTTTGCGACCTTCTACCGGGCAACCCTGGAAAACTCCTCGGACCTTATCAGCCTTGAGCGCGAGGTCGAGCAGACGGTTCGCTACCTTACCCTTGAGCAGTGCCGCTTCGGCGAGGACCGCTTGGCCATCGATTCCTCGATCCCCGACGAGATTCGCGAGCTCGAGGTTCCTTCGTTCATGATCCAGCCTCTGGTTGAAAACTCGATCAAGCACGCATTCCCCGCTGAAGGCAAGCTGACCATCGGCATCCATGGCGAGCGCAAGGGCGACGACATTTACATCTACGTCACCGACGACGGCGTTGGCATGACGCAGGAAGCGCTTGACAACATCCTGCATCCCGTGTCCGACACGGGCTTGGGCATTGCCGTGAAGAACGTGAACGATCGTTTGCGCGGGTACTTCGGCGAAGGTTCGAAGATGATCATCAGCTCCGAGCTTGGCAAGGGCACTTTCGTCACGCTGTATCTTAAAGACCGCGCGCATGAGCTGGACGAGGATCACGCCGCCGAAGGCGAGCTCGTCGACGAGTTCGAGCAGCTGAAGCTCAAGGCTGCCGCAAGCGCTGCCTCCTCCGATATCGATGGCTCGAAGGGGAGCGAGGACTTCATCGACTTGGCTGATTTGAAGATTTAAAATGCACGGTTCGAGCGTGGTACGATATACTCGAAAATTGCATTTTACAAACTAATTCAAGGAGGCCCCGAGTTGCTAAAGGCGATTATCGTTGACGATGAGGCACCAGCACGCTCTGAACTGCGCTTTCTCCTGAGTGAAATCAACCAAACCGAGGTTGTGGCGGAAGCTGCAAGCGTTCGCGAGGCCATCGAGAAGCTCAAGGAATATCCCTGCGACGTGATGTTCCTCGACATCAACATGCCAGAGGCAACCGGTCTTCAGCTTGCCGACGCCCTGCAGCATCTGAAGTTCCCCCCTGCGGTGGTCTTCGTTACCGCCTACAGCGAGTTCGCACTGGACGCTTTCAAGGTTGCGGCCGTCGATTACCTGGTCAAGCCCGTCGAGACCGATCGCCTGTCCCAGGCCATCCATCGCGTGCGCGAGCACGTCATGCTGCACGCCAAGGCTCAAAAGGCCGAGCGCATCCCTGTCGAAAAGGGCGGCAAGAAGATCCTCATCAACATCGACGACATTCGCTTCGTTATGGCGCGCGACGATTACGCTTACCTGCAAACCGCCGACGATCGCTTCTTCAGCACCGTCTCCTTGGCGCAGCTTGAAAAGACACTCGACGGCCATGGTTTCTTCCGTGTTCATCGCGGATACCTGGTCAACCTTTCCTTGGTTAAGGAAGTCGAGCCTCAGTCGGGCGGCACCTTGCTTTTGACTCTCGACGGTGTTGAGGACAGGATCCCCGTTTCGCGCCGTCGCGTGTCCAGCCTGAAAAAGGCTTTGGGCCTGTAGCAACAGCGCTGAACCTAACAGATACCCAAGAAAGGGACGCATGGTGATGAACCGTGCGTCCCCTTCTTCGTTTTTTGCTTGATACGTTGGGTTGTGCGGCAACCCTGGGCTGGCAGCTTACGGGCTTGCCACCTGCAGGCTTTGTTTGATGCGTCGGGTGAGGCGGCAAGTTTGAGCTGGCTGCTTGGGTGCTTGCCGCTTGCGGGCTTTGATTCCGGCTGCGCGTCTTCCTTGCGGCTTGCGGCCCTAGCCTTTACAGGTCGCGGGGGATGTCGGCCAGCTCGGCTTCGGTGAACACCGGGCCGTCCAGGCAGATGTACTTACCCCCGATGTTGCAGCGGCCGCATTTACCAACACCGCACTTCATGCGTGCCTCGAGCGTGGTGATGATGTTCTCGGGGCTGTATCCCAGCTTCGTGAGCGACTCGCGGCAGGTGCGGAACAGGCTGGGCCCGCCGCAGAGCGTGACAGCCGCGTTCTCGGTCGAAAGCCCTTCTTCGGCAACTACCTGCTCCAGGTAGGGTGCGGTGTAGGAAACGGGCCCCGTCCAGCTTTCGTTGCCGTGATACAGGCTCACGTGCACGTGTGTGTCGGGGTAACTGGGCCAAATCTCGAACAGTTCCTCTTTGAACACTAGGTCGTCGTAGGTCGAGGCGCTGTACACCAAATCGATGCGGCCGTAATCCTCGCGGTGGCCAAGGCAATACTCAAGGAAGGCGCGCACTGGGGCCATGCCGATGCCGCCTGCGATGAAGAGCATGTTGCGCCCTTTGCAGCTTTCGTAGGGGAAGCTGTTGCCGTAAGGGCCGCGTAGGCCCACGCCGTCGCCCACGCGCAGCTTGTGCATCTGCTCGGTTACTACACCGACTTTCTTTACAGCCATTTCGACGTAATCCTCGCCGCGCGAGGTTATGCAGAACATGCATTCGCCAAACGGCGGAACCGAGAACATGCCCAGCTGCCCGGGTTTGCTTGCGAAGGGGGCCGTGCCCTCAGGCGTCTTGAAGGTGAAGAGCTTCACGTCGTGCGTGAGTTCTTTGATGCCGGTGACGTGTACGATCTTGGGGACAAGCGAGGATCCTTCGCAGATGCCGGCGCATCCATGTTCGATGACGATCTTAGACATGGCTCGCCTCCTTTTCCTCCCATGCATTTACCTTGTCGATAATGGCGGTGATGTCCATGGTTGCCGGGCAATCCACCAGGCAACGGCCGCAGCCAACGCACAAAGGCTCGCCGTAGCGCTCCTCGAAGAAGCAAAGCTTGTGCATGAAGCGCTGGCGAACGCGGTTGCGCTTCTGCTCGCGTGGATTGTGGTTGCCTGCCATGAGCGTGTAATCCTTGAACATGCAGCTGTCCCAACAGCGGAAACGCGCGTTCTCTTCTTTCTTACGCGCTTGGCTTAAGTCGAAGCAGTGGCAGGTGGGGCAGATGAAGGTGCAGCTGCCGCAGGTAAGGCAGGCGGTGGAAACCTCGTCCCAAAACGGGCTGTCGAACATGCCATGCAGCTTCTTTGCAACGCCCTCCATGTTCACCTGGGTGGAGCACTCCACCGGCTCATGGTCTACCGAGCCTTCTTCTAGGAAGGGCTTCCATCGGTCCGCCAGGGCCTGGCCCTTTTCCGTTTGAGTGCGAAGCTCGAAGGCGTCATCTCCCTCTACAAGAAGTAGGTCGGCCCCCGGAGCCTCGTCGGGGCTTTGGCCCATGGAGGCGCAGAAGCAGGCGTCGCTCGCGCGGTTGCAGGCAAGCGCCACGCAGGTCATGGCCTCGCGTTTCGCCTGGTAGAACTCGTCTATGTAGCCCTTGGTAAGGAATACCTGGTCCATGCGCTCGATGGCGGCCACGTCGCACGGGCGCACTCCGAAGGCGACGAAGGGCGTCGGCTTTTCAAGGGCGCTTTCGATAAAGGCGCCTTCTGCGTCTTTGCCCCAGGTATAGAGCTTTTCGGTGGAGGGGAACAGCAGGCCTTTCGGGGGTATCTTCGTGTTCTGCAGCTCGAAGTTGGGCTCGGTTACCCCGGCACCTTCGCCGTAGAGTGCGAAACGCGAGGTGCCTTCCACTATGGCGGGAACGTAGACGTCCATGGTTTGGGCGGTGGCGTCGAGCACTTCGGCCAAACGGCTTTTCTTGAACAGCATTTCCAGGCCTCCCTACATGAACTCTTCGATGTCGTCGGTTTTGAAAGTGCGCAGGGCGTCGGGTCCTTCGTCGGTAAGGCCACCGCCTTCATAGGGCCCGAACAGTTCGTCGATGTCTTTGATCTGTTTGTGCATCAGCGTCATGAGCGGCAGGCCCATGGGGCATACGCGCTCGCATTCGCCGCATTCGATGCAGCGGTCGGCCACATGGAAGGAACGGGTCACGCCGTAGTAGCGCGCCTGCTCCACATCGAACTGCTTGCCCTGCCATCCTTCGCGTTCCTGCTCGGCGAAACAGACCTTGCAGGTGCAGCAGGGGCAGGCTTGCCGGCAAGCGTGGCAGCGGATGCAGGTTTCGTACATCAGGTCGAAGAAGGCTCGCCGTTCCTCGCGGCTCATGGCCTCGAGCTTGCGCACGTCGGCGAAGCGATCGTTTTTGGACTCAGGTGCCGGCTCGCCTAAAAGCTCGTCGTAGATTACGGGGTTGCGGAACTGGCATTCGTGGCAGCGTTTCAGCTCCACGCCGTCGCGCGTGGTGCAGCCGGTGCAGGGGATGCCGATAAGGTAGACGTCATCGCGGCTGATCTGTCTGTCAGCGATAAGGCGGTTGATCGCGCGCGATTCGCAACCGCGGGCAACAAGCCCCATGCGTCCTTTGTCCTTTTGCTCCAGCACGTATTTGCCCAAGGCGTGTTCGCAGTGCTGGTCGCAAACCAGATTCGACGCTTGCTCGGGCGTGTCGGCGCAGGTGGGGGTGCGCTGGTATTCCAGGCGTCCCGCGCTCCAGCCGATGACGCAAGCCACGGTGCCTTCCTCGATAAGCTGGGATGCGCGTTTGCGCACTTCTTCGGTGAAATCCATCACAGTCCCTCCCTTGCGTT
>CAVAUO010000120.1:0-4752 GCA_963591685.1 Escherichia coli
GCTGACGGCCTTATCCTGACCGATCACGCGCTCATGAAGCTTTGCCTCAAGATCGACGAGTTTGGCCATCTCGCCTTGCATCATCTTGGTGACGGGGATGCCGGTCCAGGCACTCACGACCTCGGCGATTTCCTCTTCGCCGACCTCTTCCTTCAAAAGGCTATTGTCGTCATCGCGCGCCTCCAGCACGGCCTCAGCCTCGGCGATCTTCGCCTTCAGCTCGGGTATGGTGCCGAAACGCAGCTCGCCGGCGCGGCCGAGGTTGCCCTCACGCGTTGCCTGCTCTTCCTCATGCTGAGCGCTTTCAAGCTCGGACTTGAGGTTCTGAACGTTGACAATCACGTCCTTCTCGTTCTTCCAGGCGGCCTTCTGAGAATCAAGCTTCTCGCGGGCATCGGCCATCTCGCGGCGCAGCTCCTCCAGGCGCTCGGCCGAGGCGGCGTCGTCTTCCTTCATAAGCGCCTGCTCCTCGATCTGCATCTGGGTCAACTTGCGCTCAGCAAGATCCACCTCCTCGGGCATCGAGTCGATCTCGATACGCAGGCGGCTTGCAGCCTCGTCCATCAAGTCGATTGCCTTGTCGGGCAGGAACCTGTCGGAGATGTAGCGGTTGGAAAGCTCGGCTGCAGCAACCAGAGCGGCATCCTTGATGCGCACGCCGTGATGGATCTCGTACTTTTCCTTCAGGCCACGCAGAATCGCAATGGTTTCGGCCACGCTCGGCTCGTTGACGAGCACGGGCTGGAAACGACGCTCAAGGGCAGCGTCCTTCTCGATGTATTTGCGATATTCATCCAAGGTGGTGGCGCCGATGGCGTGAAGCTCGCCACGGGCAAGCGCGGGCTTGAGCATGTTGCCGGCGTCCATCGAACTGTCGCCCGAAGAACCTGCGCCGACGATGGTATGCAGCTCGTCGATGAAGAGGATGATCTGCCCGTCGGACTCTTTAACCTCACGCAGCACCGCCTTCAAGCGATCCTCGAACTCGCCACGGTACTTTGCACCTGCCAACATGCTCGACAGATCGAGCGAGATAAGCTCGCGATCGCGCAAACTCGAGGGCACGTCGCCGGCAACGATGCGCTGAGCCAAGCCCTCGACGATGGCGGTTTTACCGGTACCGGGCTCGCCGATGAGCACAGGGTTGTTTTTGGTGCGGCGGGAAAGCACCTGGATGGTACGGCGTATTTCCTCGGAACGGCCGATGACCGGGTCAAGCTTGCCTTCACGCGCCTGGGCGGTCAGGTTGATGCCGTACTGGGACAGGACCTCGAACTCGGTCTTGGACTGCTGATCGGTCACGCGGGTGTCGCCGCGCAGTTCCTCATAGGCTTCCTCGATGTTGGCGCGCGTGATGCCGTGCTGCGCCATCAGCTTGCCCGCATCGCCCTTGTCCTCGGAAAGCGCGATGAGCAGATGTTCGGTCGTGGCGTACTGGTCACCCAGCTTCTCAGCGATCTTGACTGCCTTGTCGAAGACGTTCATGAACTGCTGCGAGGGCATGGCCATCCCCATGAAGCCGCCGCCCTGAACGCGGGGTTGGGCGTCGAGCTTCGCCTTGACCTCGTTGGCCAAGGCGGCGGGGTCGGCGCCGATGCGGGTGATGATGGACTTGATATTGTTCTCGCCCGCGTCAAGCAGGGCGCCCAGCAAGTGCAAGGGCTCAACTGAGCCCGCCTCGTGCTCACCGGCCACGCTCATCGCGGACTGCATCGCCTCTTGGGCGGTAAGGGACAATTTATCGAGTCTCATAATTGCCTCCTTTAAAATTGTTTTCCTATTCGTATTCCGATGAACGAATCATCGGATTGCTTCCTTTGTTGCCGCGGGCCAGGCAGTGCTTGGCTTCGAACCTGCGCTTTCGCCTGGTGCCCGCGCGCCCCCATCTGCGCTAGATGCGACGCAGCTGGATGGCCATCGTAGATTCCATCAGCTCGTTGACGTTTTGGCGCGTCTCAAGCTCATGGACCCTGTCGGCAAGACGTCGCACGCGCTGGTGCAGGGCATCAAGCTCGTTGTCGCGCTCGGTTAAGCGGCCCTGCAAATCCAAGATGCGTATGACGCCTGCCAGATTGATCCCCTCACTCGTAAGCTCGTTGATCAAACGGAGACGATCGATGTCCGCCTGCGAGTACATGCGGGTGTTGCCGCTCGTACGCTGAGGCGAAACCAAGCCCTTCTGCTCGTAAATGCGCAGCGTCTGAGGATGCACTCCGGCAAGCTCGGCCGCAACGCCGATCATGTAAACGGGACGTTCCGCGTCGTTCATTACCATCGCCTCAAATCAGATTCGTCTGCTTCCATGTAGGCCTTAAGCGCTTCTTCCTGCTTCGCGTTCAAGGACGAAGGAACCTCGACCTTGATGACGAGATGGAAATCTCCGCTTCCGCCGGATGCGCCCAAACGAGGAGCGCCCTTGCCGCGGATCGTGAGCTTGGTGCCCGATTGCGTGCCTGCGGGAACTTTCACCCTTACCTTGGAACCATCGGGGGTGGGCACGGTGATCTGGGTACCGAGCGCCGCCTCAGCGATCGAGACCGGGACATCCATGAGCACGTCGGCCTTGTCGCGACGGTAGTAGGGGTGATCGGCGATGTGAACCTTCACCAGCAGGTCGCCGGCAGGTCCCCCGTTGATCCCGGGGTTGCCACGACCGCGCAGGCGCACTTGGCCGCCGTCGATCGCGCCGGCGGGAATTTTCACCGGCAGGGTCTGGGGCTCGGAGCCCGCTTCCAAGCGCACGCGGATCTTCTTCTCGGTGCCTTTGAAAGCCTCGTCGAAGCTGATGTTGAGCTTCACGGTCCTGTCGGCGCCCTTCTGGGGCATCGGCTGGCCGCCACCGAAGGGGCCGCCGAATCCACCGAAACCGCCGAAGCCTCCAAAGCCCTCGCCGTTGCGCAGACTCTCCAGGATGTCGGCCCACGACCCGCTGAAGCCAGCACCGCCGCCGAAGGGGATCTGGTTCTCGTTCGCCGTACCGTACTGGTCGTACATCTGGCGCTTCTTGTCGTCGGAGAGAACCTCGTAAGCCTCGTTGATGGAGCGCATCTTCTCTTCGGCTTCCTCGGCGTTGCCGCCGCGAGCCTTTACCGCATCGGGATGATTGTCACGTGCAAGCTTGCGATAAGCCTTTTTTATCTCGTCAGCAGAGGCGTCACGCGAAACGCCCAGCGTCTTGTAGTAATCGGGGGTTGCGCCCATAGCGACTCACCTCTTCTCTTAAAAGGAAGGCGGACATATGCCCGCCTTCCTAACCATTCTTATTCTGAGTCTTCCTCGGTATCCTCGGCCTCGCGCTTGGGCCCGCCGCTGGTCACCGTGACCATCGCGGGGCGCAAAACCTTGACGCCTAGGCGGTATCCCTTTTGGAACACCTGGGAGACCGTCTCGTCGGGGACCGAAGCGTCTTCCACAACGCCGACCGCCTGAGCAAGAAGCGCGTCGTAGGCCTGGCCAGCGGGGTCGATGATCTCCAGGCCATCCTTCACGAGCGCGTCGGTGAACTTGTTGAACACCGCTTCAACGCCCTCGATCAAGCCGCTTTCGCCGTTGTCCTTGGCGTAGGCCAAGGTGCGATCGAAGTCATCGACCACGGGGATCAGATTCTTCATCAGACCCTCGGTGGCGCGTGCCGTTTCCTCGGCGCGCTGCTCCTTCATGCGACGGCGATAGGTGTCCCACTCGGCGTGCAGGCGAAGGTACTTGTCCTGCCATTCCTTGGCATCGGAGAGCGCCTTCTCCAATTCATCCTCGGGGCTAGCCTCGGATTCCTTGACTTCCTGCTCGGCATCAACGGCGGCCTCGTCCGAGGTAGGCTCGGGCTCGGTAACCTCCGGGCTCTCGTCAATCTCGGTATCGGCTGCCATGATTAGTTCTCCTTCTTGTCATCGTCGACGACCTCAAAGTCGGCCTCAACCACGTCATCTGCAGGAGCGGCACCTGCACCGGGCTGTGCGCCAGGCTGTGCCTGCTCATTGGAGTAGACAACCTCGGCCATCTTGTGACCAGCCTGCTGCAGTGCCTCGGTTGCCTGCTTGATGGCCTCGATGTCGGTGCCCTCAAGCGCGGTCTTGGCGGTTGCGATTGCGGACTCGACCTCGGACTTGACGTCTGCGCTCAGCTTGTCGCCGACCTCGCCCAGGGTGGTCTCGGTGGCGTTGACCAGAGCGTCGCAGTTGTTGCGGGTCTCGGCCTCTTCCTTACGTGCCTGATCTTCCTCGGCGTGAGCCTCGGCGTCCTTGACCATGCGATCGACTTCGTCGTCGGACAAAGCGGTGGAACCGGAGATGGTAATCTGCTGCTCCTTACCGGTGCCCAGATCCTTAGCGGAAACGTTCACGATGCCGTTGGCGTCGATGTCGAAGGTGACCTCGATCTGAGGCATGCCACGACGTGCTGCGGGGATGCCGGTCAGCTGGAACTTGCCCAGGGTCTTGTTGTCGCGAGCCATCTGGCGCTCGCCCTGAAGAACGTGAATCTCAACGCTGGTCTGGTTGTCAGCCGCAGTGGAGTAAATCTCGGTCTTGCGGGTGGGGATGGTGGTGTTGCGATCGATCATCTTGGTCATGATGCCGCCCATGGTCTCAACGCCCAGGGAAAGAGGAGTGACGTCGAGCAGCAGGATGCCCTGAACGTCGCCAGCAAGAACGCCGCCCTGAACAGCTGCGCCCATTGCAACAACCTCGTCAGGATTAACCGACATGTTGGGCTGCTTGCCGGTGATCTGCTTAACCAGGTCCTGAACGGCGGGCA
>CAVAUO010000121.1:0-4738 GCA_963591685.1 Escherichia coli
GATTTCAGTTTTCCTGTGCGGACGAAACTACCCTGCACTTCATCATGGGTACCTACGATGCCGCCATCGACTCGCCCGACGAGCTTTGGCGTGGTCAGCTTCAGGCGCTCGGCTTCGACTCCACTAAGGATTCCGCTGCCTTGTTCGAGGAATGCCTGTTCGGCGAATCTTGTCCTTCGAGCATCAAGAATTCTCTTGAGGCAGCCTACGACAATGCGGTGGTGCTGCGTGACGTCATCGGAACCGAGACCATCGCTTACGTTCAGATGGCCGTCAACAGCCTTGAGCATGCGCAGGAAAGCAATGCCCCCATGCTCGATTGCGCCTTGATCATCGATGACATCATGGCCTTTAAGAGCTGCTCGGACGATTACGTGGCCGACGACGTTGCCCGCAACATCATCAAATGCGGTTTCAGCATCGAGCGTATGGACCTGTATCTTCGCCTGGGCTACAAGCTTGAGCTTTTGGAGAAGGAGACGCATAAGCTCGCCAGCAGGATCGACCGCATAGGTATTCCTTACGACCGTGCAGCCTTCAAGGAGTTCATCGTGCGCGGTCGATCAATCCCAGCATGTTAAAGCGAGCGTCAGCAAAGATGGCGGCGCCACCCGTTTCGCGGAGTTTGCCGAGGCTGCACAGCAGTAAGGCTTTGCGCGGGGCTTCGTGCCTTGCACCAGGATCTTGCGCGCCGAAGCTGCGTTGCGAGGCGGTATGATTTCCTCGAAGTGGTTACGGGCTGTTTCGGCGGCGATGATCTAAGGAATGGGGGCAGCCGCATGATTTTGGCCATTGGAGTCGATTTGGCCAGTGCCGCACGTTTCGAGGGCGTCCTCGACCGTACGGAAGATGGCGGTTTTGAAGACCCTTTAGCACGCCGTTGCTTTTCGGGGGAAGAGCTGCGTTACGCCGAGGCTAAGGCCGACCCTGCTCAGCACCTGGCCGCCGCCTATGCCGCCAAGGAAGCCCTGGCCAAGGCCGCGCTTTCGGCCTCTGGGAAGGCCTCCCTTGATTTCAGGCGCTTCCATCTTTCCCATACCCTGGCAGGTTCGCCCTTTTTCGTGGATAACGAGGCCCTGCAAAACCTCAAGGATGAGCTGGGCATTTTGCGCGTTCACGTGAGCTTGAGCCACGAGGGGGCCCGCGCCCTGGCTTTCGTTGTGCTTGAGGCTTGAGCTTCCATTCTTATTTGCGGATAGGTTTGCCGTTTTCCTCTGATCTCCAAGCCTTTCGTCGAGCAGGGGAAAACCTCGCGTTGTGCGGGGAGTGGATGGCCGACGGCATCTTGCTTGTCATTGGCTGGCCGTCATAGGCGCCATGCCTGATGGGGCCTTGCGTCGTGCAGGAATGAAGGCCGTATTGCAAAACCCGTTGATTCGCATAAGCTTTTGGTAGCAATGAATAGTTACCTAGGCTAGGGGCAGGCATGAATTCAATTACGGTCAAAGACACGGTTTTGGGCGAGGCCTCGCCGAAGACGATCATCTCGATTATGGGGGCCGACGTATCGGAATGCCTGGTCACTGTGCGGGAAGGAAAAGAAGCCGGAGTCGATTGCTTTGAATGGCGCGCCGACTTCAACGAGTGCCGCCACGATCCAGCTGCAATGATCGAGCTGGGACGCGCCTTGGCTGCCGAACTTTCCGACAAGCCCCTGCTCTTCACTTTCCGCAGCACGAGCCAGGGCGGCAACGACGAGTTTTCGGCTCAGGAATATTTCGAGCTCACGCGCGCGATAATCGAGGCCGAAGTCATCGACATGGTGGACATCGAAACCTGGATCGGCGACGAGCTGGTGGGTGAGTTGTGCTCCTGCGCCCATAAGCATGGTCTGGTTGCTTTGGTTTCCTATCACGATTTCTCGGGCACGCCTGCCACTGAGTGGATGGTCAATCTGATGAACCACATGCTCGAGCTTGGCGCCGATATCCCGAAGTGCGCGGTCATGGCGCACGATGCTGCCGATGCTTTGCGCCTTTTGGCTGCAACCGAGGAAGTGCATCGTACGCGCGAGGTGCCTCTGCTCACCATGGCCATGGGCCGTGAGGGAAGCATCACCAGGCTTGCAGGCGAATACTTCGGCAGCGCTCTGACCTTCTGCTCCTTGGCCAAAAGCTCGGCGCCCGGCCAGGTTGATGCACGCCTTGCACGCACCATTATGGACGAGCTCCATTCGGTTCTGGCTTAGTTTTCTTGCGGCCCTGCTTGCGCGCATCTGTGGATGTCTTGTTGCGCCTTGCGGGTTTTAAGCTTTCTTTGAGAGCAGGCGCGTAGTATGGTCACTCGATTCGGGGCGGCTTAGCCTTGGAACATGTGCTGATTATTACTCGATACTGCTCAAGGGGATGAAGGACTTTGTCCGGTAAAAAGCGTATGCTCTGGCTCGACATAGCCAAGGGTTTCGCAATCGCCACCGTGGTGCTGGGCCACTGCTTAAGCGACGCCACGGCCCTGCACGACTGGGTCTACTCTTTTCATATGCCGCTTTTCTTCATGCTTGCAGGTTTTACCATGCGCGCAAAACCGCGGCTTGAGGTGCTTGAAAGCTCGTTCAGGCGCTTGCTGATCCCGTACTTCATCGTGTGCGGCATCCTATTGTTCTTCGCCTTCGTTCCGCCCGATTCTCTTAGCGCCGATCTTGATTCGCAGCGCTCGGTGCACGACGTCATCATCGAGATCCTGTTCGCATCGGGGCAGGAGGGCGTTTTCCTGGGGCATAGCTACCAGGCAATCGGCGCCATCTGGTTTTTGCCGTGTTTGTTCTGGGGCCGCTTGTTTTTGAACGAGGTGTTGCTGCGTACCAAGGATGCATGCGGTGCGCGTCGTGCGCTCGAGCCCGCGCTTGTGGCGCTTATCGTCGCGTTCGGCTTCTTTGTGGGCAAGGAAATGCGCCTGCCTTTCGACTTGGATACCGCCTGTATCGCCGTGCTGTTCATGTATGTTGGCGTACTTGCTAAGCGTTTCGATTTGTCGCGCGTTGCCCGGTGGCAGTGGTGCGTGCTTGCGGCTGTATGGCTGCTCTATACCTACGCAGGCAGCAACGAGATGGCGGTGCGCGCCTATTTGGAGCATCCTTGGTCTCTTCTTACCGCGGCGGCGGGTAGTCTGGTGATCGTGAAGGCGTGCATGCTGGCGGAACGCCTGCCCTTGGGCAAGGTGCACGAGGCCTTTGCTTGGATGGGCGTTTCCTCTTTGACCATCTTGTGCGTTCACCGCGTTGAGAGCGCCATCTTCAACTGGCAGAAGATCATGGAGTTTTTCCGTCCCGATGTGTGGAGCTGGGACGTGCTTTACCAGGGTCTGTACTGGTTTGTGCTGCGTTATGCGCTCGTTATCGCGTGCGCCATCGTCGTCGTGAAGTTGAATAAGGCCGTCCGTGCTCGGATTGCCGCCGCCCGCGCCGCGAGGAAAGAGGCTTTGGGGTAGTATGGGTCGGCGCTGACCGATTCTTTCCGGTGTCCTTCGATTGACCTTGAGAGCCGAAGCCGCGTGTGCGTTATGCGCTCGTTGCCAAGGATTCGGCAGTCAACGTTGATGGCATTAACCGCACGCTTAAGGACTGATGATGAAGATGAAAGGCCCCTTGCTTCTGTTGTTCACGGCACTGCTGTGGGGTATGGCTTTTGTTGCGCAGACTCAGGCGGCCGATGCGGTCGAGCCTTTTACCTTCAACGCTTCGCGCAACTTCATCGGTGCTGCGTTTTTGGTGGGGGTCATTTTCGTGCGCGTTCGCCTGGGGCACGATGTGGCGCCTTCGAAGCGCGTGGTTTCGACGACTATGAATTCGACGGACGCCTCGGACGGTTCCTCGGTAGGGCCGTCCGGCAAGCTCGGTGGCTATTCGCTCCGGGCGCTCCTTGTTGGCGGGTTTTTGTGCGGTTTGGTGCTGTGCTTTTCCTCGTTTTTGCAGCAGGCGGGTATATCGTCCTATCCCGATGACGCTGCCGCTTCCGGTCGTTCCGGCTTCATCACGGCCATTTACATGATTTTGGTTGCCCTGTTCGCCATCTTCGCGGGTAAGAAAGCTCATCCCATCGTTTTCGCAGCGGTTGCCGTTGCTATGTTTGGAATGTACTTGCTGTGCGTGCCAAACGGACTTGATCAGGTGTATTGGGGCGACGTGCTGGTGCTTGTCTGCGCTTTTGGTTACGCCTTGCATATCATAGTGATCGATCGTTTCACCTACATCGACGGGGTGCGTTTGTCTTTGGTGCAGCTTTTGACCGCAGGAGGCATATCGCTGGTGTGCGCTCTGATTTTCGAGCACCCCGACATGGCACAGATCATGGCGGCAGCCCTGCCCATTCTGTATGCGGGCATTTGCTCGGACGGTATAGCCTTTACTTGCCAGATCGTCGCGCAGAAAACCACCGACCCCACGGTTGCCTCCATCCTTATGAGCTTGGAGGCGGTGTTCGCCGCTTTGGGCGGATGGATTATCCTCGGCGAGGTCTTGGGGCCGGTTGAGCTAGTGGGCTGCGTGCTCGTTTTCGTGGCGGTGCTGATGGCGCAGGTTCCCGATTTCATTGAAAATGCGCGCCGTAAAAAGTAAGTTTGACGGTAGGATTGAACAGCTTGAGCATATTGCGTGCGATGCTTTGGCTTGGGCGTTCGAGCGCTTTTACACGCCCAATGGGCGGGCCTGCGCCTTTGGCTTCTGCTTTACCGGCGCTGTTTTAGGCTTTTAACGGGCGCGGCGCTTTGATTTGCTTGGCGGGCGGCTTATGCCTTGTCGAAG
>CAVAUO010000122.1:0-4647 GCA_963591685.1 Escherichia coli
CCATGCTCGCGTGCGACGTCGAATAAGGTGAGCGGGCCGCCGACGTTGTTCCAATAGTACTCGAGGGGCTTCTGCGTCGATTCTCCGACGGCTTTGAGCCCAGCGAACATGATGATGGCATCGACGTTGTAATCGGTGAAGACCTTGTCCATCGCGGAGCGATCGAGAATGTCCGCCTCGATGAAGACGAGCTGTGCATCGTTAGCGCCGGTGATCTGGCGGATGCGGTCGATGGCTACCTTGCTGGAGTTTGAAAGATTGTCGACGATGACGACCTTGTACCCTCGGTCGAGCAACTCGACGGCAGTGTGGCTTCCGATGTAACCTGCGCCACCGGGAAGCAGGATGGTGAGCTCTTCAGGCTTCTTATTAAGGTCCTTGTTTGCCATATCGATCCCTTCTTTTGAAATAGCCGTCCTACTGATTGCTCGCGCGGCGGCTTGTGATTATTTATGCATGTAGCGACATGTTATTTCACGTTATGCGTTGTTTTTGAAAGATGATTCGTAGTTTATCGCTTATATATGGTCCCTGAGGTGTTTTAGAAGTTTCCATGCAAGTTTCTTACCTTCCGGGGAGGAAATTTTGTCTTCGAAATTCTCGAAGCAAAGAAGAGGCCTTCCAAGCAGGCGTTGTTCGGTTTCAAGTGCGATTTGCATATGGTAGGCATCGGCCAGGGATTTGGTTGCCGTGATGTCGCTTGCAAGCACGGCAAGAGGGTCGAGCGTTTCGATGATGAAGATGAGTTCCTTGGGCTCCAACTGCTCCACGTCGTTTATTGCGGTAACAGCCTGTCCGGTGGCGTCTTTTGGGAAACCAAGCTGCAGGGCACTGCTCTCGAGCGCATTTTGGACATTTTTGTTTGCGGCACCTGAGGAAACAGTGACGAACAGGCCGTTTTCGTTCCCGGCAAGATGCGCTCCGTAGCGCTTGAAAAGATCGTTTTTGATCGTCTCGAAAGATGACGGCACGGGCATCTCCTTTGAAAACGCCTAGGTCCCTAACACTTGAAATGCTAGCGAATTTCACCGCTCGAAAGGTTCTTTAACAAATAAATTTCAATTCCTGAGGACCGTGCGACCGCGGTGGTGTTACATTTTCCTTAATTCGTGTTCACATTACCTTGATAGGAGCAGTTATGTGCACTAACGGAATCAACACCGGTCAGTTTGAGAAGATGATTGACCAGATCGACGACCATATCAAGCTTGAGCGCCGCTGGGTTCACAACCTTGGTCACGACGCCGAGAATGCAGGTTTCCCTACGGTTGGTGAGAAGCTTCATGAGGCCATGGCGCTGCTCGATCAGGTTCGCGCGACGCTCGACGACGCGAAGGATGCCCTTGAGGATGACGCCGAGGCGGCTTCGGGCGTTCAGGTTAATTTGGTGTAGCCTCCATGCGCAATGATTTGATGCGCTTTTCCGTGGCGATGCCTGAAGACCTGCTTGTCAAATTCGACAGGCTGGTGGCGCGTCGCGGATTAGCCAAGAACCGTTCGGAGGTCGTGCGCGATCTGGTGCGCGAGGCTCTGGTTGAAGATGAGTGCTCGATTCCTGGGCGTATCGTCATGGGCACGTTGACCATCGTGTACAGCCATCATGCCAATGACCTGCAGGAAAAGCTCCATCACATCCAGCATCATTATCTCGATGTGGTGATCAGCTCGACTCACGTTCATGTTGATGAGGACAATTGCCTTGAAGTCATCATTATGAAGGGCGAAACGGGCGATGTGCAGGACATCGGCAACCTTATCCTGGGAACCAAAGGCGTCAAGACGGGTCGTTTGGTTATGACCACGACGGGCCAGTTCATCTAGTGAGCAGTTGAAAGCAGTAGTGTAGACGAATACGCGTTCTGCAACGTATCCCAGGAAGCTTTCTTTAATTCCATTCCTCAAGGAGGTCGGATATGGATCAAACGGTGTTGTTGGGCCACGGCAGTGGCGGCACCATGATGAAGCGCATCATTGACGAGGTGTTCTTCGATGCGTATGCGGGCGAGGAGCTTCGCGAAGGAAACGACGCCGCCCGTCTGAAGGCGGATTCTGGTCGCGTTGCTTTTTCCACCGATAGCTTCGTGGTGACTCCGCATTTCTTCCCTGGCGGCGACATTGGACGCCTGGCGGTATGCGGCACCGTCAACGATGTGGCGACCTCGGGCGCGATTCCGAAGTACTTGAGCTGCGGCTTCATTCTTGAAGAGGGCTTTCCCATGGAAGACCTCAAGCGCATCTGCCAAACGATGGCCGACGTTGCCAAGGAAGCTGGCGTGCATATTGTCACGGGTGACACGAAAGTGGTTAACCGCGGCTCGGGCGACGGTGTGTTCATCAACACCTCCGGCATTGGCTTCATCCCCGAAGGCATCGATCTGTCGGGCGCCAATTGCAAACCTGGCGACAAGATCTTGGTAACGGGCACGCTTGGCGATCACGGCATTACCATCATGGCTTGCCGTGAGGACCTTTCCTTCCAGGCCGACATTAAAACCGACGCTGCTCCGCTCAACCATTTGATCCAAGAGGTCATCGCTGTCGCTCCCAGCACTCGCTGCTTCAGGGATCCAACCCGTGGCGGCCTTGCGAGCACCCTAAACGAGCTTGCCGACCAGTCGGGCGTTGATTTTCTTGTTGAGGAGGACGCTGTCCCGGTGAAGGATGCCGTACGCGGAGCATGCGAGATGCTTGGCTACGACGTGTACCAGGTGGCCAACGAAGGCAAGATGGTGTGCATTGTTCCCGCTGAAGAGGCCGACGCGGCGCTGACGGCCATGAAGGCCAACAAATACGGTGCGGATGCAGCGATTATCGGCGAGGTCCAAAAGAGCGAGGAAGGCCGTGCACCTCGCGTTATGTTGCGAACAGGCTTCGGCACGACGCGCATCATGGATATGCTTGTGGGCGAGCAGCTCCCTCGTATCTGCTAGCTTTATGCATCTTGAATGCCTTTGGGCAATAAAACTTGCATTGCCGCTTGCAACGGGCTTTTGTTCTGGTATGTTCGCAACCATGGAAATTGCACTTTCCATGGAGCGAAGAAAAAGGAAGGGGTAGCAAAATGGCACATCCCGTAATTCTTACCGATGAGTGCATCGGCTGCGGTATCTGCGTTGACTCTTGCCCTCAGGGCGCTATCGACGTCGTCGACGGTGTTTTGAAGGTCGTCAACGAAGACGCATGCATCGCCTGTGGCGACTGCGTCGAGGAGTGTCCTATGGGCGCGATTGAGGAGATCGCCGAGGATTAATCCTCAAGCTTACATACCGTGCAAACTAGGAGCCGCAAGGCTCCTTTTTGTTTGCAGGGGTAGTTTACAGACCTATATAAGGTCTTGTTAGATTTCCAGAGCCTTCCAGGCTTGAATTATGAAGAGGGAATAAAGACTTTGAGCTGGGAAAATGTAGCATCATCAAATAATCTTCAAATTACAAAGAAGGAAATTTGACAATACCTCACTTAGATTTTATATTCCTAAGTATCGAAGAAGGCTTAAAGGCCCTGCGCCTCCTTCTTCTTTTACTTAGGTAATAAAGGATGGCCGGTGCAAGCCGGTCACAATTGAAAGGATAAGACAATGGCTAAGATCATCGGCATCGACTTGGGTACCACCAATTCAGCTATGGCCGTAATGGAGGGTTCTGAGCCTGAGATTCTGGTTAACGCGGAAGGCGACCGCACCACTCCTTCCGTCGTTGGCTTCAAGGATGGCGAGCGCACCGTCGGTAAGGCTGCTAAGAACAAGGCAGTCACCAACCCTGCTAACACCATCGCTTCCGTTAAGCGCTTCATCGGTCGTTCCTACGCCGAGACGAGCGACGAGCAGAAGACCGTTGCCTACAGCGTTAAGTCCGGCCAGGGTGGTCGCGCAGTCGTCGACATCGACGGCAAGGAGTACACCCCCGAGCAGATTTCCGCTGAGGTTCTTCGCAAGATTAAGAACGACGCCGAGAAGCGCGTCGGCGAGCCTGTGAACCAGGCGGTCATCACCGTCCCCGCATACTTCAACGATGCTCAGCGTCAGGCAACCAAGGACGCTGGCAAGATCGCCGGCCTCGAGGTTCTGCGCATCATCAACGAGCCTACTGCCGCAGCACTGGCTTATGGCCTTGACAAGACCACGACCGAGCAGAAGGTTCTGGTCTTCGACCTTGGCGGCGGCACCTTCGACGTCTCCATCCTCGAGCTTGGCGACGGCGTATTCGAGGTTTGCTCCACCAACGGTGATAACCACCTGGGCGGCGACGACTGGGATCAGCGCATCATCGACTGGATGGCCGACAAGTTCAAGAACGAGAACGGTGTTGACCTCCGCGCCGACAAGATGGCTCTGCAGCGTCTGAAGGAAGCAGCCGAGAAGGCCAAGATGGAGCTTTCCTCCACCAGCCAGACCTCCATCAACCTGCCCTTCATCTCCATGAACGAGAACGGTCCTCTGCATCTGGACTATACGCTCACCAAGGCCGAGTTCGAGCACATGACCAGCGATCTGCTCGCTCGCTGCAAGAAGCCCGTTGAGCAGGCTCTGCGCGACGCCGATCTGACCGCTTCCGACATCAACGAGGTTATCCTCGTCGGTGGCTCGACTCGTATGCCCGCCGTTCAGGACCTGGTTAAGCAGATCACCGGCAAGCAGCCCAACATGTC
>CAVAUO010000123.1:0-4614 GCA_963591685.1 Escherichia coli
GAGCTCACCGCACCAGTGGCCTGCGCGCTTTCCTCCCCTGCTGTCTGCGCTTCGTCGCCAGTCGCAAAGGAAAGCTGCGGCATAAGACCAAAGCTCAAAACCACGCAAAGCAAAAACGAAACGCCCGCACGTGCGGTTTTGCGAATACCTGGAAGTGAATGTTTATGTTCAAGGTCGTTATACATAAGTTTGTGGCCCCCTGTTAGCTCGTTGGGCAGCTCGCGGTATAGGAGCTTGAGTAGTTGGAAACCTTGCCGGTGCCGCTGCTTGCCGCACAGCGGTAGAACAACTGGTAGTAGCTATTGACGGTCTTATCGCAGGTGGAAGATGCACCACCTGCGTTCATGATGTTCTTCATCGTCCATAGACAGGAAAGGAAGCTCTCCGCAGTGCCGGTACTCCAGCTGCCATCGATGCCGCTTGGCATGACCCACACCTTGTAGGACTGCCCCGTGTTATAAACGCCGTTGCTCTTATTGGCGGAGGCAACGATCTTCTTGGCAATTTCAGAAGTGCGCGTAATAACGCCGGGGAAGATGGAGTCGCCTGCAGTGATCATGCCAACACCGCCCGTATCGGAATCGGCAGAAGAAGTGCTGACGGAATACCACAGGGCCGAGGTGCTCTTGCGCGAGCCAACGTTGGATGCGTTAAGGTAGCCCTTGTCCGAGGAGGGCGTAGTACCCGGCATCACCACAAATCGGCTTGAAGAGCCCCCGCTGCCCTTGGCGGGTTTTGCAGAGTCGTAGGCATTGTTCATCACGCCGGACACCTGGAAGTAGTAATCGATAAGCGCATAATCGCCGTTGGCAACACTTGCCGATAAGCCCACGCCCGATGCCACGTCCATCTTCTCGCCATCCAGATACAAAGTATTGCCCGCGTAATTCCTGTCGGCGGTAACGGAGCTTTTGTTGGTGCTTGCCCACGAATCAACGAAGGCGACGGTCACCGCAGAGCTGGACAAGCGGCTCGTGGACTTGCCGTTGCCATCCGTTCCATTTTGGAAAATCTCCCGAGAAGATGTGCCACCAACCGTCTTCATGGCATAGCCGCCGTTGGCGCTTAAGCACATATCAATCACTTCATCGTGCAATTCAAGATACTTGGAGGCGGCATCCTGCGAGGAGTATTCCACCGCAGTCGAGTTTTTCAGAAGCTCGCCGACGATCTTCACGGCACTGGTTACCTCAGAATCGGCGGTACCCGAATCGCCCAAGCTCGGCACGGTGATGATATCGACATTCGCCTTGGTGAGCTTACTTTGCTGGGCGGAGCTAAGCTTGATTGTCTCACCGTCCACCAGCACCGCATCGGGCTCAGCCTTTTTCAAAGCATCAACATCGAGCGTATAGCTGCCGCTGCTAGTTGATTTCCAAGCGGTGGCCAAGCTCGACACGCCCTCGTTGGGAAATAAACCGCGCGAGGAAACCTGGCTTTTCCAGTAACTGTCACAGGCAACCAAGCCGCCCTTGCCGCAGAGCATTTCCACAATGGTGGCGTAAGGTCCGGCCGCAGCCACCTTGTTGCACTTTTCAGGGAGCTTGGACGATTTTGCCGAGGCATCATAGACCGTGCCGGTACCACCGATGCCCGCACTGATTTTCATATTGCCCTCAGTGTCGGCGTCATCACTCTCACCGCCCGACTTTTTACTCTCGGACTTCTTCTTTGTTTTATTGGTTTTCTTGGAATCGCTCTTCTTCTCGCGCGTTTCCTTTTTCTCGGTTTTCTCGGATTTCTTCTTTTTCTCTTCCTGCTTTACCAGAGTGCCTTCGGTGGCGGCAAAATTGTACGGACTGTTTTTGTCGTAGATGCGCAAGATTGCCTGGCCGTTTTTGGGCGCGTTGGGGTCGTAAACGGGGATTTTTTCCGTTTGGAGATCGGTACGCGTGGTGTCCTTGACCTCATGGCTGCTGCGCTGAGGGTCTTCGGGAGCCTTTGAGTTTTCTTTGTACAGTGGCTCTACCTTAGGATCGAGCACACCGTTTTCGGGGTCCTCAACGTGCTCGGTGAGCACATCGGTGAATTTGCATCCTGAAAGAAGCGTCAGAGACGCAACGACGAGGCACACCACCACAAGCAGTGCGGCCTTTCGGGCGCAGGATGCCCATTCACTGATTCCCTTTGGGATATGAGGGGTTTTATCGAACAAGAGACGCCTTAACAAGAGGAACTTTTGCGCAAGATTCGCGCAACCTTTCAATACGCCTGATGGGATGCCGCCATAATGACGGCATCCCATCGAAATCAAAGCTAGATAGATTTGAACTTAGCGCTAAACCTATTTCACCTTCACCTTAACGGTGACAGTCTTGGTTGCAGCGTTGTAATTAGCATTGCCAGCAGCCTTGACGACAACCTTGATCTTGTAGGTGCCCTTCTTGGTCTTCTTCTTGACGGTGATCTTGCCGTTGGAAGCGATCTTCAGCTTGGCAGAGCCGCTCTTCTTGGCGTAGGTCACCTTGCCCTGAGCACCCGTCACCTTGATGGCACCGGTAACTTTCTGGGCCTTCTTCTTGACCTTTGACTTCTTCACGGTCTTGATCTTAGCAGTGACCTTGGGGGTCTGGGATGCCTTGGCAATGGAGAACTCAACCGTCTTGGCAGCGGTAGAACCGTCAGACCACATGTAGCCATCCTCTGGCTCCACAGTTGCCTTGTACTTGCCTGCATTGGTAGCAGTACCACCAGTAACGGCGTAGTTGGCGCCAGACTTCACGCCTGTCTGAGACTTGCCAGTATATTTCAGGCCAGTAACGGCAGCAGGAGCGTCAATCTTAGTAAGATTGATTTCGGTTTCGGAGTTGGAGATACCCTTAGAGGCTTCTGCGTACTCATCGGAAATCTTGAGCAGACCGGCCTCGTCACCCAAATCATTGATGTAGCTCATGCCTTCAACGAGCTTAGAAGCAACATCGGATTCCTTGTAGCCATTTACGTCGCTACGCTCCCAGGTGGTAGCAGTGCTGCTGGAACCCTTGGCATTGTAGTTGCGGACGCCGTCCATGGCATTGTCGATGGCTTTAGCAAGCTTGCTGCTCTTGATGTGATAGAAGTTCTCGTAGTAGTAAGCAATCCAGTCGCTCTGATCGACGTACTCAGGGTACAGGCAGCCAAGAATACGGCCGATGTTCTGAGCGTTTTCAACCGAGTTCATAACGACGCCGTAGCAAGAACCAGCAGAACCGTTCTCGGAGCTTGCCCAATAGGATTTGTCCTGCGCAGCCGAGCTCAAAGAAGAAATGATATCCTCGGTGCCCGTGATTTTCTCACTGCCAGTCTGGCTACCAACCATGATAAGGTCGCAAGCCTCAACCTCGGCACGGGTGGCGGTCACGTAAGTAGCACCCTCAGCGACCGTCTTGCTGTCAGCAATATTGGTTGAAACGTTCTGAACAGCCTCAAGGTAGCGGTTGGCAGCAGCTGTGCCCTCCTCAACGCCCGTCTGGATGAGACTGTAAGTATCTGTTGACTTGTCGTAATCGGCAATGAGGCAGACCGTCTTCTTAGCCTTGCTCTCACTATTAAGCTTCTCCAGGATGTAGCCCTGAGTGCCCTTAACGTAACGCTCGAAGTCAGCAGCAATAGCAGAAGTGCTGCCATAACGCGTAGTCTTGCCGGTGGCCTGGGCGGCAGTGTTAGCTGCATCGGCAAGGTTGTACATACTGCCGATCATGGTGTAGATATTCTTGCTGTCATAAATAACGCCATGATCTGTATCTTCACCAGAGCCATAGGTCTTGTAGCTGGAATCACCAACACCACCAGCATAGTCATCAGTGTTGTAATTAATGTTGTCGGCGTTGCCGAGAACAACGCTAGGCAGCTGATCCCAAACTACCTTAGATTCCGTATAGGTGTCAAGAGAGGCAGTGGGCCCGCCTTTGCGAGTTTTATCCGTCACCATACAGGGAGTGTATTTGACCGAACCCACCTTGGCGTTTTGGACACTGTTAACCATGAGAGGGTCTGGATTGGTGTTGTATTCAGATGTACCGAAAATATAGTAGTAGGGAGCGCTCCAATTCAAAGCACCCAAACCAGTCCAAACCGTATTCGTAGCAACGTTGTTGATGCCCAGAATCTCAGGAGTAGGTTCTGCTGCCCTGTACGATGCGCAGGAAACGTACTTGTCGGTATCGCTTGCATACGAATCCGCATGGGCCTGCTGGGCGAATCCGGGAGCGAGCGCGGTTAAACTTGCCGCTAAAGCGATTGACGTAAAGCCAACAGCAATGCGCTTACCAAGACCCCCCCCTGCTTTCTTGTAGGTAAATTCCATACCTATATCCTTTCTCTGAAAGAATTATTCTTTGGCGAGAATAGTGCTCGCACCTCCTACTTATAACCCTTTTCCACCTGCGACGTAATGGAAAAATCCTTCAGCCTGAAATTTTTCTGAAACACAAGTGAACATATTCAAACATCAAGGGAAAAACCCTTGCCCGACTTTAAACCGAAAGCAATATTCAAAGGTGCCTTCAGGCTTGCAGGGCAAAGCTGATTCGTTTGCCTTCGCTGCACCCCCGATACCTTCCAAACAAAAAAACAAGCACCCCGAAAGGTGCTTGCAAAACGCAAAAGCTATATAGGCAGGCACAAAACCAAGCC
>CAVAUO010000124.1:0-4579 GCA_963591685.1 Escherichia coli
GATGCCATCATCATGTTCGCTGGGCTCAAGGCCGTCGGAGAATCGACGCAGAAGCCTCTTGAGTACTATTGGAACAACGTCGGCGGCGCGCTCACCTTATTCGACGTCGCACGCGAGCATGGCTGCAAGAACGTCATCTTCTCAAGCTCCGCAACTGTTTACGGCGAAGAGGCGCAGGTTCCCTTCACCGAGGAGCTGGAACGCGGCAAAACCACCAACCCCTACGGCGAGACCAAGGCCATGCTTGAGCGCATCCTCACCGATTTCTATCTGGCCGACGATGAGTGGAGCGTTGTTCTTCTGCGTTACTTCAACCCCATCGGTGCGCATGAGAGCGGGCTTATCGGCGAGGATCCCAAAGGTATCCCCAACAATCTGTTGCCCTACGTTGCCCAAGTTGCCACGGGTAAGCTCAAGGAACTCGGTGTGTTCGGAAACGATTACCCCACACCCGACGGCACGGGCGTGCGCGACTTCATTCATGTGGTTGATCTTGCCGTTGGCCATGTGAAGGCACTTGAGTGGATGGCTGGCAAAATCGGCACCGGCGAGCCTATCGGTCGCGGCAGCTACCAGGGCCCGGTAAGCGAGGACGGAACCCGCCACGGTGTCGGCGTGTTCAACCTTGGCACGGGCAAAGGCACCAGCGTCCTTGAAGTGGTTGCTGCATTCGAGAAAGCCTGCGGCCATAAGATTCCTTACGCCATCAAGGATCGTCGCCCTGGCGACATCGCAGTTTGCTATGCAGCCTGCGACAAAGCACGTGACGAGCTTGATTGGGTGGCTCAGTACGACATCGCTCGCATGTGCGAGGACACCTGGCGCTGGCAGTCCGGCAACCCCAACGGTTACGAAGGCTAATCTGTTAAAGCTAAAAGTTGGCTTATAGGACAAGAGTTGCCCCGTCCGGGCAAGAAACGAGCAACAGGCCATGCGACGATCATTCGCATGGCCTGTTTCTTTTGAGCTTAAGCAACGGCATTTTGCCCTATAGCCCCGTTAAGGCTTAGAAGCCGCGTCTAAATATGAACGCTTCCCTAGGTGTTCTTGGGCGCTTCAGGGCATATTTCCACGTTAGGACAAACAGGCAAACTGAAACCCGCGCGCCTTAACGACTGACGGTGGCAATCTGTGCGGGGGAATCGAGCAAAACGTCGGGCTCGCCTTCTTTGAGCATATCCAAGCTTGGGTAACCCCAAGTGCAGCCTGCAGCGTACATGCCAGCATTATGAGCCGCGCGCATGTCGCTTGCAGAATCACCGAAGTAGACGCAATTTTCAGGCTCGACGCCAAGTTCTTGAGCGCACTTAAGCAAGCCAGTCGGGTCGGGCTTGCGCGGCACCTCCGTGCTTTCGCCCAAGGCACAGCCGAACAAACCGGGAAGGTAGCGTGCCTCGACTGCCTTAACGCCAGCATCAAATTTATTCGAAACGATACCGAGCTTCGCGCCTTGAACTTTAAGAGTTTCCAGTACCTCAAGGATTCCCTCGAAGGGCTTGGTTAGGTTCATGCCGTATTCTTTATACAGCGAGCAAAATAGCTCGTATACCTCGTCCACATCCTTTTGCGAAGTCCCCTCGGGAACACACGACCACACCAACGCAAGGGCACCGTTACCGATAAAGCTATGTACTTCTTCAAAGGAACGCGGAGCAAAACCTTTTCTGGCAAGCGCCTCGTTAACGTTGACGTGAAGATCTGGCAAAGTGTCGAGGAGGGTTCCGTCCAGGTCGAATATATAAGCGTCGAAGGGCATAGCTGATCCTTTCGTTTAAACACGACGCATTAAGGGTAAGCAGAGCTTAGGAAGCATTCAAGGGAGCCGGGTCTAAAACAAAAAACGAGCAAGGAAACATTCCTTGCTCGTAAGGTGCTATGGAGCGTGCGTAAGGGATTCCCGCGCTTCGCGCTCTTTCCCTCGGGCTTTACGCCCTTGGGCGAACTCCTAAAAATGCCCCACTGGGGCATTTTCTAAACGGAGTTCCACCCTAATGGGTTCGAATCCCTGCAACAGGGCTTCAATACAAAATGAGCAGGAAATTATCCTGCTCGTAAGATGCTATGGAGCGGGTGACGGGATTCGAACCCGCGCGTACCAGCTTGGGAAGCTGGGGCCTTACCACTTGGCGACACCCGCGAAAGTATAGCTAGAAGTTACTTCTTAGCAACGCCACCGATAAGGGACATCTTGGTGCCGCACTCAGGGCAGGTGCCCTTGGTGATAACGCGGCCGTTCTTAGTAACGCCCTCGGTAGGGTTGACCATTTCCTTCTTGTCCTTGCACTTAACGCAATAGCCAACAACAGCCATGTTAATCCTCTTTCTAATTAAGTATCGCGTCCCGATTAATTCCCCATAATCCGGACAGCTCATAATGCGCAAACCATTGTACTTGCAGCATCTGCATTTGACCAGATAAAACATAAATAAATACCCCTTGCCGCCAAAATAGGCAACAAGGGGCATCCAATTCGTACACCTATAGCTTTCGTACCTTATCGGCAAAAGCTAACAAAGCTGAAGCTAAATGACCTTCAGCAGCTCCATAACGAAGGAGCTTGCATCCTCCAAGGACTGAATGTCGATGTTGCCTAACACGTCATCTTTTTCGGCGTAGTAAGCAGGCTTGCCGTCCTTAACACCGACAATGCTGAACGCCTGATAACCGCGGCGGATGGCGAAGGAGCCGGGTGTTTCAACGCTCAGCAGCTGAGCGGTCCCGTAAGACACCTTCGAACGCTCGGCAGCCTGGCGCATGAAGCGCTTAACGCGAGAAGAAGGCTTAACGGGGAAAAGAACGCCCTCTTTATCGATTAGTGACAAGCGACCTGCACCAAGAGCCTGCAAGTTGACAATGATGGCACCGTCAAGCTCGTCCTTATGAGCATCGAAGAAAGCTCGCATTCCTGAATTGCTGCCGATTTCGGAACCTAAGCCAACGAACCACACCTCTGTGTCGATTCCGGGGTGACGGAACTCGTTGATGTGCTGCATTGCCTGGCTGATCTCGGCAGCGGGATCTCCCGAAGAATCAATCTTATGGCTCATCACGGCATCAAGGTCGACACTGTCTGCGGCATCCGCCACATCGGTAACACTGAATCCCTTGGTTTCGTCAGCGGCAAAAGCGTCATCGGCGGGCATTTCCTCAGATTCCTGACCAGACTTACCAAAGCGCTTGCCGATGGATTTAACGTCGAGGTTGCGCAGGTTGTCGAGGCTGAAAGCGCCACCTTCGTACTTACCGGAGTTGTCCTGGTCGCGGAAGCTCTCCCAACTTTCACGGCTTTCGCCAGCGCCCTTGGCGGTATAGCCTTCGTCAGCGCCAATCCATTCGTTGAGCGATTCCTGCTCTACCTTCTTGTTCTTACGACCGAAACGACCGAAGAGCCTGCCAACGCGAGATTGAGGCATATCGACGTACTCGGGACCAGCATAAGCACCGGTTTCGGTATGGGATTCCTCGAAGGAGGAATCATCGGCATCTTCCACGTAAAGGTTTTCCTCGGGGATGCCCTCGACCAACTCGTCGCCAACAGGAGCAAACGCACCCGTGCCGCCAACCGTGCTGAAGGAGCTGGTAGCGGAAACGACTTCATGCGAAACATCTGACTCGGCGCCCAGAGGCGGCAAGTTCAGACCGAAGCGATCGCTTTGGGAATCACGCTCAAGCTCGCCGGCACTGATGCGAGGGATGGCACCGGAAACCAAAGGAGAGCGCTTTGCGTCATGAGACATAGGAGCACGCTGGCTTCCCGCCTCAATCTGGGAAACCTCGTTCGCATTGAGCTCGGGAAGCTTAATCACCTGATCGGCACCCTTGCTTTCAGGAATTGCCGGCAAGGAATCGAGCTTGATGCCGACGATGGGCGAAACCTGCTCTTCTTGCTTCACTTCCTCAACGGAAGACTCAGGAGCTCCCTTTGCTGGGATGGCGGCATCCGAAACGCTTGCCATAGCCTCACGGATCTCCTGCATGGAGACAGGCTTAGTGGTTTCATCGTTTGCGTCGTCGGAAGAATCCTCAGTATCTACCTTATCCATAAACGCAGATACATCCATTGCATCGAGGATCTTAGGTTCGTCTACCGGCTCGTTTTCGGACACAGCGGCCTTGTTCGCATCTTCGGTGACGGGAACTTCCTCGAACTCCTCTTCCGAGACAATAGCGGAATCTTGCTCGGAATCGATAGCTTCGTCCTCGCGGTAATCAAGCTGTTCCTCGGCAAAGTTTTGCTCAGAAACGGGCTGATCGAAGGCTTCGTCAGCGCTATTCGAAGAAGCACGAACGTTTGAAGCTTTCTCAGCCAGATGCGTGCCGGCTTCCGTTGCGGCAGCAGCTGCGGATTCGGCCATATGCTGAACCTTATTCATAAAACCGCCGAACGCGGAACTTGCACTAGTCGCCTGATGACGCAAAGAACGAGCTGTGGAAGAAGGAGCCTGCTGCTCTTCCTCGGACTCGTATTCATGCATAGGAGCTGCGTCGCTTTGTTCGAGGTTTTCAGTACGAGCCCCAACTTGCTCAGGTACGGCAGCAGGAACGGATGCAACTTCTTCATGGTTTTGTTTGTTGTTC
>CAVAUO010000125.1:0-4569 GCA_963591685.1 Escherichia coli
AAATCGACACGCGCATCTTTTTAAGGTGCGTAAAGGAAAGGGACCTACATGATTGACATCGAGGAATTGAGGAAATCGCCGATCGCGATTTTAGGCGGTGGAGCCGTTGGCAAGACCTGCGGCGCGGATTGCGCGCTCGCTGGTCAGGAAGTGCGTATCTGCGACGTCGACCCCTTCTTTGAGAAAACCCTCGGCACCATCCTTCGAACCGGCATCACTTTGCAGGACAAGCACCCCGGCACGCAGACCAAGTACGGATTCCGTCGCATGGGCAAAGGCGAGTTCGCCATGGCCACCAACTCCATTGCGGAGTGCGTGAAGGGTGCCAAGCTCATCATCGTCGGCATCCCCAGCGTCGCTCACGAGATTTTCTTCAAGGAGCTCATCCCCAACCTCGAAGACGGCCAGATCATCCATATCATCCCCGACAACTACGGGAGCCTTAAGCTGCGAAAGATGATGCGTGAGATGGGTTGCACCAAGAAGGTAATCATCGGTGGTTGGTCGAGCGCTCCTTACGGCACCCGCGTGGATACCGAGGGCGGCGTCATCAAACCCACCTGCTCATTGGTGTACCGCGCCATCACCCTGCGCGGCGCTGCCCTTCCCGCATACGACACCGAAGACTTCGTCGAGTCTTCCAAGGCTCTTGGCTGCTTCGACGCCATCACCGAGGGCGACGGTGCGGTTTGCGGCGATACCGTGCTCGACATCGGATTCTCCAACGTCAACCCCGTCATTCATGTCCCCGGTACCGTCCTGGGCGTCTCCACGATGGAAAACTTCAGCACCGTGCTTCACCTGAACAAGCATGATTACAGCATTTACAGCCACTCCTTCTGTCCCTCCATCTCCGAGGTTCAGTACCAGTTCTATAACGAGGAGATCGCTCTCGCCAAGGCTATCGGCGTCGGAATCCAACCCTTCAAGAAGGAAGTCTTCTACCAGCGCACCAGCGTTCTAGGCGAGGAATACATGGGTGAAGGCACCTACGTTCCCTTCGAGGAAGAATGGGAAGTCGGCTATGCAACCGGCCCCTTCACCATCCAGAACCGTTATGTGACCGAGGACGTTCCCGTGGGCTGTCATGTTTACCATGAGCTCGGCAAGAAATTCGGCGTTCCCACCCCCATCATCGATTCCATGATCGTGCTGGGCGGTGTTATGAATAAGACGAACTTCTTCGAAACGGGCCTGAAGCTTGAGGATCTGGGTATCGGCCACATGGACAAGGATGCCCTGAACGACTACCTGCGCAACGGCGACTACACGGAGTAACTCCAAGTCGTCCAATACGTCACGAATAGGATTTCGAAGATATGCCCTGGCAAGCACCCATAACAGATGAACAAGCACGGCACGGCGTTTTCAGCGCCCCGGCGCACTACACCTCCGGTGCCGCAATAGGCGTTATCACCGTGGATTTGGATTACCCCAAGATTCCCGGCAACGTTGCCAATGCGAGCACCTTCGATTTTCCCGTGATGTACAAGAAGGTCGAATTCGAGATCGAGCGCCTGTTTGCTGGCGATCCAAGCCTGGTTGACGTGGTGATAACCGCCGCAAAGGAGCTTGAGGCCGAAGGTGTGCGGGCGATTGTCGGGGCATGCGGCTTCTTCGCTCATTTCCAAAACGACGTAGCCAATGCCGTAAAGGTTCCCGTTTTTCTTTCGAGCCTCACCCAACTGCCTCTCATCAAAATCAGCCTTGGCAAAGAGCAAAAGGTCTTGGTGCTTGCAGCTGACGGACCATCCGTGAACAACGAAATGCTTTTCAAGGTAGGCACTAACAAAGAGCGGGTTATCGTACAAAACGTCGGCGACCGAGATGTCTTCTCCCCTATCAGATGGGGCAAGACCACCCTCGACAACGGAGCGCTTATCGAAGATTTGATAGACCTGGTAAACAAGCAGGTGGCTAAGAATCCCGAAATCGGCGCCATCCTTCTTGAATGCAGCGATTTGCCGCCTTACGCATTCGACCTGCAGGTAGCAACCGGGCTTCCGGTGTACGACTTCATCACTTTGATTAATTGGATTCATTCAAGCGTGGTGCAGCACCCTTACTACGGCTGGCTTTAAAGCGAAAGTAAAATTAGGCACAGACAAATCCCCGAGCTCGATTGAGCTTGGGGATTTTTAAATATTGCCAATTTGAATGGACCATACCGAGTAAAAAACACGCAACCATCATCTGCCCAAAAGCCAATCGGGCGCCTTCCGCAAATGCTATACCGCAGACAAAACAAAGGCTAACGACGGACTTTGACCCTTTTCCCCGAGTACTTTTTCTTGAAAGCCTTCTTGTATTTCTTGACGTACTTTTTATTGGCTTTCTTTGAGCCAACTTTGACCTTAATGGATTTAACCGAAGAGCCCTTTAAGCTTCCCTTCACCTTCTTTTTTGATAGGTGCTTGGTTTTCAAAGTCAGGCTTTTCATATGGCCGCAGCCCTTAAAGGCATACTCACCAATGCCCCTAACCTTAGATCCGATGATAAGCGACCCAAGCTTGGAACACGACTCGAACATATAAGCACCCACAGTCGGCAATTGAGAAGGAAGCGCAACCGAGCGTAAATTGGAGCAACCAGCGAACGCATACTCGTTCCTCCAGAGCTTCGAGGCATTAAATTTACCGAGCCTGATTGCTCTTAGCTTTTTGCAGTTACCAAACATCCATCCGATATTGGTTAAACTGGGCGTCCTGAAAGAAGAAATGTTTAGATCGCCCAGGTTTTTACAGTTGCAGAACATCGCATACATGCTGTATACCTTGCGCGTGTCGAAGGTGCTTAAATTCAAGCTTGATAGCGAACGACAAGATTCAAACATGCTCTGCATTTCGGTAACGCTCGAAGTATTGAAACGGCTTAAATCAAGCGAAGCCAATGAGCTGCAGCCGCAGAACATACGCGCCATGCTACGAACGGAAGACGTGTTGAATTTGCTCAGATCAAGACTAACCAGCGAAGAGCAGCTTTGAAACATTGCGTACATATCGTTCACACGAGACGTGTTTAAAGAGGAAAGATTGAGCTTAGACAAAGACTCGCATTCAGCGAACATATAGCGCATCGAAGTTGCAGAGGCGCTCGAAAAACCGTTAAGGCCAACAGAGCGCAGCGACGAACAACGATAGAAAAGGTAGCCCATATTAACCACATGAGAAGCATCCAAAGAGCTTAAGTCAGCATTGCGTAAAGACGAGCAATAACCGAACATCCAGCTCATGTCAGTAACCGCTGAGGTATCAAGGCCCGAGAGATCCAGCTTTTCCAAGGCCTCACAGGAAGCGAACATGCCATTACAGGTTACGGCTTTAATCGTGCCCTCGATTTTAACTTCTTTGATGTCGGAGGCTACCGATGCCCACGGCGCACTAGTGTCCCACCAGCCAAGCCGAGCTTCTGACTGATCGGCGCCTTCCTCGGAATCTCCTTGAACAGGCGAGATTGTAAGCACGCCTTCCTTGTCAAGTTGCCATTGACAGGAACCGGATTGACCTTGCGCAGCACTGCAAGCTAGGGCGTAGTTTCCGGGAATCCCTAAAGCAAGAACGAAGAAAAAGATAGCAAGTACCGAGCAAGCAAGACCAAAAAGGCTCCTATGCTTGGTCAAGCACAAACCGGTCACAGAACCACGCATCAATTCGACCACCTAACCAAACGATCGGAAAATACACAATCATGGTGACGGTTGTATAAGCTCGAACCCTCAACAACCAAATAGAGCGACTGATTGGTGGGCAAGATAGCTTGGCACTCCCCGTTTACGTGCTTTCGCCATACACGAGAGACCTTATTGCCTGAAAGCTTGAATTTAGATAAAACGCTGGACCGCCCCGTCCAGCCACCTGTTTCGGTGAAAAGATAGGTTGAACCGCCCGATTTCCAGATGGAAATGCTTTGACTGCTGTTGGCGAAACCCTTAATAACGGTTCCTTTCTTGATGCCAGAGCGCGTCCTAATATTGAAGGTCACCTTCCTTAATTTCCCAGCTGAGGAAATAAGCGCGGACACCTTGTTGCCAGACGTTGAGAGAACGGCAACCCCGGAAACATTCTTGAGCACCCTTTTTGAAACCGAGACTTTTCCTTGATAGTCAAGCCTTGACCCGGAGATGACGAATACAGCTATATAGCGTTTTTGCTGGACGGAGCCACAAGCAAATACTCGGTGTTTGCAATCTTTACACAACACAAGCCGTTGGCATGCCCCATGGCTTTAGATCCCGCAGACGTTAGCTGAAGTCTGGTCGATTTTTTGGTAGCCAAATCGATACGCTGAACATTGCAGGCATTTGAAAGGTTCTGCTTCACAACATACGCACTGCTTTTATCCGAGCTGATAGCTGAGCCCTGTACGAATTGCCCCTGCCCCAGGTAATCAGGAATCGAGGCAAACGAAGCCGGAGCAGACCATGCCGATGAAGGAAAAACGAGAGTCAAAACAAGGCTGAATGCGAAAACGCATAACGACGCTTGCACGCGCGAAAGGAACACCGAAAATGAGCCTTTCTACACACCCGAACACATAACTCGCTCATGCTAAATTGACAAGGAGATTAGG
>CAVAUO010000126.1:0-4569 GCA_963591685.1 Escherichia coli
AGCACGCCCTTGCTCAGCTCGATGTACCAATTGCAGAACTCATTCCAGAAGAAGGAATAGAGCTCGCGCGTGATCTCGCCGAAATCGAAAGATGTGTAAGCCTCGTCGACCCTCGAGACGAGCGCGGCAAGACGACTGAAAATCCAGCGGTCGGCAGGCGTTGCGGGTTCGGGCTCGCCGGGAACGTAGGAATCAAGGTTCATGCCCACGAAACGAGCGGCATTGCGAATCTTGTTAGCAAAGTTGCGAGAGCTCTCAAGCTTATGCTCGTCAAAGCGCATGGCCTGAGCGCCGGTAACCTGCATAAGCAGGCCGAAACGCATACCGTCGGCACCGTAAGTCTCCATCATTTTCACCGGGTCGACACCGTTGCCACGGCTCTTGGACATGGGTTTACCGTCTGCGCCCATCACCGTGGGATGAATGATCACGTGCTCAAAGGGAATCTTGCCCGTGCAGTACATGGAGCTCATAACCATACGGGCAACCCACAGACCCATGATGTCGCGCGCCGTGGAAAGAACCTGTGTAGGATATTTATCGCCCAGATCGGGAGCGTCCATACCCTGGCTTGCCCAACCCTGGGTCGCAAAGGGCCAAAGCTGAGAGCTGAACCAGGTGTCCAGAACATCCTCATCCTGACGAGCGGGCTTTCCGCAGTGGGGGCAAACATCGATGGGGTCAACGGAAGCATCTTCCCAACCGCACTCATCGCAGTAATACATGGGGATTCGATGACCCCACCAAAGCTGACGGCTAATGCACCAGTCCTTCAGGTTCTCCAGCCAATCGAGGTAAACCTGCTTCCAGCGCGCAGGATGGAACTGGATCGAGCCGTCCTCGACAACGCGCTTTGCATCTTCCTTGAGCTTGTCGACGGCGACAAACCACTGCTCGGAGAGCCAAGGCTCGAGCTTGTTGTGGCAACGATAGCAATGCATGACGGAATGATCGTGATCGTCAACATGGTCGAGCAGACCAAGCGCCTCGAACTCGGCAACGATGGCCTCACGGCATTCATCGCGGTCCATGCCGGAGAACTTGCCGTAACCTTCAACCACATGCGCGGTTTCATCGAAGATGTTGATCTGTTCAAGATCGTGACGCTGACCCATGGCGTAGTCGTTGGGATCGTGCGCAGGCGTAACCTTAACGAAGCCGGTGCCGAATTCGGGATCAACATAGAAATCGGAGAAAATCGGGATCTCGCGATCAACGATGGGAAGCTTGACCTTAGCGCCAACGAGCTTCTTCTTCGACTCATCCTTAGGGCTTACCGCAACGCCGGTGTCGCCCAGCATGGTCTCGGGACGCGTGGTAGCGACCACGATGTAATCCACGCCATCAACGGGCTCGACCAAGGGGTAACGCAAATGCCACAGATGACCATGCTCGTCCTCGTACTCGGCCTCGTCGTCAGCGATAGCGGTCGTGCAGTGGGGACACCAGTTGACGATGCGCTTTCCGCGATAGATGCGATCATCGTGATACCAATCGCAGAAAAGCTTGCGAACCGCGCGCGAAAACTCCTCGCTCATAGTAAACTGCTCGTCGTCATAATCGCAAGAGCAGCCCATGGTGGCAATCTGGTTGACAATAGTGGTGCCATACTGCAGGCGCCATTCCTGGCAAGCCTCGATGAACTTCTCACGACCGATCTCGCGGCGATTGATACCTTGTTCAGCCAAATGCTTGTCGACCTTGGTCTGGGTAGCGATACCGGCATGGTCGGTGCCCAGAATCCAACGCGTCTGATAGCCCCTCATGCGAGCACGACGAATGCACGCATCCTGAATCGTATCGTTCAATGCGTGCCCCATATGCAAAACACCGGTGATGTTGGGAGGCGGAATGACGATGGTGTAACCACTGTTGCCATGCTTTCCGAAACCCGGGGTGCGCTGGAACAAGCCAGCTTTCTTCCAGGCGTCGAAAATAGGGGCTTCCCACTCACGGTAACTTTGCTCGGAGGACTTATCGGCCATCGAAGGCTTCCTTTCGATATGAACTGAACGACTCGTTGTGACTAATGAGCCCGGCGCACGCCGACAAGCGTGCGCCGAAGGGAATCATGAAATTTATTCTAACGCCTGAAACGGAGCAGTCGCTTCGGCATCGGCGTCGGGCGCGGAAGCGTTTTCCTCAATCTCGGGCAAGGCTTCCACTGCCTTGAGTTTGCTCGCCTGATCTTTGTCGGGAACGATTTGAGGAACGGTTTCGCCCTCGATGTCGGACTTGCGAACGACAACTTTGGTTCGACCCTCTATTGCATGGTCGGGCAAATCGAACATGACGTCCTGCAAGGCTGACTCGAGAATGCTGCGAAGTCCGCGAGCGCCGGTACGGTGCTCGATGGCTCGCTCAGCGATAGCCTCCAGGGCCTCAGGCTCAAAGCAAAGCTCGGAATCCTCGAACTCGAACATGACCTGATACTGCTTCACCAGAGCATTCTTGGGCTCGGTAAGCACGCGCACCAGATCTTCCTTATTAAGCTCGTTCAGGGAGGTGACGACGGGGACACGACCGACAAACTCGGGAATCATGCCGAATTTATGAAGGTCCTCGGGAAGAACCTGCTTCAAGAGCTCGGCATCCGCCTCGCGCTGAGACTCGGGCATCTCAGAACCGAAGCCGATACTCGTTTTGCCGATTCGCTGCGCGACGATCTCGGGCAAGCCGACGAAAGCGCCGCCCAGAATGAACAGGATATTGGTGGTGTCGATGTGAATAAGCTCCTGCTGAGGATGCTTACGCCCCCCTTGAGGAGGCACCGAAGCCTCGCAACCCTCCACGATCTTGAGCAAAGCCTGCTGCACGCCTTCGCCTGAAACGTCACGGGTGATCGAGACGTTTTCGGCCTTACGGGCAATCTTATCGATCTCGTCGATATAGATGATGCCGACCTCTGCACGCTCGATATCGTAATCAGCAGCAACGATCAGCTTAAGCAGAATGTTCTCAACGTCCTCGCCAACGTAGCCCGCCTCGGTGAGAGTGGTGGCATCAGCGATGGCGAAAGGTACCTTCAAAGTACGCGCAAGTGTTTGAGCAAGCAAGGTTTTGCCCGATCCGGTAGGACCCAAGAGCAAGATGTTGCTTTTGGCGAGCTCGACATCGCCCTGGTCAACATCCTCACCAAGGCTCACACGCTTGTAATGGTTGTAAACAGCAACGGCCAAAGCACGCTTGGCATCATCCTGCCCGATAACATGCTCGGAAAGCTTATCGAAAAGCTCACGCGGGGTTGGAAGCTCCCCCAAAACGGGAGCAGCCTCAGGCTCAGGCTCGGCCTCGATCCACCCTTCGGAGAAGGGATCACGAGGAATGTAAACCCCATCCTTCGAACGTTTGAAGCTGGAAGCGCCCAAAGAGCTCAAAGCATCGGAACGCATACCACGTGCACTTAGGTCGGTCATCATTGCGGAAGCGCTCAAGCTTACGCACTCATCGCAAATGTAAATACCGTTGGGGCCGGATATCATCGATTGAACCTGATCGGGCGTTTTGCCACAAAAGGCGCAGCGAATGTTCTCGTCGCCAAAGGACTCGGGGGATTTCTTCACCATCGATTAGGCCTCGTTGGAAAAACGGGAGCTGACAACCTTGTCAACCAAGCCGTAAGCGCAAGCTTGCTCGGCGGTCATCCAATTGTCACGCTCGGAATCGGCATGCACGCGCTCGATGGGCTGACCGGAATGCTTGGCAAGGATGCCTTCCAAACGATCACGGGTTTTCTTCATCTCGGTAGCAAGGATCTCGAAATCGGTCTGTTGGGTGCGATCGCCCGAACCGCCCATAGGCTGATGAATCATAACCTGAGCATTGGGGAGGATGATGCGCTTACCGGGAGCACCAGCCGCCAGAAGAACGGAACCCATGGAGGCAGCCATGCCCATGCAGATGGTGGAAACATCGCACTTGATGTACTGCATGGTATCGTAGATTGCCAAACCGGCAGACACCGATCCGCCAGGCGAATTAACGTAAAGGGAGATGTCCTTGTCGGGATCGACGGACTCAAGGTGAAGAAGCTGGGCTACGACAGTGTTGGCCACGGCATCATCGATTGCCTCGCCCAGGAAAACGATACGCTCGTTAAGCAAACGAGAGTAAATGTCATAGGAACGCTCGCCACGAGGAGACTGCTCCACAACGTAGGGGATCAAAGCGTTATGTTGAAAGCCTGAATACATGCAAACCTCTTTTCGCCTTTATGTTTTACCAAGTAGTTTTACCCTAAAACCAAGCCCTGGATGGGTACTGAGATGAACCGACACCACTTTTACAGGAAGAGCCTGAACATACAAAGCAAGTACCCTATATGAAAAATTGGGCCAAGGAAAAGCCCTTAGGCTTCCACCTTGACCCAATAGCTTAGACCGATTGCTTAAGCTTCGGTGACAACAGCCTTCTCAGTGACGTCCTCAAGAGCCTTAGCGCGCTTGATACCCTCGCGAACCTCGGGCAGACGGCCAGCCTCGAGCCACTCCTTCTGAACGGCAGCGGGATCGTCGACGTCGGCAGCCTCGAACTCTGCGGTGACTTCCTCATCGGTAGCAGCGATATCGA
>CAVAUO010000127.1:0-4527 GCA_963591685.1 Escherichia coli
CCGGAAGCCGCAGCGTCAGATGCGGGCTTGACTTCTTCGGCGCCCGTGGAAGCAGAAGACTGCGCCTGGGAACCCTCGGCAGCGCTAAACTGCTCGCCCGACTTGTTTTCTTCACCCATGTGATCACTCCTGTGTTCCATACGAAGCACGTCCTTGCTGCATGCCCGTATACTTTGTTCGTATCTTGGCTGCAAGTATGGAGCAGAAAGCTTAAAGACCCCTGAAAACCTCTTAATCTCGACGATTCGCATATCCCGACGCAAGCCTTAACGCAGGCGAACCAGCCACAAGCAGAACACGAGCTTTCCCAACTTATGGCAGCCGTCCTGCTGTGAGCCAAGAAGAAGGCAGGCGCCATTTCGCTTCCCGTAAATCCGCCGAAGCAAGGGATGCCGTACGCCTCAAAGCCAACTAGCTCAAAAAATCTGCCCCAGGACGAAGCGACGTTCGGTACCCAGCCCAAATCAAAGCCCCATCAGACTCGCTTCAGATTTATTGCGGGGCCATCTCAAATCAGGTTCGATTCGCCTTCAAGAATATATCCAGGTTCACCTGACATTATGCTAGTACGCTCTAACATGCCGCACCGCCTGTACGCATGTACCGCTCATCCGCTAGAACCACATCGCTCGATGCGACAAATAGCCTTAGGCGGCATGGGGCAAACCTATTGAAAGAATACCTTGGATCATATCCTTAAAAGCTTAATAAGTGTTAATATTTATAAAGACAAGGGGACAGCATGTTAAGAAGAGACCTGGTTCTAATCCTTGTCGCTAACGGCTTCGTCTCCAAAGGCGGAACCAAACATGAAAAGTTCGCCAGAGGAAGCCAGGTACTACTGGTACCTCGCCACCGCGAACTCAACGACATCACCGCAAAAGCCATCATCCGGCAAGCGAACAAAAGATAGCAGGGGGAATGATGATCTACGTTCTGGAATTCGAATTCTTCAAAGAAGAAAGCAATGTCATCGCGCTCCCCTTCTGGGAGCTGGGCGGAGCCACATCAGGATGCGATCTCACGGAAGCCGTGGAATATGCAGCCGACTTCCTTATGGCATATGTCGATGATGCCTTGATGAACGACAAAGCGCTACCCAAAGAAAGCTTCGGTCACCTTCCAGAGAATGGTGGTCGGGTTATCGCTGTTGCCGTATCCAGGGAACTCGGCGATATAGCATCCATGACGGCTGCCGAAGCCGCGCGCGAACTAGGCATAAGCAGGGCACGCGTTTCCCAACTTGTAGCAGCAGACCTGCTGGATTCATGGGAAGTAGGAGGTCATCGTCTTGTGTCTCGCAATTCTGTCGAGGCAAGGAAAGCCGACAAGCCCCAAGCCGGCCGCCCAAGAAAATCCGCCCAAGCCTAAACGGAAGATCGAAACTCAACGCCGTGGCGCGAGACAAAATTCGCCCTGCCGCTAAGTGGCCCTTGAGCATCGAAGCATAGCAACAAAAGAGGCGCGGAAGGGAAATTCCTTCCGCGCCTCTTATTCTTGTTTAAGCTTGCCCAAACGCAGGGCTTGAAGCGAGCGATGTTCGAAAGCTACTTGACCACCTTCAGGCTGGAGATATCAGTGGTCTCGCCGACCCAACGGCTGTTGATGACCTTGATCATGCCGCCGGAGTTGAGCTGGGAAAGCGCCGTCTCAACAGAGGTTTGAAGATCGGTTTTGGTGGTGGAAACGGCAACGCCATAGCTGGTTGCCTTCTCAAGCAGGCAAATGGGAGACACCGATATGCCCGAAGTATGAGCAACGTATGCACCGATGGTGCTATCGGAGGCGGCGTAAGTCGCGGTGCCGTTCTGAATATCGGTGAAGGCCTCGGCGAGGTCGTTGGACTCGACGAGCACCTTCTTGCCGTAAATGTCGGAGACCTTCCACGCGCTCAACGAAGAGGCCTGCGCTGCGATCTTCGACTTCTTGGTGGGCAGCTGAGCACTTGCGTCTGCAGCGAACACCGCAGCGCCCGAAGTACGATAGCTGCTGGTAACGGCGTAAGAACTGCCAGCAGAGGAGGCGCCCATGACGATGTCGCAGGTGCTGCCGCTGATGGCGGAATCGATGTCGGACCCAACGTCAACCAGGTCGAGCTTCAGGCCAAGCTCATCGGCGATTGCGGCTGCCACGTCGACATCGATACCGACGATCGAACCGGACGACTGAGCGGAGTAAGGAGCGTTGTTGGAATTAACGCCGACGGTAAGCGTGCCCGATTTAACAAGCATGGAGTCAGAAACGGTCTGCTGCTTCTTTTCGGGGGTGTAGCCGCCCGAAGAGCAGCCGCACAACACGGCGGATAAGCATAAAGCCGCAACCAAGATTGCGACCAGCTTGGACGTACGTTTCAAAAGACGAACCTCCATTCGAATTGACAATTCGTTCAGCCAGCTGACCTAGTCTTTGCCCCCACACTCGCGCACTGGGACTAAGCTCATCACATCGCCCTCTCGCCCAAAACGGACGGTACGTCTTACCTCTAGGATGCGCCATGCTCACCCCGGTTTCCCGGATGCTTACGTGGATCCTTTTGACCGCATCTGCCTTGGAATAGGAACAGCCCCTTAGCCGTTCCGCAACTACAGACCTGCCTGAAACGAGTAGTGAGTATAGCAGAAACTGAACACATCGTTCCATTTGCACACCCCAAGCGGGCAAGTTCCACCCAAGCACGTCTGAAAGATGTCAAATTTCCTTCAGATAGGCTTCAAGGGTTTCGTGGCACAGTAGCTCAATGAAAAGGAACGGGAGGTGGGACCATGAAAACAGCAGCGCTCCCCTACTGGGAACTTATAAGGGAATCGCTGACGGAAACGATTTGGCCCGTCAGATGCGCGCTTTGCGACACCCCCGGTGAGTCCTTGTGCGCACGCTGCGAAAGAAGCCTTCCCTACATCGACCAAAACGAAGCTTGCCCCGTTTGCGGAGCTGCCTTTGGAAAACTGGCTTGCACCGAGTGCAACAAGCTAACGCTCGGACTTCGCGGGCTGAGCGAATTCCCGCTCGATGGCTGCCGCTCCGTTTGCCGTGCAAGCCCCAAGGCCCTCAAGATCGTTCGCATCTACAAGGATTCCGGAGACCGCACACTCGCCGAACCGCTATCTCGATTGCTCGCCCAAGCGATTCCCGCCACGTGGTCGAACGCCCACCTGGTGCCCATCCCTGCGCGCGCAAACGCTCTCAAAAAGCGCGGGTTCGATCACGTCGAAGCGCTCTCGAGCAAGCTTGCTCGGTGTGCGCACCTGCACCGAAGCTTGCTCTTGACGCACGCCGGCAAGCAGGACCAGCGAGAGCTTGATGCGGCGGCAAGACTTGCGAACATGCGCGACGCCTTCATCCTGCAGCCAGACTCGCGCGCGACGGTACCGTCAAAGGTCATCCTGCTCGACGACGTGATAACCACGGGAGCCACCATCTATGCTGCTGCAGAGTGCCTACGCCAAGCAGGCGTGAAGGAAGTGTATGGATTGAGCTTCGCCCGCGTGTGAGTAAGGGCGCTCGCGAAAGCAGGAAACCCATTGTGGCACCAAGCACGGAAGAGATCACGAAAGCATGAGACTTATTGGAGCGCAAACGCAAAGCCTATTGGGCAGAGACGACCGTGGAAACACGAGGGTTCTTGAGGGCCGCGAAAAACAAAAGAACGCACCCAAGGCGCGTTCTTTGTTGGAAGCTTGAAAGGTATGTACTGCCGGCAGCGGAACTAGATGCGCTCGGCTTGCTCCTGGCAGGCGGCGTTGCTGAACTCCGAGACATCCACGGAAATGCTGTGCTGGATGGGCTTCCACTCGCACTTGCGGAACAGCGCCACAATCGCAATGGGAATGTAGGTGAGCATGAACAGCGGGAAAGTGAACAAGTAGCCGATCTTCTTCTTGGTGGTGGAATGGATTTGATCCCACTCAATAAAGGTGGTCAGAACACCGTAGCTGAACATGAAAACCGTGAAGATGAAGAGGCAGAAGAAGATCGACGCCGATGCGCTTTCGGCCATCTCGGAAACGTCCATGGCGCCCGTTAGGCCCAAGATCAGAATCGAGGCGTTGAAGATGATGGAGACGATGGTCAAGAGCATGGCGGGGGCGATTGTCATGAGCATGTCGTAGCAGGCAAAGCGAAAACCCTTGGGCGCGCGGCGCATGCCACGAGCCAAGCCCAGGCCGTACTTCAGAAACACCTGGTAAAAGCCCTTAGCCCAACGGAAACGCTGGTTCCATGCGGCCTTGAAGGTGGTCGGCTGCTCGTCGTAGAGGATGGCCGTGGGGCAGTACGAAATGCGACGGCCGTTCATGATGGAGCTCGCGGAAAGCTCGATGTCCTCGGTGAGAAGATGGTACTTCCAGCCGCCCATTTCCTTGATGACCTTGGCGCTTACGAAGAAGCCCGTGCCCGAGACCGCGCAGCTCGTGTTAAGCGTAAGGCGGGCTTGCGAGAGGAACTTGGCCTCGCGCATAAACCAAGTGGCGTAACCGGCGGAAATCCAGTTGGAGCCGTAGTTCTTGGAGTTGCGGTAGCTGGTGGAGG
>CAVAUO010000128.1:0-4430 GCA_963591685.1 Escherichia coli
GTGACCCCTGCCGTGTCGAGGCAGTGCTCTCCCGCTGAGCTAATCGCCCTCAGCGAGGGTTTATAATACCTGAATCAAGCAATCCGTCAACACTTTTCTTTAAAATAATTGGGTTTCGCCGCATGGCTCATCCTTCAGACGGGTATAGTTAAAAAGTTGCCGTCTGAAAAGGAATTCCTCTATGGTCTCGAATTTGACTCTTCAACAACTGCGCTACGTCATCGAAGTCGCTGAATGCGGTTCGATCAGCGCCGCGAGCCAAAACCTCTTCGTTTCCCAGCCCACCTTGTCGGGCGCCATCAAAGAGGTTGAGCGCGAGCTTGGCGTCGAAGTGTTCAACAGGACTAACCGCGGTATCACTCCCACCAACGCCGGCGTCGAATTCATCGGATACGCCCGTCAGGTGCTTGCTCAAATGGAATTGCTGGAAGAGCGCTACAGCGCATTCGGCGGCATGGATGCAGATCATTTCTCTGTTTCATCCCAGCACTATGCTTTTTCCGTCAGCGCGTTCATCGACCTTTGCGAAGACAGCAGCTCGGATTCCTACGATTTTCATATCCGCGAGACGCGCACCAGCGAGGTTATCGAGGATGTGCAGTTCCACCGAAGCGAGATCGGCGTTCTGTACTACTGCAAATTCAACAAGAAGGTCCTGGAAAAAGCCTTCAGCGACGCAAGCCTGGAATTTGTTCCGCTCTTCGTTGCAAAGCCCCACGTGTTCGTGGGCGAAGGACACCCCTTGGCAAAGAAAAGCATCATAAAGCCTGAAGATTTGACGGATTACGCGCGCTATTCTTTTGAACAGGGCACCGACAATTCCTTCTATTACTTCGAGGAGCCCTTAAGCCATCTGCCACATAAAAAAATGATCAGCATGTCCGACAGGGGCACGCTGACCAATCTTCTTACGCAATATGATGGCTACACCATCTCGACCGGCGTCCTTTCCGACGAGATGACCGATGGCATTGTAGCCATCCCCTTGGACTCCGACGAGGTTATGACCGTTGGCTACCTTATGCACGCTGAGCGCGGGCTTTCCGACTTAGCTCAACGCTACATCGAGAAACTTCGCGGACGAATCGCCGCCAACCCAACTGTCAAGCAATACATCGCCAAGGAGCGCTAAGCGCTCTCGGTAAATATCATGAGGGTTTTGTTGCGTCGAACCCCCCTTAAACCACGAATGCGAGGTGGCTGCCGCAAATCGGGCAGCCACCTCGCACCATGTCAAACGGCTCTAGCTCTTTCCTTAACAAACATCCAGCAAAAAGCTTAGCGGAGCCGAAAGCTTATGCCATGGCAAAGCGTATGCTCACCAGCAAAGACGAGCTAAGACGCGGCGCTAGTCGGCGGAGACCAGATAGCGAAGCAGGTTGCTGCGGCTCACAACTCCAACGAGCTTTCCCTGCTTGGTAACGGGAACCTTCTTGATGTTGTGATGGGAAAGCGCCGTGCAAACGCGCTCAAGGCCTTCCTCCAGCTCAACCGCAATAAGCTTAGTCGTGGCAATATCCAAAACATCGACCTGCTTCAAGCGCTTCAAGGATTCGCTCAGGCTACCGTTGCGCTTCCATTCGCTGTAGACGTAGGCCATATCGAGCTTGTCCTCGGTTTCGTCGGTGATAGCGCGAATGATGTCGCCATCGGATACGAAACCGAGTGCGCTCCCCTTTTCGGAAACAACAGGGACGCCGCTGGTGCCATGCTCGATCATGAAGAGCAAGGCCTCGTAGGCGCTCGCCGTATCAGGTACGGCATAGACGTCGGTGAACATCACCGACGAAATCAGCGTTGGATCTGCAGGCTCTGCGTTGAGCTTCTTGCCCTTGACTGAATGATAAGCAGTGACCAAGGCAAACAAGAAGCCAACGAGCGCCAAAGCGCAAGCCACGGTCACGCTAGTGGTGAAGCCCGTAAGCACGGCGTCGGCTGCTGCCGCACCGTTTGCCATGGCCTGCTGCTGGACGCCGCTCATGATGCCTACGTAGAACGAGGAACCAACGCAGCCCGCAACCTGGATGGCCGTGTAGCAAACGGTTACGCCATGAGGATGAAGCTCGGGAGTAAGACGGTCAAGCGCGAAGCTCTGCGAAGGACCGATGCTGAAGTTGCATCCAGCAAGGATCGGCAGATAAACAACGGCAATGAGCACAGCGGTAGCAAAACCTGCAATCTGTCCCATGAGGAAAAGGAACCCGGCCATGACAAGCAATGCAATAGGAAGGCTGTACTTGAAGCCGTAGCGATCGTAGAGCTTGCCGGCGATAGGCGCGAAGAACACACAGGACATGCAGGGAACCAAAAGGGTTAGGGCCGCATCAAGCGCGCTGAAACCAAGACGGTTCTGCATGAACAAGGGCAAAAGGATGTTCATGGCGAACACAGCCATGAAGGCGACGAAAACAACGATTACGCCGCAGACGAAACCTGGGTCCTGGAAGGGACGAAGGTCGAGCAAGGGGTTCTCAATGCGCTTCTGACGCACAACGAAGGCAATTGCGGCTACTATGCCGACCACAGCCAAAACACCGGCAAAGGCAACGCTACCGGAGAACACCGTCGACACAGCGTACATCAAGCACACAAGCGCAAGGGAAATCAAAGCAACGGACAGAACGTCAAGCTTGGGATGGCTGAGCTTCTCGAAGTCACCGACGAAAAGAAAGTTAATAACAAAGGCGATGAAAGTGAGCACAGCGAAGGCGACGAAGAGCATGTGCCAGGTCGTGATGGAAAGCATAAAACCGCCGGCAATGGGACCGAATGCGGGTCCAACCAAGGTAACTGCGCTGACAACGCCCATGTAGGTACCAAGCTTGCCCTGAGGAGCCACCAGAAGGGTAAGGTTCATGCCAATAGGAACGATCATGCCCGTTCCCAAAGCCTGAACGCAACGAGCAACGATGAGCATGGGGAAATTCATCGAAACTGCGCCCAGGATAGTGCCGACAAGCAAAAGACCAATAGCCGTAAGGCTTAAACGTTTCGTCGGGATGCTGCGATATAAGAAACTCGTAACGGGAACCGTGACTGCAGCGACAAGCATGTAGGCGGTGGAAACCCACTGAACTTCGCCAGACGTGATGTTGAAGTCCTGCATGATCGGCGTCAAAGCAACGTTCAAGAAGGTCTCGTTGAACGTCGCTAGAAACGCTCCGAAAGAAATTGCCACCAAAACCTCGGCGGCATTGCGAACGCGTTCGGTATCACCCATAGAAATCCTTTCCTTTAGGTGACAGCACGCGACGCGCAATCTAGCACGTAGGACCTGGGGCTACCCGAAGACAACGATATCTCCCCAAAACGATACCGCTTTGTTCTGCCTTTTATTTGTACATGAATCTTGCTGAAAAACCAGCGCATCTAGTTTTACGACTTCAACGATCCAAGGTCAAGGGGCTATTTAACCGTGAAAAAAGGAGCCCTTGCGAGCTCCTTGAATCACTGTCGGCAACGAAAACCGAAAACCTCGATGGCAAGCTACCGGCAGTTAAGGCGAATTCGAGCAGATCGAATTTACAGTCCAGCTGCACTAACTTCGCCAAGCCTGCGCCCAATCAAGCCAAGCTCTAAGCCAAGAGAGACTCCGAGGTCATCTCGGCAGGAACGGGAATGCCCATCATCTCCAAAAGCGTGGGAGAGATGTTGGCCAACGCTCCCCTTTCCTGCTTGAGCGTGCGACCGATCCCCGCTCCATCAACCAAGATCAAAGGAACAGGATTGGTGGTATGGGCGGTAAAGGGGGTGCCGTCCTCGGCGATCATGCAATCGGCATTACCGTGATCGGCGGTGACCAATGCAACGCCGCCCTTTTGCCTGATGGCGTCGATCACCATGCCCACGCCAGCGTCTACCGCCTCGACGGCTGCAACCGCCGCGCTGACAACGCCTGTATGGCCCACCATGTCGCAGTTAGCGAAATTGACGATGTAGAGGTCCGCCTCGTCAGCAAGAATCGCATCCCGCAACTTCACGGCTACCTCAGGCTCGCTCATCTCAGGCTGCAAATCGTAGGTGGCAACCTTGGGAGACGGGATCAAGGAGCGCGTCTCGCCCTTCTTGGGATCCTCGACGCCACCGTTCATGAAGAAGGTGACGTGAGCGTACTTCTCGGTTTCGGCGATGTGGTACTGACGCAAGCCTAACTCGGAAATCACATCGGCCAAAACATGATCGGGGACTTCCTTGGCAAAGGCCACGGGTGCGGGAATCGTTGGATCATACTCAGTCAGGCACACAAATCCAGGATTGCTCCAAAACGGACGCTCGAACTGGGTAAACTCCGGATCGCAAAGAGCACGTGAGATCTCGCGAGCACGGTCGGGACGGAAGTTGAAGAACACGAAAACATCGTCTGGCTGCGCACCGCCCGCGCCAAGGCAAACGGGCTCGAAGAATTCATCAGTGACGTCCTTGTCGTAAGA
>CAVAUO010000129.1:0-4342 GCA_963591685.1 Escherichia coli
GAACAAACGGCCTTAAGAGGCGGCCCTGATAGGGCGGTATCCATTAGCGGCCTCCAGGCGCGAATCCATCTTCAAACCCTTTTGCTTTACATGAAGGAGCGAGCATGAAAATTTCCGTTGTCGAACCTTTGGGGATTCCGAACGCCGACCTTGAGGCCTTGCTGTTCAGCGCCTGCGCCGACTTCAGGGCGACGGGCGAGAGCGTGGAGATCATTACTCACGAGGATCGCAAAGAAGACGAGGCCAGCCTTATCGAGCGCAGCGCCGACGCCGATATCGTGGTCGTCTCCAACATCAAATATCCTGCATCCGTCATGCAGGCCAACCCCAATCTCAAATACATCTGCGTGGCCTTCACCGGTTACGATCACATCGACATGGACTATTGCCGCGCCCAGGGTATCAAGGTTGCCAATTGCGCAGGCTATTCCACCACTGCCGTTGCCGAGCTGGTGTTTGCCTTGGCCATCGATTTGATGCGCAGCGTTCTGCCGTGCGATCAGGCCGTCCGCGCGGGCGGTACTAAGGCCGGATTGGTGGGTCCTGAGCTCGAGGGCAAGCGCTTCGGCATCATCGGTTTAGGGGCCATCGGCTCGCGCGTGGCGAAGATCGCGCAGGCCTTCGACTGTGAGGTCGTGGCCTGCAATCGCAGCCCTAAGGAACTTCCGGGTGTGCAGATGCTCAGCCTCGAGGAGCTCTTGCGCACTTCCGATATCATCAGCGTGCATGTTCCTCAAAACGCCCAGACCATCGGCATGATCGGCGCGGAACAGCTGAAGCTCTGCAAGCCGGGCGCCTATTTCATCAACTGCGCACGCGGTCCCATCGTTGACTCCCAAGCTCTGGCCGATGCCTTGAACGAAGGCCGTTTGGCCGGTGCCGGCATCGACGTTTTCGAGACCGAGCCTCCTATAGCTGCCGACCATCCGCTTCTTTCCGCGAAGAACGTGGTGGCGACCCCGCACATCGCCTTCGCAAGCCACCAGGCCTTCGAAAAGCGTGCCGTCATCATCGCCAAAAATATCGAATCCTATTTGGCCGGCACCCCCGAAAATCTGGTTTCGTAGTTTCCTCGCGCTGGTTCGCGGGCGTCTGTTCGCGGTGGTATAGTGTGGGTTCGTATATTTCTTACTCTGCCGGAAGGAGCGCGCAGCGATGAAGATTATCCATAAGGATGGCGAAGTAACCGAATGCCCTGAAGAACAGGAACTCGAGGTAATTCGCCATACAGCTGCGCATATTCTGGCTCAGGCCGTCAAGCGCCTGTACCCCGAGGCGATGTTCGGCTATGGTCCTGCTACCGAGAAGGGCTTCCACTACGACATCGATCTGGGCGATCGCACGATTGCCGAGGAAGAACTCGAGGCCATCGAGGCCGAGATGAAGAAGATCGTGAAGGAAAACCTTCCCATCCGTCCTTCCATTCTTCCTCGCGAAGAGGCCATCGCCTTCATGAAGGAGCGAGGCGAGAAGTACAAGGTCGAGCATATCGACGACCTGCCCGCCGACGCCGAGATCAGCTTCTTCACGCAGGGCGAGTACGTCGACATGTGCACCGGCCCGCACCTGCGCTACACCAAGGCGCTGAAGGCTTTCAAGCTCACCAGCGTTTCGGGAGCCTACTGGAAAAACGACGCCAACAACAAGATGCTCGTGCGCATCAACGGCACCGCGTTCCACAACCAGGCCGAGCTTGACGAGTATCTGGTCATGCTTGAGGAGGCTAAGAAGCGCGACCATCGCAAGATCGGTCGTGAGATGGATCTTTTCATGCTGCGCGACGAGGCTCCCGGCTTCCCCTTCTTCCTGCCTCGCGGCATGGAGGTTTACAATGCGCTGCTCGACTACTGGCATGAGATTCATCGCAAGGCCGGCTACGTCGAGGTTAAAACTCCCTTGATCATGAATCGTCACCTGTGGGAAACCAGCGGCCACTGGGATCACTACAAGGACAACATGTACTCCACGAAGATCGACGATGAGGACTTCTGCATCAAGCCCATGAACTGCCCCGGCGGTGTTCTGGTCTACGCTTCCAAGCCCCACAGCTATCGTGAGCTGCCGATGCGCGTCGGCGAGCTGGGCCTTGTCCACAGGCATGAGATGCGCGGTGCGTTGAACGGCCTGTTCCGCGTTCGTTGCTTTACCCAGGACGACGCGCACATCTTCATGACGCCCGATCAGATTGCCGACGAGATCACGGGCGTTGTCAACCTGATCGATTCGGTGTACTCCAAGTTTGGCTTCGAATACTTCATCGAGCTTTCCACGCGCCCCGAGGATTCCATGGGCTCCGACGAGGATTGGGAGGCTGCAACCAACGGCTTGGTGGCGGCTCTTACCAACATGGGCCTCGATTACATCGTCAACGAAGGCGACGGCGCTTTCTACGGCCCCAAGATCGACTTCCACCTGCGCGATTGCCTTGGTCGAACCTGGCAGTGCGGCACCATTCAGCTGGACTTCCAGATGCCCATCAACTTCGACCTGGGCTACATCGATGCCGACGGTGAGCGCAAGCGCCCCATCATGATTCACCGCGTGTGCTTCGGTTCCATTGAGCGCTTCATTGGCATTTTGACCGAGCATTTCGCCGGCAAGTATCCCACTTGGCTTGCTCCTGTTCAGGTTAAGGTTCTTCCCGTTTCCGAGAAGGCCAAGGATTATGCCGAGGGCGTTTACGAGAAGCTCTTCGATATGGGCGTTCGCGTGGAGATCGACCATCGCGACGAAACCATCGGCTACAAGATCCGCGAGGCTCGCCAGATCGACCGCGTGCCTTATATGCTCGTCCTGGGCGAGAAGGAGGCCGAGGCCGGTACGATCTCGGTCCGCTACCGCTCCACCGACAAGACCAGCTACGGCATGGACTTCGACGAGTTCGCCCGTGATCTGCTCGAGGAAATCCAGACCCGCGCATAGGGGAGGGCTTTTCTGCCCAAGCGTGCTGCTTGGGCTTTGCCGCTGACCCTCAAGTTCATCCGCTTTAGCAAGCTTGAAATAAAGCGCGTGCTATAATCGCACAATCGCTTTAGCACAATGTAGTGCTGGAGTGGCAAGAGAAAATCCCAATCAAAGGGGCATTGATGAAGAAGAAGATTTTTGCCGTTGCGGCCGCCTGCTTGATGCTGGCGTTCTCGGCAGTCATGTTGGCCGGCTGTGGTTCTAACAGCTCCAGTTCCAAGGAAAAGCTCATCGTCGGTTTTGACGCAGCTTATCCTCCTTACGGTTACCTGGTTACCGACGGAGGCGATGGTTATCAAGCCTCCGATGGCAACAAGTACACCGGCTTCGATCTTGATCTTGCAAGTGCTGTTTGCGAGAAAAACGGCTGGGAGCTTGAGGTTTCCCCCATCGATTGGGACTCTAAGGATGCGCTGCTTGGCTCCGGTGACATCACTTGTATCTGGAACGGCTTCACCTACGAGGGTCGCGAGGATAACTACGCATTCTCCGGTCTGTACATGCAGAACAAACAGGTAGTGGTTGTTCGCGCCGATTCCGATATCAAGAAGCTTTCCGACCTCAAGGGCAAGAACGTCATCACTCAGAAGGATTCTGCGGCGCTTGATGTTCTTGAGGGCGACCAGAAGAGCCTGGCCGACAAGTTCAAGAAGCTCGAGACCATCAGCGACTACAACAACGCTTTCATGCAGCTTGAGTCCGGCGCGGTTGACGCCGTTGCCTGCGACCTCTCCATCGCTGCTTACCAGATTGCTGCCAACCCCGACAAGTATGCTCAGCTTGACGAGAGCCTAAGCTCCGAGCATTACGCCGTCGGCTTCGCCAAGGACAACCAGGAAATGGCCGACCAGGTCACCGAGGCCTTGAAGGAACTCGACAAGGAAGGCAAGGTCAAGGAGCTTTGCGAGAAGTACGCCGACCAGGGCATGGATTACGCCAACTGGTGCCTTGAGCAGGATTAAGATCTGCTTTTGACGCGCGTGTTTCACGTTTTGCCGGGTAATCCCCGGTAGCGAGTTTCGCTTGTGATTGGTGGGCAAGGGTTTCCTTGCCCACCCTTTTGCGTGTTTAAGGCTGTGCTTTTTGGGCTTGGTTTCGACCGGAGTTTAGGCTTGGTCGAAGGTGGAGAGTGAGGCCAAGCCTTTGCGCCCTGGAGCAAGTCTTCAGGCGCAAGCAGGGCGGATGCGTAGGATGTGCGCCTTCGGGCGCGACCGTGAAGAAGAACGAACAAGGAGTCGTTATGGAATTAACCGCAATGTTCACCGCATTGCTCTCGGGCTTTGGGATGACCCTGCAGATCTTCGTGATCACGCTGGTGGGTGCATTGCCCTTGGGCGTTGTCGTTGCTCTTGCGCGTATGTGCAGCTTCAAGCCGTTG
>CAVAUO010000130.1:0-4300 GCA_963591685.1 Escherichia coli
CGCTGGAAAAGGCCGGAGCCATGAACGCGCGGCAAATAACCAGGAACGATGTGTAGAGGGCGAATCTCGGTTGGGGTGCGGCCGTCGGCACGCTCACCCGTCTCGATGATCATCGCGCGCATAGCCTTCTTTTCAAGAGCCTTGGTGGCAGCAGCGATGTCAGAGCCCCATGCGGCCTGCTCCTCTTCGGAGAAATCGTTTTCCTTGATGGAGGCCTTGAGCTCCTCGACCTTTGCCATGCGGGAGAGCTTGTCGGCATCCTTCAGGGCGGCGGACATCTCGTCGAGATGTTTGTTCACGCGCTCAGCAATCGAAGGATCGGCAACGTGGACGGGCCATTCGCGGGGCTCTGGGTTCACCTTGGCAAGGAAACGGGCCTGTGCCTCGCAGAAGGCGGCAATGGCCTCCTGGCCTAAAGTCATGGCCTTGAGCATGTCCTCCTCGGAGATCTCCTGGGCGCCAGCCTCAACCATGGAGATGTAGTCGGCGGTACCTGCGATGGTGAGCTCCAGGTCGGAATTCTCCTGCTCCTCGTAGGTGGGGTTGACGATGAACTCGCCGGTATCGATATCGCGACCGATGCGAACAGCAGCGGCGGGACCGTCGAAAGGAGCGGAGCCGCACATAAGGGCCGCGGAAGCGCCCATGACGCAGATGACGTCGACGGGGTTCTCATCGTCGCAGACGAAGGTGGTGGCGACGATGTGGACTTCCTGCTTGAAGCCATCGACGAAACCGGGGCGGATCGGACGGTCCACCATGCGGGCGATAAGGATGCCCTGGTCGGAGGTTTTGGCCTCACGCTTGAGGTAACCGCCGGGGATGCGGCCGACGGAGTACATCTTCTCCTGAAGGTCGACGGTCAACGGGAAGAAGTCGAAGTCCTTTTCCTGCTTGGAAATGACGGCGGTGACCAAAACGGTGGTATCGCCCTGGGTCACAAGCACAGCACCGGTAGCCTGCTTTGCCAGCTCACCCGTCTGAAGGGTGTACTTCTTGCCGTAGAGCTCGAACTCTTCAACAATCTTGTTCATGGAATGATTCCTTCTCTTCCTTTGCGCCGGATTGCGCAAAGCCTCTTCGTCTTAGAGACCCTTTGCCTCAAAGACACGAGCAGCACGAAAACTCTCCGTGCCGACCGTCAATCTATACGCAAAAAGCCCGTACCCTGAAAGGGCACGGGCGAAGCGACGGAATGATTAGAGCGTGTCGCGGATACCGAGCTTCTTGATAAGAGCGCGGTACTCAAGAACGTCGCCGTTCTTGATGTAAGCGAGCAGGCGACGACGCTTACCGATGAGCATCAGAAGACCACGACGAGAGTGGTTGTCCTTAGGATGAGACTTGAGATGCTCGGTGAGGTTGCGGATGCGCTCGGTGAGGATCGCAACCTGAACCTCTGCGGAACCGGAGTCCTGAGCGTTCTTGCCGTACTCGGCGATGAGCTCGGCGGTGCGCTCTTTGGAGATGCTAAGTTTATCTGCCATTTTTCCACCTTTCACATGGATACCCTTCAAGCTGAGCGAGCAAGCGGTGGCGCATGCAAGCTAGGCGTGAAGCACTTAACTGCTTTTTGCAGCCCGTTGATTATACGTAAAGCAAGGTCCGCCTTCAAGGAAAAATACGAGCAATCCCATAATTAGATCAATCGGGGAATCGAAAGCCATTGCCCGATAAAATTTCCGCAGGTCACGCATGAGGCCCCAAACGAAGCTAGGCGCTTGCGACCCCTTCGTACCAAAGCAGAAGATCCGCCGAAGGCATAGGCTTGGCGAAATAGTAGCCCTGGATTCGATCGACCCCGCTATCAAGAACGGCGTCAAGCTGCTCGACGGTCTCGATACCCTCAACGAGCACCTTTTGACCCGCATCATGAAAGAAAGGCGTCAGGGCGTCGGCAAGCAAATGCTTGGGCTTGGAGGCAGGGAGATCCTTGACAAGGCTACGATCGATTTTGATGCACTCGAAGGAATAATTAAGGATCGTGGAGAAGTTAGAGTAGCCCGTACCGAAATCATCAAGGAGGAAATGCACGCCGATCTTCTCAAGATCGCGCATGACCGCACCGACCAACTCCTCGTTCTCCGACAGGATGCGCTCAGTAACCTCAAGCTTCAAGGAGCCTGGATCGATGCCGTAAGCATCGATAAGGTTGGAGATGCGCTCAACAAGGCCATATTGCAGAATCTGCCTGACCGTAAGGTTCACCGAGATCGACATAGGCCCCGAACCGTCCAATTCCGCAAGGAGCCGACAGGTGCGATCGAGTACGAAATCCGTGATGCGGTCGATCATCCCGTTTTCCTCGGCGATAGGAATGAACTCGTTTGGTGAGATGAGGACGCCGTTTTCATCCCTCAAGCGAACAAGAGCCTCGCAGGATTCGAACTTGCCGGAATGGCAGTAATAGATAGGTTGATACCATACCTCGAAGGCGTCCTTGTCGATAGCGCTGCGCATGTAGAGCTCAAGCGCCTGCTCGCGCCTGAAGCGCGCGTCCACCTCGTCGTCGTAGCGAACAAGAACCAAATCCTCGACCTTGGCAAGAGCAACCTCGTAATCCAGACGCTCCACAATATCCTCGACGTTGTAGCGCGTCTCTCGATCGCTCAACTCCGCGATGCAGTAGGAAATCTTGGCCATGTCGTTGCCCGCAGGCCACCGGCGATCCATGCACTCCTTCACGTCCTTCAAGCGCAAATCGTGCACGAACGTCGCACAAGCCGGAAGCAGGATCAAAAACTCGACACTGTTGAAACGATACACATGCGCTTCCGAAAACAAACCGTTCAGTTCTTTGGCGATATGGAACAGGGCCGAATCGCCGCAACGATGCCCGTAAATATGATTGATCTGCGTGAAATTGCGTAGAGCAACCAGAATGATCTGATAAGGCTGATTGGATCGCGCGCGAAGGTAGAGCTCTGCGATGCATTTGGAACGATTACCCAAATTCGTAAGGGAGTCCACCTCAACCGAGACGCTTTGGAAGTTGAGGAAGATTATCAGGCACACGATGGCTGCGATGATTCCGTTCAAAAGCTGATCGGGATAAGCCATCTGGAAGGGAACCAGGAAGAGCACGAACAGGGGCGACATGATCATGATGCGACTCACGGAATCGCTCACACTTTTACGGTGCTTGATATAGCACCCCACAACGATCACGCAGCACAACCCCGCCGCAAGATAGCCAAGGGAGTTAAGAGGACCACGGATGTAGGTGCCATTGTCGAATGAGAACAAAACACCGTTGCTGAGGTTCACTACGATGACGCACATAAAACCCAGGTTCATTCCAAGCAAAACGAAACTCATCAACCGAAGCTCATGCTTGTCGTAGAAGAAATCGTAGACACGGCACAGAATGTAGTACGTGATGACCGTCGTCATCAATACGCTCAGCACAAAATATAGGCTGTTCAGGAAGTAATGGAACCATACGGGAAACAGACTAAAAGAATTGAGCGTGTAGTACGTCATCACATTGACGAGGATCGCCGCCATGGAAGAAAGAAGACAAGCGAAAAAGACCTTGCGCTTGCGCGTCATGACGGTTTCGCGCTGATGGAACATGGCGGTTACGATAACAAGGAGAACGAGAGCAATATACTCACAGACCAATGACCATTCGACCACGAGCCTATCCCCTCCTCACCTTACAAAATCACCAACCGTAGTACATCAAAAGAAAATCAAGCGATTTCAATTTAAGCTGAATTTGGACATTAATCCACATTTGCAAAAATCTAAGTAAATCCCTTATATCATTTTCATCAATGCTAAGGGTAGCAATATCGTCGAAAAGGCCATAGAGAAGAGCGTTGGCCCACTCGAGCAGGCCACTCCCGAGCGATACCGTCTCGAGGCTCCCGTAACAATCTGCGCACACGACGCCGCCGTCAAGATACGAGAACGCATGAACAGAGTTCGAATTGCCGTTAAGAGATAGATCGATAGGACTTCCGCAGCTTACGCAGCCTGTGAAGCTCGGACGGAAGCCCAAAAGCGCAAGAGCCTTTAGCAAGGCAGCAGCCGAAACCAGATTTGGGTCATGGCATTGAACATCCGAGATCGTGCGCAGAGCAGCTAAAGACATATCGAACAGGTGCTCGTTGGCCTGGTCGGGGAAAGTGGTGCGCGAAGCGAGCTCGAGAATAGGGCTTGAGGCAACCGTAAGCTCCACGTTGCCACGCAACCGAGGAAAGCCGTCTACCAGGCGCGCCTCCTTCACGATGTCGAGGCTCTTGCCCTTGACCAAAAGCAGATCGCAAACGCAAAAAAGCTCTAGCCTGGAAGA
>CAVAUO010000131.1:0-4276 GCA_963591685.1 Escherichia coli
GGTGTCCACCTTGGCAACGGCCATGGCCACCAGGTCGATGGCCTTGGGGGTGGAGACGGCTTTGTCCTTGTGCACCCAGGAGCACTGCTCGCGGATGTTTGCGATTTCCAACAGGTAGGGGTTGATGCTGGTTTTCTCGGCCAGCATCTTGCGGAAGGTTTGCTCGTGCATACGTGGGCTGCAGCTGGCTATGACGATGCGATCGAGCTCGTGCTCCTTCACGGCATCGGCGATGGCCTGCTGGCCTGGGTCGGAGCAGGTGTATTTGTTGGTGGTCGCAAAGGCCACGTTCGGCATAAGGCGTGCGGCGTCGGCTACCGCCTGAACGTCGACTGTCGCCGCGATGTTGGTGCCGCAATGGCAGACGAATACTCCGATTCGGCTCATGCGATCACCTCCTTTTCGGTGTCCTTCACGCTTGCCGGCGCTGCGGTGCCTGCAGCATTCGCGGCCGGCGCCTCATCCTTGGTTGCGGCATCTTCCTTGGGCTTCGCTTCAGCCTTGGTGTTCGCTTTGGGCTTGGCTTCGACCTTGCTGTTTGCTTTGGCTGCACGTGCTGCGGCTCGCGCCTTGCGTTGCGCCTCCTTGGCGGCGCGCTCGGCTTCCGCGGCAGCTTTTTGGGCGCCTTGTTGGCGCTGCCAAGATTCAAGCGCGCGTCCGTGCGGGTTGGTGGCGGGGTGGAAGTGCTGGCCAATGCCGCTTTCCTCTTGAGGCGCGCCCATGCTCGTGGCCAGCAGCTCGGTGAAGTAGTAGACGGGGATATCGAGCGCGGGCAGGCCTTCCTTGGCGCGTGCCGCGTTTACCTCGGCCTCGCGCATATCAAGGTTCAACATGCACAGCGGGCAGGCGCAGGCTATGGCGTCGGCGCCGTTAGCGAAGGCGTTCTCGAAGATACGCCGCACCATGCTACGTCCCAGACTAGGGACGGTTACTTGATGCGATGCCCCGCAGCATTCGTTTTTGAAGTGCCACTCGATGGCTTGGGCTCCGGAAAGGGCGACAAGCTGTTCCATGGTGTGTGGCTGCTCGTCATCGTCGAAGGCGCATATCTCGGTAGGTCGTAGCAGGGCGCATCCGTAGTAGCAGGCAACCTTCAAGCCGTTCAGCGGCCAGGATACGCGTGCGCTTATACGTTCTTGCACCTCTTGGGAAAGGAAGGGCTCCAGCCCGTTGGCGACGTAGGAGCTTGCGGCCCAGGGGCGGCCGATAAGGCTTTCCACTTGCGCTCGCAGATCTTCGTTTTCCTGCGCGTGAGCGCTTGCGGTTTTAAGGTGCTGGTAGCATCCGGCGCAGGGTGCGAGCACCGGAGTGTCCCCAAAGGCCTCCTCGGCCAGGGCGAGCGAGCGGGCGGGAAGCGCGTCTCCCAACAGTTCGCTTTCCGCGTGCGCGGCCGATGCCCCGCAGCAGTTCCAATCGGGAATCTCGGCCAGCTCGATTCCGGCGGCACGAGCGACGTAATCGTAGGATTTCGTGTACGAGATGCCGGTGGAATGAGCCGAGCATCCAGGGAAGTAGGCGTATTTCATGCTGTGCCCCCTTTCGCGTCGTCGGCTTGCGGATGGGCGGCTTGCTCCATTGTGCGCGCTTTGTCGATGATGGCGGCCACTTCTTCGGCTTTGCCTGCTTGCTTGCTGGGGAATTCCAGCATTCCGCGCTTCATCATCTTGGGTGCGCTTAGGGCGTCTTGAAGAAGATGCCCGGTGGTGAGGTTGTAGCGCATGGCCAGCGTGGTTTCGTTGGAGGTGCCTTGTTGGCGAACTCCGCTGATGAACAGGTCGTTGAAACGGTTTACTTCGGATACTGCAGGCGAGCCGGTGCGCTTCGCTTCCCTTCTGCAGGCGAGCATGACGCTGGGCAGATCGATTTCTTGCGGGCAGCGTGCTAGGCACATGCCGCATCCGGCGCAAAGCCAGGGCATGCTCGATTTCAGGAGGGGCTCAGCTTGGCCAAGTTGTAGATGCCTCATGATCTGGCGCGGCGGCATGTCGGCGTCGGCGGCAACGGGGCACCCGGCCGAGCATTTGCCGCATTGATAGCATGCCTTCGGATCCACTTGGGCGTCGCTCAAGATTCGATCGACGGCTAGGCGCGCTGATTGGGGCGGTGCAGCGAGGTTTCCTACTTTCATGGAGCCTCCGTTCGTAAAAGACGTTATGGCCGGTCCTTTTGGAGAGGCGCCACGTCGTCGCTGGGGCGTCGTGCTCGCCGCTAGGACCTTTCGGAGGAAGATTTCACTCTGTGCAACAGCAAACACCTGCTTTATCGGAGTTACCCAAGGTGAACACCTGTTTTGGCGAAAAGGAAATGTTTAACGGTTCGGCGCTTGACGTTGAACGCTCGAAACCCACCGTTCGCCTGGGGCTGTTTCCTGCGTTTAACCTCTGCGCGGTAGCGGAATTGCGGGCTGTGGGGTGAAAGGAAGCGCTTGCGGTCGCGAGCCGTATGCCTGGGTGCGAAACGGAGGCGATCGCTCTTTCAGGGAGGGATTTTTTTGCAGCAGCCTTTCTTTGGCACTTGGCGGGTTCGGGGATACAATGCAGAACTTGGGTCGCAGGCCTTTACAGTCTATGCGCCCCTTTTCGTTCTACTGAAGGAGCATCTTAGCCATGCAGGAAAAGCTTGAAATGATGAACAGCGGTGCGTCGGGGGCGCTTGAGGCTTTGGGCATTGCGCCCGAGCGTCAGGTGCAGGTGGTGTTTTTCGATAATGACGGCACCTTGGTCGACACGTTCAACGCCATTTTGGGCAGCATGCACTTCGCGCTCAAGGAAGTCTTGGGGCACGATTTGAGCGACGAGGAAATTTCGTCCAAGGTTGGCATTCCTCTGGTTGAGCAGATGCGCCTGTTCGCAGACGACGAAAGCCAGGTTGAACCTTTGGTTTCCGCCTATCGCGAGCACAACGAGTGCGACTTGGTCAACAACATCAGCGCCTTCCCCGGTCTGCTTGATGCGCTTGAGCAGCTAAAAGAGGAGGGCTATCGCATGGGCGTGGTCACTTCGAAGCGCCGTCATGTTGCCCTGACGGGTCTCGAGCATTTTGGCATGGCGCCTTTCTTCGAGGTGGTTAACGGGGTCGAGGCAAGCACGGCTCACAAGCCCGAGCCTGAGCCCTTGCTCAACGCTGCCGCTGCGCTTTCGGTCGAGCCCGAGCGTTGCGTTTATGTGGGCGACAGTCCTTTTGATTTGAAGGCGGCCCATGCTGCGGGTATGAAATCGGTGGCGGTGACCTGGGGAAAGTTCTTCGACGGCATTACACTTGCCAAAGAGGAGCCTTCCGCCATCGTCAACGATCCGGCGCAGCTGGTGGATGCGATCAAGCTTCTGGGCTAAGGCTGCCCGAGCGCGCATTTCCGTCCATGCTTTGAGCCGGCGGGATTCCTGCTATATTGAATGTAAAAGGATGTCGGGGCACAGCTTCGGCATCCTTCTTTATCTTGTACGTGCGCGTACGGGCAAGTGCGCTTGTTAGCGGTACAATTCAAGAAATCACTTGAAGAGGTTTATCGCCGATCCTTCATTTGCCTTCATGCCCGGTCGTCCTTGTTGGCTGGTGCTTTTGCGGGGCAAGCGATGCGTCGGCGGTTTCGTTGTCGCCCGGCGCGGCATCAATGGAAAGGAACGAACATGGCCGAAACACCCGTTGTTGGCATCATTATGGGCTCTCAGTCCGACATGCCCGCTATGGAGCCTTGCGTGGCTCAGCTGGAGGAATGGGGCGTCCCCTACGAGCTCGTCATCGCGAGCGCCCACCGCAAGCCCGCCGTCGTCCATGAGTGGGCGAGCACCGCGGAGGAACGGGGCATTCGCGTGATTGTTGCGGCAGCTGGCAAGGCAGCCCATCTGGGCGGCGTCGTTGCGGCCTACACCCCCTTGCCCGTCATCGCGGTTCCCATGAAGACGAGCGATCTGGGCGGTTTGGACTCCCTGCTTTCCATGGTTCAGATGCCAAGCGGCGTGCCTGTGGCCACCGTCGCCATCAACGGCGCCAAGAATGCTGCCATTTTGGCTGTTCAGATTCTTGGCACGGGTGACGAGTCCATGCGCGACCTGATCAAGAAGATGAAGGAAGACGCCGCCAACGCATAAAGGGTGAAAGATGACCAAACGATTCCTTACGGGAAACCAAGCCTTCGGCTTGGCCGCCCTTGAGGCAGGAGTGCGCGTTGCGGCAGGTTATCCGGGCACGCCCTCTTCCGAACTCATAGAAACCATCGCGCAAAAGCACGCCGAAGGCAGCGCTAAAGGCGTGCACGTTGAATGGTCCACAAACGAGA
>CAVAUO010000132.1:0-4248 GCA_963591685.1 Escherichia coli
GCATCTGCGCTGCTCTGTTCAACCGCACCCGCACCGGTGTGGGCGACAAGGTTGTCACCAACCTCTACGCTGCAGCCATCTTTGCTTCCGACATCGGAATCTGCGCTCAGCAGTTCGGCGCCGACTACCCCAAGTCCCGCAAGCACGTTTCCAACCCCTTCAACAACACCTACAAGACCGCTGACGACAAGTGGATCTACATCTGCATGCCTCAGTACGACTTGTACTACGAGATGATGATGGGTCTCTTCGGCCGCGAGGATCAGAAGAACAACCCCGACACCTGCAACCTGCCCGCACTCAAGGCATCCGGCAAGCAGCCTGAGGTCATCGGTTGGCTCGAGGAGGCTTTTGCTCAGAAGCCCTTCGCCGAGTGGATGGAGATCTTCCGCGAGAACCAGGTTCCCGCTCAGAAGCTCTTCCGTTTCACCGACGTCCTTCAGGACGAGGAAGCTTACGTCAACGACTCCCTGCGCTACGTCGAGTACAACGAGTTTGGCAAGCATGCTCTGCCTATGACTCCTTTGCGCTTCGAGTCCGCTGGTGATCCCCCTGTGATCCTGGCCAAGCCCGTTGGTTACCACACCTCCGAGGTCATGAAGAAGTATGGCTACACTCAGGAAGAGATCGATGCCATCGAGGCAGACGGCGGCGTTGGCGTTTACCATGGCCCCGAGATCGAGGATCGCATCTTCAAGTCTCAGCGCCAGGAGGCCGGCGAGGCTGCTTGCACCTGGGAGTAAGTTTTAAAGCTTGCGCTTAGGTTGTGCATTTGCCCAGCCATACCTCGCATCCGCGAATTAAAGAAAGGACCCTTCGGGGTCCTTTCTTTTTTTGCTGTCCGACGCCGGTCGTTTTGTGTCGGTTGGCTGATGTCGGCCGTTTGCGCCGTCCGACGCGTTTTAGGCGATGGAGCTGCCCTTCAAGTTCAGGATGATGTTTCCGCTGGCAAATGAGCTGCTGCGACATTTTTCCCTATGTTTTAACGCCTTGCTGCGACACGTTTCATCATGATTTGCCATGGTTTTGCGTCATTATTCCAGCTATTTAAAGGGGTCCATGCGACATAAATCTCGGTTTTGCGCAGAAGAGGTATGGCGCCTGCCGTTGGAAGAATCGTCCGTTCGACTTTTTGATGCAGAGTTTCGGGGTGTGGAGTTTTTAACAAGCCAGGGCCTGCATGCCGTTTGCCCGCGGAAAGCTATGGTTGAATAAATTCATTATGAATACGACTACCACTAAATCCGATCAGGCCGAGGCGCTTGATCTGCACGGCAGCCAAGCTCTCATCGACGCACTCAAACTGGCCGAAGAGCCCAAGGAGGCGATAGCGCTTGAGGCGACTGGAAAACTAAATCAGGTTGATGGCCCCGAACTTACGAGCGCGAGCGCGCTTGTCGAATCGCTTGAGGCTAATGAGCTGCTCGATTCTTTGCAGCAGGGAAACGCTGAATCTTTAGAGGGCACGTCTAGCGCCGGTCCTAATTTGTCGCTGCAGCGCAAACCAGGTGCGCCTGGCTTCACCATTGAGGGATCTTTGGAATTCGTTAATTTTGAAAACATGAGCCGGGCAGAGCGCCTGAGTGCTTTTGAGAACAAGATTCGTCCTTTGATCCGCCGCTACGAAGCGGGCATGTACCAAATGCACACGCGCTTGAAGACTTTGGACAACGACCTCGAGATGCGCTTCAAGCACAACCCTATCAATCATGTGGAAAAGCGCATCAAGGCGCCCCGCAGCATTATGGAGAAAATGCAGCGCCGCGGTTACCCGCTGACCATCGATTCCTTGAAGGAAAATGTGCTTGATATCGCAGGCATTCGTGTTGTTGCGAACTACGTTGACGATGTATATTCGCTGGTCAAGCTTCTGTTTTCGCAGGACGATTTGCAGATTCTCAAGGTCAAGGATTACATCGCGCATCCCAAGGAGAACGGCTACCGCAGTTTGCACGTGGTGCTAAGGGTCCCGGTGTACCTGACTGACGGCAAGCATATGGTTCCGGTTGAGATTCAGTTCCGCACCATCGCCATGGACTTCTGGGCGAGCTTGGAGCACGCGCTTCGTTACAAGGGCGCCGCTGAGGTGACTGCGATTGACATGGCCAGCGAGTTGAAGAATTGCGCCGATATGATTGAGGACGTGGAGGAGCGCATGCAGATCCTTATGCGCGCTGTTCGCACCACCGAGGAACTTGAGCTTTCCAAGCAGGACACCGATCTGGTCAAATAGCGCGCGCCTGGCGCTTGGCGCGGAGCTGCCGGTGCTTGTTGGCCGGTGCACGCCGTGCGCCCGTGCTGGCGCATGCGGCGCGCCTGTTTTAGCTGGTCGGCCAGGCGGGCTAGCGCGCTTTGAGGCCTTATGGCAGCAGCAAATCCTGGGCTTGTTCGCGCGCCTTCGCAGGCGCGCATTTAAGCGAACAAGGCATCAAGATTGAGCGAATAATAGGTGTAGTGACCTTGCTTTTTGCTGGCAAGCAGGCCGGCGTCCTTAAGTTTTTTGCGGCGCTTCACTGCGGTAGGGGCGGTAATGCTGCAGGCTTCGCAGAGTTCGTTGGTCGTGATGCCGTTTTCGGCGAAAATGCTCGCCTGCGCCAACTCGCAGGCGAAATCACCAAGCTCTTCCAGTTGCCCTGGGGGCAATGAGCTTTGGAGCTTGCTCTGCGCTACCTTATAGTCCCCTGATTTTTCTTTAAGTTGAGCCAAGGCTTCCTCTTGCGCGGACACGAAAATCTGCGCGAAGGCGATAACGAAGGGCGTCAAGTCTCCCTTGTTGAGCGGATGCTCGCAGGTGGTGAAGGCTTTGTAATAAGCGCTCAGCTTTTCATGCATCTTTAAAGACAGCTTGAAACCGACGATGGGATGGTAATAGCTCGATAGAACAGAGCTGCTGATGAAGCGGTTGACGCGTCCGTTGCCATCGTAAAAAGGATGGATGTAGCCGAACATGAAGTGGAATAGCGCGGTCCTTGGTAACGGATGCAAGCTCTCGCCTGCAAGCAGCGCGAGCGCCTGCTTAAGAAGCTGCGCAATTTCCTTTTCCGTTTGGGCACCGCGGTGGACTTCTTTTTGACCTGTCGAAATAACGCTCACCGGCCCCTTGCGGAATAGCTTGCCATCGGGCTCATTCGCGGGATTTTCCTCGCGCACCTCGGGCAGTACGAGCTCGTTATAGAGCGCGCGGATATCCGCTGGCGTGTTCAGCGGCGGTAGCTTTTCTTGGCCGAGCGCGTGGTATTTCCGCGTTAGGCCGTAGAGGTGCCCTGTTTTCCCCTGATCATTAAGGTGCTCAAGAATCGTGCCGATTTCCTTCCTTGTTGAGCTAACGCCCTCGATTTTGTTGGTAATAAGAACCTCGTCGATGAGGCAGGAATCCATATAGTGCTTCAGCGCAGAATAGGGGAGCTGGGCAGCAAGGTTTCTGATGCTGCGGTCGAGCTCGAGAGACTGGATGATGAGCTCGTAAACCGCGGAGTCCATCAAGAAAAACGCTGGGTACCCGGAAACGTCGAACTCGAAACGGTGGGCATCCTTGCCATTAAAGCGCTCTTGGTAGATGTGGTCGGCATTGCTTTCGGAGGCGTGGAACAAGGCCCGTAGGGTTTTGTAATTTTGGGCCATGTTCGCCTCCTCGATCTTGGTTCTTGTTGCTTGCTCTGCTTTAAGTCTAATAAAAAAACACCGATAATTTAATTGGAAATTTGAGGAAGAAGGATAGCTGTGCTGCCGTGCTTTAGGACGATGGAGTAAACTGCTTGCAAACTCTTTTCTTATTCGAACGAGGGGGCGTGCATGGCGGAAATCCGTACGCAGGAAGTCAACGATTTGCTGGCAGTTTTGGCCGGCACCACCGACCCGGACGACCTGTACATGCTCTTGGAGGATCTTCTTACCGTGCGCGAGATAAAGGACGCATCGCAGCGTCTTACCGTGGCGCGCCTGCTTGACCAGGGGAAATCGTACAGCTCCATCGAGCGCGTCACGGGGGCAAGCGCTACCACGATCGCGCGCGTGTCCAAGGCTTTGAATTACGGCAGCGGCGGTTACAGCGCAGCCTTGAAGATGCTGGAGGATTAGCATGCCCGATCACGATCGTCGCAGCTCAATGCAAGGGCGCTCGGCGCAGGGGCGCATGCAGCCGTCTGCCCATGCCCAAACGCGCTCTGGGGAAGCCCAGCCTTACGCAGGCCAGACCTACTCGCGCTCGCAGGACGGGCGGGCCTACGCGTCGCAGGACGGGTGTGCCGT
>CAVAUO010000133.1:0-4092 GCA_963591685.1 Escherichia coli
AAGGAAAAGGCTCCTCATGAGCGAAAAAGAAATAGAGGTCAATCTGACAAGCGCCGAAGCCGATGAAGAGGTTTCGCGCTTGAAGAACATCTTTCCTATTGTTCGTCTACTCGATGCCGACGAAGTGGAAAATGAGATGAACTGCCTGCTTTGCGGCGACGAAACTCCCTGCATGCGTAAGGTTTGCTCTCAGCTTCTGGAAACTCATGGAAACGCCAAGCGCATGCTTCAGCTTGGCAACGAGCAGCACAGGGTTACTGCTCGCTATCTCGAGGTAGACGGCATCCCGCATGTCATGCTGTACTCCGCCAACGTCGAGCGTGAGGACCGCATCGATCGCAACGAGCTTTACCTCGACGTTCTTTCCGGTTTGTACAATCGTCGTTTTTACGAGGATGAGATAAAGCGTGAGCACCTCTTTGCTGGTGTTGCAGTTATCGACCTTGACGACTTCAAGCTCGTCAACGATTCTCTTGGTCATCATGCGGGCGACCTTGCCCTGCGCGCCGCCGCTCAAACGATGCTTGGTTGTATTCGTGAGACCGATATCCTCATTCGCTATGGTGGCGACGAGTTCGTTTTGGTTATTCCCAACATCGATAGCGCAACCTTCTCGCGCAGGTTGCGTGCTATTTCGGTTGCTATCTCGCAAACGAGCGTGCCTGGCAACGAACAGGCTTACCTTTCCTCGAGTATTGGTGGCGTGTTGTCCAACGGACGTTCCGTCGATGAAGCGGTGAAACAGGCGGATCGCTTGATGTATCTGGCCAAACAGCAAGGAAGCTCGGTGTTAACCGATAGCGACTCCGTTGAAGAAATCGACTCTTACAAGCCCGTTCTCTTGATCGTCGATGACTCCGAGCTCAACCGCGACATCTTGAAGGAAATGCTCAAGGACGATTACGAAATCCTTGAAGCGGAAAATGGCTACCAAGGCGTTGAGCTTCTGCGCGAGTATGGCTCGGGCATTTCCTTGGTGCTTTTGGACATCATCATGGAGGGCATGTCGGGTTTCGATGTGCTTTCGACCATGGTGCGCAGTGGCTGGATCGAAAACATCCCCGTTATTATGATCTCCAGCGAGGATTCCGATGAAGCCGTGCTGCGTGCCTACGAATTGGGCGCTTCGGACTACATCGCCCGTCCCTTCGATATTCGCATCGTTCGCCAGCGCGTGAGCAACATCATGCGCCTGTATGCGCGCCAGCGCCGTTTGAGCTCGATGCTCGCGCAGCAGTATTACGAGCGCGAGAAAACCAGCAACGTGCTGATCAACATCATGGGTGGCGCCATGGAGATGCGCAACGGCGAAAGCGGGCCCCACGTTTTGCACGTGCGCAACCTGACCGAGATTCTGCTGGATTGCCTGATGAAGAAGACCGACCGTTACGGCATCACGAGCCTTGCTCGTTCGATGACGGTGATGTGCTCGGCCTTGCATGACATCGGTAAGCTGGCCATTCCCGACAGCATCTTGAACAAACCTGGTCGTCTGACCGACGAGGAATTCGAGATCATGAAATCGCATACCGTGCTTGGCTCCAACATGCTCGATAATCTTACGATGTACAATGACAATCCTGTGTTGCTGGAAACCGCGCGCGATATCTGCCGCCATCATCATGAGCGATGGGACGGCGGTGGTTATCCCGATCAGCTTAAAGGTGACGAGATTCCCATTTCGGCGCAGGTCGTTTCGTTGGCGGACGTGTACGATGCGCTTACGAGTGACCGCGTGTACAAAAAGGCGATTTCGCACGATGAGGCTATGCGAATGATCATAAGCGGGGAGTGCGGGCAGTTCAATCCGCTGCTTATCGAATGCCTTCTGGACAGCGAAGACCGCATTAAAAGGGAGCTCGACATACCGGCATTAACCCCCCCTATCGCAAGCAACCCAATAGCATCTAACAAGGAGAAATAACATGGCTACGTTGAAAGAAGCTTACGAGCAGATGGGGGCAGATTACTCGGATGTTCTTAATCGATTGATGAATGACGCCTTGGTTGCGCGTTTTGCGGCTAAATTCCTGGACGATGGGAGCTTTGCCACCCTGAAAGAGTCGCTAGAGGCGGGGGATGCCAAGCAAGCTTTTATGGCAGCGCATACGCTTAAAGGTGTGTGCTCGAACCTGGGATTCACGAACCTGTATGAACCGGTCTACCAAATTACGGAAGCCCTGCGCCCGGGCACTTTGGAGGGCTCCGACGTTTTGTTTCCTCAGGTTGAGGCCGAGTACAACAAGACCATCAAGGCTTTGAAGTCGGCACTCTAGCTTTCGTGCAGCTCTTGTTCTGAGGGGCCTGATGGCTGGCGAAGGCGAGCAATCGGCTCCGGCGAACTTGGTCGTTCGTGCCGCTAGCGTGAAGCCCCCAGGCATCAGTGCCCATGGCTCACGGTGCCTGGAGGCAAATCTCCGGTCGTCGTATCCCTTGCTCAAAAATTAAAAAAACGCCCAGGTCGCAACCTGGGCGTTTTCATGCCTTGTTGATGGTGAAGCGCTTGCTCGGGGCTTAGGCGCTCGTTGCGCCATCGGCCGCGTGCTGGGCCGGAGGGGGCCTGCGGGGCTCTGCGGGGTCTATAGGCCCTCGGACTCGAAGCGGCGGATCAGCGCTTCTTGGTGGTTGGCGTAGCGCAGGGCAACGTCCTTGGTGATTTTGCCTTCCTTGTAGGCGGCGAAGAGGCCCTGATCCATAGTCTGCATGCCAAGCTTGGTGTTGGACGCGATGACGGAGTCGATCTGGTAGGCCTTCTCCTCGCGGATAAGGTTGCGGATTGCGGTGTTCATCAGCATGATCTCGAAGATGGGCACCGTGCCGCCGTCGATTGCGGGCACAAGCTGCTGGCTCACGGTTGCTTGGAGCACCATGGAAAGCTGAACGCGAATCTGGCGCTGTTGGTTGGCGGGGAAGGCGTCCACGATGCGCTCGACGGTGTTGGCGGCGCTGGTGGTGTGCAGGGTCGAAAGAACCAGCTGAGCCATCTCGGCGGCATTGACGGCCGTGCCGATGGTGTTGGCATCGCGCATTTCGCCAAGTAGGATGACGTCGGGGCTCTCACGCATGGCAGAGCGCAGTGCCTCGGAATAGGTGGCTATGTCGGTGGGAACCTCGCGTTGGGTCACGATGCAGGTGCCGTGGCTGTGGATGTACTCGATGGGATCTTCCATCGTGATGATGTGTCCCTGGCGATTGTGGTTCATGCGATCGACCAGGCAGGCGAGCGTGGTCGACTTGCCGGAGCCGGCGGGGCCGGTGATAAGGACAAGGCCCTTGGTCACGTCGGCCAGGCTCATAACGGACTCGGGGATGTTCATTTCCTCGGGGGTGGGCAGGCCGAAGGGGATCACGCGGATGACGGCGCCGTAGGAGCCGCGCTGGCGGAAGATGTTGGCGCGGAAGCGGCCGACGCCGGGGATGGCGAAGCTGAAATCGTCATCGTGGTTGATGGTTGATTCGAAGATGGTGATGTCGCGATGGGCCAGCTCGTAAATAGCGTGGACGTACTCGCGCGTATCGGCAGGGGTCAAAGGAGCGGAATCGGTGCGCACGTGGACGCCGCCCGTGTGGTAGGCCAAAGGCAGGCCTGCGTTCACAAAGACGTCCGACGCTTTAAGATCGATCATCTGCTTCAGAAGTTCTTTTAGTTCCATATCGACGATTCTCCTTTAATCATTATCGACGGAGCCGGACCAAAGGGTTTCCTCGGCGTCCTGCTGCTGGCTGGTAAGTTTCCACTGGTCTACTGAAAGCGAGCCGTCTTTTTGGCTTACTTTAGCATCGAGTTTTTTGCCGTCCTGCGCGGTCACGGTGAAGCTCAGGCTCTTGGAGCTGGAAGAGGTCTTGATGGTTAGGCTTTCTTCCCCGCAATCCTTTTTGGCCTTTTCGGCGATGGAGGAAAGCTTGGATGCCGTGGCCTTAAGCGAGCCCGAGGAGGAAAGCTCCTCGCTGATGCCCGCGAGCATCAGCTGGCCGCAGGAATCGAGCGCGTAGGTTTCGGTGGTGGCGCTGGCTTGGCGCTGAGCCAGCGTTTGCGCCGCGTTTGCGGTTACCACGCACAGGAGCGCAAGAACACCGACAAGCAGAATGGCG
>CAVAUO010000134.1:0-4091 GCA_963591685.1 Escherichia coli
GCGTCTGGCTTCCCCATGGGCGCCTGCGTTGCCCGCGTCGAGGTTGCCGAGGCCTTCCAGCCGGGCGACCATGGCTCCACTTTCGGTGGCAGTAACCTGGCTGTTGCCGCAGCTCACGCAACGCTTTCAACACTGATGAAGGAGCCCTTCGTCAAGGAAATCGATGAACTTGGCTGCTACTTCGCCGACAAACTCGACGCCCTGGACGACATCCACGAGGTTCGTGGTATGGGTCTGATGGTCGGTGCCGACGTTTCCGAGGACATCGACGCCAACGTTGTGGTGCTCGAGGGTCTGAAAAAGGGCTTTTTGCTCAACGCCACCAGCAAGGGTACGCTGCGCTTCCTTCCTCCGCTCATCTGCACCAAGAAGGAAATCAACGCTGTGGTTGACGCTCTGCCCGGCCTGTTCGCCGATGCGCGTGCCACCCAGGCCGTCCAGGCTAAGGAAGCTGCCGAGGCTGATCCCGCCAAGGCCGAGGCCGAGGCAATGGCCGCCGAGTTCAAAGGAATGCTCGGTTAAAGTGCTGCGGCGCTGCGGCGTCCGTTTGCGCTTGACGCACGCTGATGCGCGTTGCCTGCAGCACTCGAAGCTTGCGTCTTATGCGCGTGCTGCCCGCAGGCTTTGTACGCGTGTTATGAGCAGACCCTGCGCACTGCTCGGCGCTATGTGTACACATGGTTACCGTAGGTGCGCACACGAGCAAAACAAGGTATAACTTAATTCGAGCAAGTGCTCGATTGCCCTTCGGGCATGGTAAACGAAAGGAACTACAACAATGGCAAAGGATATTTGCGTTCTTGCATACTCCGGCGGTCTGGACACCTCCGTCTGCTTGAGGTGGCTCATGGACGAGAAGGGCCTCGACGTCGTTTGCGTCGTTGGCGAGGTTGGCCAGGAGCACGAAGGTCTTGAGCAAATCCGCGAGCGCGCTCTTCAGGTTGGCGCCAAGGAGTGCATCATCGCCGACATGCGCGAGGATTTCGCCAACAACTTCCTTACCAAGGCTCTTGCCGCAAACGCGATGTTCGAGAACAAGTACCCCTTGCTCTCTGCTCTTTCCCGTCCTCTGATTTCCAAGTATCTGGTGGACATCGCTCATCAGTTCGGTGCCAAGTACGTCGCTCATGGCTGCACTGGCAAGGGCAACGACCAGGTCCGTTTCGAGACTTCCATCCGTGCTCTTGATCCTTCGCTCGAGATCATCGCTCCTGTTCGCGAGTGGGATATGCACACCCGTGCCGAGGAGATGGAGTGGGCTCAGGCTCACGGCGTGCCCGTGCCTACCACCAAGAAGAAGCCCTACTCCATCGACGACAACATGTGGGGTCGCGCAATCGAGTGCGGCGTGCTGGAAGACCCGATGAATCGTCCTCCTCTGGACATCTACACCATGACCAAGGACATCGAGGATACCCCCGATGAGCCCACCGAGATCACCATCTCTTTCAAGGGCGGCGTGCCTACTGCCATCGATGGCAAGCCCATGTCCATGCAGGAGGTTGTCGTCGAGCTGAACAAGATCGCTGGCGAGAATGGCTATGGTCGTATCGACATGATCGAGAACCGCATGATCGGTGTTAAGTCCCGCGAGTGCTATGAGTGCCCCGCTGGCTTGGCCTTGATCGAGGCTCACCGTGCTCTGGAGGACATGTGCCTTGAGCGCGAGGTTCTGCGCTACAAGCTCCACATGGAGCATGACTGGGCCATCAACGTCTACAACGGTCAGTGGTTCAGCCCCCTGAAGCACGCTATGGATACCTTCATGGCCACCACTCAGCAGTGCGTTACCGGCAACGTTCGCGTGAAGTTCCACAAGGGCAACCTTGTTGTCACCGGCCGCGAGTCTGACTACAGCCTCTACGATTACGGTCTGGCTACCTACGACGCAGCCGACACCTTCGATCACAAGGCCGCCAAGGGCTTCATCGACCTGTACAGCCTGTCCTTGCGCGTTTGGGCTGCCAACCGCGCTTCCCAGGACGCCACCGACGGCGAGTAATCCGCGTCAAAGCGACTTGTGCTAAGTCTTTCAGGCTCGGTAGTTTTTAGCTACCGAGCCTTTTTTGTTCGTGTGATCCGGCGGATGCTTGGACCGAGCTGATTTAGTACTCATGTTGGGTTGTTGGGATTGCTGCCAGCATCCCGGCGGCGATCGGGGTTCTCGTAAGTACCTTCTGCCGTCGGTTCCGTAGAAGGAAAGGACCACGAAGGGTCCTATTGCTGGGATTCGAGTATGTCGTGGTGGCTATGCTAGCTTGCGTTGCAGAGCGAGCAAGCTGCGGCGGACGGGGTCCCTGGAGGGTGCCGCTCTGAAAACCAAAAAGAGGATTCCGAAGGAATCCGCATAAAAACGCTGAAGGAGTGAGCGCATGAAGAAGCCCAGGTCATCGACCTGGGCTTCTGAACAGCGGAACGCGCGGCGCCCGCAAGAGGCCGCGGCCGACGCTGGCACGGCAAGGCAAAAGGAAAGAGCCCCGAAGGGCTCTTTCGCTGAGGTTCGGCTATGTCGCGGCGGCCGCGCTGGCTCACGTTGCCGGACGAACGACGTGGCACGACCAGGTGCGGCTACTTGGTCTTCACGGTCTTGACCTTGCTCCATCCGGAGTAGTAGGTCTTGCCGTTCACTACCTTGTAGGTGCGTGCCTGCACGTAGTACCTGGTCTTCTTCTTGAGCTTCTTCACGGTCTTGGCCTTGGCTGCGGCGCCCTTGGCCTTCACGGTCTTGGCCTTGGCCATGGACTTCTTGGTGGAGTACTTAAGCTGGACGCCGGAGCGCTCGGTCTTGTTCTTGGCCCACTTAGCTTTGAAAGCTTTCTTTGCCTTGGAAACCTTGAACTTCGTCACGCCCTTGGGGTTGATGACGAAGCTCGCGGCGGCCTTGCCGGTGTAGATGCCCTTGGCGGTGATGGTCACGCTGTAGGCGCCGACCTTCTTGCCGGAGGCGATACTTGCGGTGTAGTCGGTGCCGGCGACAAGGGTCTTGCCGTTAAGGACCACGGACTTGACGCTCGGCTTCCGGGCCTTGCCGTTGTAGGTAAAGCTCGTCTTGGAAAGCGTCACCTTTGCGGCGGAGAGGTCGGCAGCCTTGGCGGTCAGGGTCACCGACTTGGAGGCATCCGTGTGGTTGCCGTCGCCAGGAGTGCCTACCGTAATGGTGGCTGCGCCGGCGGCGCTCACCTTCACCGTTCCGTCATCGGAAACGCTCGCCACCGTCGGGTTGTCGCTTTCGTAGGCGAACGTAGCGCCGTCGTAGGCGGAGGGGTTGAGATTGAACTCGTCGCCGATGGTCTTCACACCGGGCTCGGCGAGGGCGATGACCGTACCGACCTTTTGGATCTCGAAATTTCTTTCCTCTTGGGAGCGCAGCGCGTACTTGCCGTCTTCATTGCCACTCAAGCCCGTGACCTTGGCTGTGTACTTGCCAGCGTTGACGGGCTTGCCCGCGAGCTCGGAGCCGTCAGCGTTGCAGTACTTGACGACCGCAGCGAGCTTGTCCTTGTCGGCCTCGTCCATGCCGCTGAGCTCGACGTTCGCCTCTTTAGCCGTGCCATCGTAGACCGGGCTTTCAAGCACGCTGATGGTTGCGGTCACGTACTTTGCGAGCGTGGCGCCGTCGTGCGATTCGGCGAACGAGGCGGCCTCGGAAGCGTCCTCGAAGTAGATCTTCACGCCGGAGTACCCCACTGCAGCCGCAATGGCGGACAGGTCGATGTCTTTAGCGTCTACGACCTCGAAATATCCCTTTTCCCCACTGGAGTCAGCCTTCTTGAGAAGAGCCTTGCCTTCGACAAGCGTTCCGTTAGCGGGGAAGATGTTGAAGGAGCCGCCGTTCAGAACGGTTTTACCCTCGTCTTCCACCTTGGTGATCAAGGCCATGCCATCGGCTGCAGTGTAGGTGCCGCCGTTGATGTCGACGCCAACGGCGGACTTGACGTAGATGAGCGAGTCGGCCTGCTCCTTGGTGCTCATCTTCACATCGTTCAGCTCAGCGGATCCTTTAATCATCTGAAGGCATTCGGTCTTAACGGATCTGATTTCCACTCCGCTGAGAATCAAATGTGGGGTGGAGTCTAAAGTGTCGACACGGA